>NZ_CP047954.1:1206992-1508740 GCF_014279895.1 Synechococcus sp. M16.1 | reverse complement strand
ACGGCTTGGGCGGATCCATCCAGTTCTTCAATCACTCGTTGCAACTGGGGTTTCAGCACGTGGCAAGGTCCACAACTCGGTGAGGTGTAAATCACCAGCAGCGGCTTGGCGCTGTCGTGATACAGCTTGCGCAGGGCAAAGCTCCCTTTCTGCCAAAGCCCTTGGGGGTCGTAGGTGGCTTCCGTGGTGACATCCACATTGACCGGGCGTTCGGCCACCGCCGGCTCCACCTGCTCACGCTGCACCCGGGTGGCCAGGTTGTGGTGACTCAGCCAGCGCTCCGCTGCCAAGGCCGCCTTGCAGCCGCTGCCAGCTGCGGTGATGCCCTGTCGCCATTCGGCATCGGCCACATCGCCGGCCGCGAAAACGCCTTCCATGGATGTTTCCGGTCGTCCGGGTTGCGTTGTCAGGTAACCCTTGTCGTCCAGATCGATTTGCCCCTGAAGCAGATCGGTGTTGGGGGTGTGGCCGATGGCATAGAAGAGCCCCTTAACGGCGATGGTGGATGAACTGGCCTCGATGCGATTGCGCAGGGTCATCGACTGCATCCAGTCGTCCCCGCTCACGTCCTCGATTTCGCTGTTCCAGTGCACCGTGATCGCGTCGTTGGCCAACACCCGATCAGCCATCGCGGCACTGGCGCGGAGCTTGTCGGAGCGCACCACCAGATGCACATGGCTTCCGTACTTGGTGAGGTACACCGCCTCCTCGCAGGCGGAGTCGCCGCCGCCCACCACGGCGAGTTCCTCATTGCGGAACTGCGGTGTGGCGCCGTCACAGATCGCACAGGCGCTGATGCCTTTGCTCCAGAAGGTTTGCTCTGAGGGAAGTTGGAGGCGGTTGGCACTGGCGCCGGTGGCGATCACCAGGGCGTGGGTGCGGATGGTCTGGCCTTCCACCTCAATGCAATAAGGCTTGGAGCTGAGATCAATGCTGTCGGCATCTGCTTCCAGCAGTTGGGTGCCCCAACGCACGGCTTGGGACTTCATAAGGTCCATCAGGTCGGGCCCGAGCACACCATCAGGGAAGCCCGGAAAATTCTCCACATGGGTGGTGGTCATCAGCTGGCCACCGGGGATGCCACCGCGCTGGAACCCAGTGATCAGCAGCGGTTGCAGGTTGGCTCGTGCTGCGTAGATGGCGGCTGTGTACCCGGCTGGCCCCGACCCAACAATGACCAGGTTTTCGACGTGATCCGTACCATCTTGACCCACCGCTTAAGCGAATTGACTATGAGTTAAATCTAAAGCCCTGTTGGAAGCCGACGTGAGCAAAGGCTTGGAAATGAATGAATGAAGTTTCGAGGAATTTAAGAAAAACTTCAGATTTCAACTTGTGAGTCGTTGGAGCTTGGGTCGTGAATCGGGCGCCGTTTGCTCGGGTTGCGCGGAGCCGCCAAAACATTGGCCTCGAGCATCTCCATGTTTTCGCCGATGGTTGTGATCCACTCGCAGAATTCTTGCGTTATCGCATAACTGTCTTCATAGCGCTCTTCCTTGTCCAGGACTGCGATGCGCGTGGATGCCCAGCCTGTTGCAACGACGATCCGGCGTTCCATTGCGGCATCCATGGCTCTCTCCTCGTTGTTGATCAGGTTGGCGGACCAGGGGTCCCTTTGAGGGCGCCCATTTGCACAAGTTCGCATTTTCCTCTGGCCAATGCTGTGCTCAGCGCTGCAAAAAAGCGGGCAATTCGGGCGTTTTCAGCCGGATCACGGCACCGGCTCCGTCCTCCACCGCTTCCAGGGGAAGGCTCGGTCCGCGCCATGTTCCAACCCCCGGCTGCTCGTCTTCGGCCTCCTGCTCCTGAGGCCGCAGCACATAGGGCTCGGCCACCGACCATGAGCGGGCGTAGTCCATCAGCAGTGGGTCTGCTGGAGCAAAGACGTAGGAGGCTTCTCTGGGAATGGCTTCGCGGGCGGCCAGTTCGGGCGTCATCCGCACGGCCCGGGTGATGCCCTGCACGAAACGGCTTCGGGTCACCACGGTGGTCAGGTAGGCCACCACCCGCAGACGTGGCGCATCAAAGCCTTCCGCGCACATGTCGATGCTCACCAGCCAATCGGCGTCACCGCTTTGGAAGGCGTTCAAGCGCTCCGTAGCTTGGGGACTCTGGGAATGGATCAACTCCACTCGGTTGCCGTCGTCAATCAACACCCGGCTGATGGCTTCGGCGTGGCTGATGTCGCGGGCGATCACAAGACCAGCAGCCTGCGGCTGTCGCTCACGCAACAGGTTCAGCTTCTGCTGGGCGCGCAGCAGCACCTGCTGGCCAATGCTGCTGCTGTCGGCCAGGCGGATGGCGCGACGCAGGTTTCGCGCGCGCCAGCTTTCCCGTTGTTCCGCCGAGAGGGGGGAAACGTCGCGGTCGGGTTGTCCTTCGCGGCTGTGTTCCACCCAGCCGTCCTGAAAACGGAACTCCAGGGGGCGCACATCCCCTGCGGCGATCAAGTCCCTGGGTTCAACGCAGAGATCCGGTCGGATCTGCTCAACCCACCCGCCGTCATCGAGCCGCACACGCATGCGCCGGGCGGCGCAGAACGCCAGGTTGTCGGCACGAAAGGGGGTGCCCGTGAGCCCCAGGCGCAGCCGCACGCTGCCGGTCAGCTCCAGAAAGGTCTGCCCCCAGGCGGTGGCATCCGGTTCGTCGGGATCAACGCCGAGATGATGGGCCTCATCGGCGATCGCCATGCAGGAGCTCAGGCCCCATTGCACGAGTCGTGCCCCCAAAGCCTCGCGCTGGCGACCGGCCCCCTGATAGGTCACCAACAAGCCATCGGCGTCCTGGCTTTGCTCCGGCGGGCAGGGCCACTCCTCCAGCCGCAAGCCAAGACGCGCCGCGGCGGATTTCCATTGATTGAGGATTGAGGTTCGGTGGCAGAAGACCAGGAAATGGTCCAGCCGGCCTTGATCGCGCATGGCGCGGAATCCCAGCAAGGCCCCGAGGGTTTTGCCTGCCCCGGGGCCGGCAAACACCAGCAGGTCGCGGCTGCTGCCCTCGAGCTCGAGCCTGCGCCGCAGCAGCTGGATCAGCTGTTGCTGCCACTGTCTTGGTTGAACGTGTCTTGGTTGAACGTGCCTTGGTTGAACTTGTCTTGGTTGAACCTGGCGGGCCTGGACCTCGTTCGTGGTTTGCCTGGCCGGGAGGTTGAAGCTGACGGCTGAGATATCACCTCCCGGGAAGATGAGTCTTTTTAACCATTCCTTTGCGCCGTGGCATCTCTACCGTCCGGCCATCAGCTCCATCGGGATCGGGTCCCGCCCATCGCCATGGCCCAACGTCGTTTCTTCAGCAGCCCCCTCGATCAGCAGCGCGACCAGCTCGATGGCTGCTGGCAACTCGAATGCGACATCGATCCGTTGATTCTTCGGGCCCGCGTCCTGCACCGCCGCGGAGAGGTGAACGGGGCCGCCGGCCTCGAACAGGAAGTGCTGCCGATCGTCTGATCCGGCAGCAAGTCTTGGATCCTCAGCGCTTGCTGTAGAGCGCCTGCTTCAGAGCGCTTCGGCGTGGTTAACCACCAGGTGCTCCACCTCCTTCAAGGCCTCCTCCGAGGCGGAGCGAGCTGCCGTGAAATCCCCCTTGGCGGTGTCCAGCAGCTGCTGAGCGAGCCGATCCAGCAGCTCCTCTTTGTGCTCCTCAAGCATCGCCACGATCTCGGTCTCCACCAAGGTGCGCACCGCCTGAATGCGCAGGTCGTCGTTTTCGGCCTCCGCGAAGGTGCCCTGCACGAGTTCCTGGATGAACAGGCGGTGCACCTCGCTGCTGCGCAGGAAGCTTTCCGTGGCGTTGATCATCCCGTCCACCAGGGTGCGATCGGGTTCGCTCTCGCCGTCGTTGAGCTTGAACTCCCAGTCGAGATGGCGTCGCTGCCAGCCGGCCGTGTGCAGGCTCGGCATCACGCTTTGCGAAAAGGTGTCGACGGAGATTTCATAAATCCGCTCCGCCAGCCGTTCACACCAGTCTTTGCCGTGCAACTGGAGGGTGGACTGCATGGTTTCTCGTTCAACGGCATGGCCACCGTGGTGGCTGTGGCAGAGGCCGTCCGGACACTCGATTGCGCTGAGGCCCATGGGGAGCACAGAGGGTGCACTTCACGTAGCAAGAGCGACAGAACTGAGGGCCTTTCTTCAGGAAGGTTCCTGATCGCGAGAAGGCGACCTCGTAACCTCGCTTGGGTCGGTGGATGTGTTCGCCTTGCCCAGACTTCTGATACCGGTGGAGTCGACACCGGGAGAAACCCGGGTCGCGGCAACGCCGGACACGGTCAAAAAATTCATCTCATTGGGCTGCAGCGTCGCAGTCGAATGCGGAGCCGGTACCCCTTCCGGTTACCTCGATGAGGCCTACGCCGAGCAGGGTGCAGATCTCATTGAGAAAGGAGACACGTCGGCCTGGGGTCAGGCCGACGTTCTCCTCTGCGTTCAATCGCCGAGCGCAGCCACCCTGGCCTGCCTGCGCCAGGGAGCGCTGGTGGTGGGTCTGCTGTCTCCCTACGCCAACGAAGAGCTGACGGCCGCCCTGAAGCGCAGCGGCCTTTCAGCCATGGCGCTCGAGCTGTTGCCCCGGATCAGCCGGGCGCAGTCCGCCGATGCGCTGTCTTCCCAGGCCAACATCGCGGGCTACAAGTCTGTGCTGCTGGCCTCCGCCGCGCTGGACCGTTACTTCCCGATGCTGATGACGGCGGCGGGCACCGTTCAGCCGGCCAAGGTGGTGATTCTTGGAGCCGGTGTGGCCGGCCTTCAGGCCGTGGCCACGGCGCGCCGTCTGGGTGCTGTCGTGTACGTCAGTGACATCAGACCTGCGGTGAAGGAGCAGGTGGAATCCCTCGGCGCCCGTTTCATTGAGCCTCCGGAAATGGAGGACAAGCCTTCGGAATCCGGTGGCTATGCCAAACAGGCCTCCGATGCCTTCCTGGCGGCCCAGCGTCAGCAGCTGTCGGATCAGCTGGCGGAGGCCGACGTGGCCATCTGCACCGCCCAGGTGCCCGGCCGCCGCGCTCCGCGTCTGATCAGCGAGGACATGCTCGATCGGATGCGCCCCGGCGCGGTGGTGGTGGATCTGGCCGTGGCCCAGGGCGGCAACTGTGCCGACACCGTTCCTGGCAAGACCGTGGATCGCAAGGGTGTGAAGCTGATCGGTGGTAACGACCTGCCCTGCAGTGTTCCCAATCACGCCAGTGCGCTCTACGCCCGCAACCTCGTGGCTCTGCTGGAGCCCACCTTGAAGGACGGCGTCCTCAGCCTTGATCCCGAGGATGAACTGATCGCCGGCTGTCTGATCGCCCAGGACGGCACCATCCGTCGTGGCGATGTCCTTACCCCAGGTGCCAACTGATGTTTGTTGAATTCCTCTGGGTTCTCCTGCTTGGCAGCCTGCTTGGGCTGGAGCTGATCGGCAAGGTTCCCCCCACCCTGCACACTCCTTTGATGAGTGGTGCCAATGCCATCTCGGGCATCACCGTGTTGGCAGCACTCACCGCCATCATCAAAGCCGGCGACAACACCGTGCTGTTGCTGCTCGGTTCCGTCTCGCTGGGCTTTGCCCTGTTCAACGTGATCGGTGGCTTCCTCGTGACCGATCGCATGCTGGCCATGTTCAGCCGCAAGCCTGCTCGCAAGGAGAACCGCTGATGACTGACCTTCTCAAATACGCGATCGAGCTGGTTGCGGTTCTGCTGCTGGCCCTCGGCATCAAAGGTCTCTCCAAGGTGCGTTCCGCCAGGGGCGCCAACCAGCTGGCCGCTGTGGCCATGGGCCTTGCGGTGCTGGGTCTGCTGATCAACTACCTCGGCACCAGCGGCATCAGCATCGCCGCCTGGACCTGGATCATCGCCGGAACGTTGGTGGGTGGTGTGCTCGGCGCCATCACCGCCCAGCGGGTGCCGATGACCTCGATGCCGGAGACGGTCGCCCTCTTCAACGGCTGCGGTGGCATGTCGTCACTGCTGGTGGCTCTGGCTGCTGCGCTTTACCCGGCGGCCCTCGATGCGGCAGGCCCTGTGGCCGTGGTGTCGATCGTTGTCTCCGTGTTCGTGGGTGCGATCACCTTCACCGGCTCGATCGTGGCCATGGCCAAGCTGCAGGGTTGGCTGTCCACGCCGGCTTGGATGCAGAGCAAGGCGCGCCACGCCGTGAATATTGCGCTGGCGGTGGCATCCCTTGTGGGTGCCGTTGAGATGCTGCGCAACGCTGATTCGAGCACGGGCCTCTGGCTGCTGGTGGTGGCCTCCGGGCTGCTGGGAATCGGGGTGACGCTGCCGATCGGCGGCGCCGACATGCCCGTGGTGATCTCCCTGCTGAACAGCTATTCCGGTGTGGCTGCCGCTGCTGCCGGTTTCGTGGTGGGCAGCCAGTTGCTGATCGTGGCCGGCGCCATGGTTGGTGCTGCTGGCCTGATCCTCACCCAGGTGATGTGCAACGGCATGAACCGTTCCCTGGTGTCTGTGCTGTTCGGTGGCGCCCTGGGTGCCACGACCGCTGCAGGCGGTGGCGGCGGTGAATACACCAACATCACCAGCTGCAGTGTTGAGGAGTGCGCTCTCACCCTTGAGGCCGCTGAACGGGTGGTGATTGTTCCGGGCTATGGCTTGGCCGTGGCTCAGGCGCAACACACGCTCAGGGAAGTGACTCGGGTGCTGGAGAGCGCTGGTATCGATGTGGCCTATGCCATTCACCCGGTGGCCGGTCGTATGCCGGGTCACATGAACGTGCTCCTGGCTGAGGCCGATGTGCCCTACGAGCAGCTGCAGGAGATGGATCAGATCAATCCCGAGTTCCCTGCCACCGACGTGGTGTTGGTGCTGGGTGCCAATGATGTGGTCAATCCCCAGGCCAAGAACGACCCCAATTCGCCGCTCTACGGCATGCCCGTTCTGGATGTGCAGGACGCCCGCACGGTGTTCGTGGTGAAACGGGGCATGAGCGCTGGCTACTCCGGCATCAAGAACGATCTGTTCGAGCTGGCCAACACCTCGATGCTGTTCGGCGATGCCAAGAAGGTGCTTGGCGATCTCCTGGTGGAACTCAAGGATCTGGGACTGGGCAAGAAGTGATGGCCCGCGGCGTGGATAACCCCCAGCTGCGGGAGCGGCTGGGGGTTCCGTCGTTTGAGCAGCGCTGGCCCTGGATTGGCGGTGACCTGCAAACCCTGCGCGACACCCTGCGCGAGGTGGATCTCCCCCACGATCAAGGGGTTCCGATTGAAATTCCCGTGCCAGCCCTGCCCAGTGGAGCGGCGGCTGCCGGGTCGTTGCTGGCCCTGCTCGATCTGCCGGAAGGGGACCCCAAAGGCTTGGTTTTGCTGCTCCATGGGCTGGGTGGATCCAGTTCCCGGGAAGGCCTGAGGCGGATGGGTGTGACGCTCCAGGCCGCCGGTTTTGCAGTGCTGCGCCTCAACCTGCGCGGTGCTGATCCAGGCCGCCACCTTGCGGGTGGCACGTATGCAGCACGCTGCAACAGCGATCTGCTGCCGGTGATTGCTCGGGCCCGAAGCTTGGCGGCGGGTCGCCCACTGCTGGGGGCAGGCATCTCCCTGGGCGGCACGATGCTGCTCAATGCCGCTCTGGCTTCCCCCGGTGTGCTTGATGGCCTCTTCTGTGCCAGCAGTCCCCTGGATCTGGCGGCCTGCAGCGCCTCGATCGAGCGACCGCGCAATCGGGTTTACCAACGCTGGCTGCTCAAGCGGTTGGTGCGTCAGACCCTGGCAGATCCCTTTGGGGTGAGCGCCGACGAGGAAGCCAAGCTGCAGGCGACGCCCCCTCGTTCGATTCGTGATTTCGACAGTGCCGTGACGGCTCCCCGCTGGGGGTTTGCTGATGTGGAGGCCTACTACCGCGAGGCTTCACCCCTGCAGCATCTGGTGCCCGCCTGTAAAGCGATGCCGCCCACCTTGCTGCTGCAGGCCCTGGATGATCCTTGGGTTCCTGCTTCCTCTGCAATGGATCTCGCAGAGGCGCTGCCGCCGGAGGCTGCGATTCGCACCTTGTTCACGCCACGGGGAGGGCACAACGGCTTCCATGGCCGCGACGGCTGCTGGGGCGACCAGCTGGCGGCGGCCTGGCTCAGGGACGTTGTTGCTGGTTAAGCCGTGTGCCCCACTTGTTGTGGGGCCTCCGCACTTCAGTAGTAGAAGGCCCGATCGCTTGGGTTCTGGTACACAGCGCCACCACAGCGGGTGGCAATCCTCCACAGCGCTTTGTGGATCGGTGTGGAGTCGTAGCGCACCAGCTCAGGGAACCTCTGCCTCAGCAGTTGAGTTCCACGCCAGGCGTTGTAATGCGGAATCGATGAATTCACGTGATGGCACACGTGGGTTGAGCCGATTCCATGGTGCAGCAGGTTGAGGATGGGCCCGTAGGGACGATCAACCGTTTGCAGGGCACCCTTCGACCAAGTCCAGGTTTCGTTGGAGAAGTGAGGGATATCGGTGTTGGTGTGCTGCAGCCAGGTGTAGGTGGTCAGCCACATGTTGATCACCAGGTAGGGCAGGCCATAGACGCACAGCACACGGAGCAGGGAAAACTGCACAGAGGCGATGATCAACAGGGCAATTATGGCGAGCAATCCCAGGTTGGATCGCAGCATCCATTTGCCGAAGGACTGAGGGAAAAGGCGGCGTTTGCCGTTGAAATTGCGCTTGCGATTCCAGAAATGAGAGGTGGGGGAGTCGTAGTCCTCGCCGCCGGTGGCGCCCAGGAAGAGATAAAGCTGCCAGCCAATCACGAGGTGATTGAACAGAGAAATGATCCCGAAGACGGTGGGATTCAACCTCTGCTTGAGCTTTTCGGTGGTTCGCCCCATCGGTGATGTTGCCCGCGGCGGAACATGGGTTTCTCCCTGTTCCAGGTGATTGCAGTGGGCGTGGTGAACCGCGTGGCTGTGGGCCCAGCTGTAGTACGGCACAAGCAAAATGCTGTGCAGCACAAAGCCCACAACGCCTTCAATCCGGCGGTTGGGGTGGAAGGCGTGATGGCCGCATTCATGGGCGATCACCCAGCAGCCCATCGAGATGGTGCCGGTGATCACGCCGTAGAGGAGCCAGAGGGGGATGGCGGCTGCCGAGAGCGGAATCAGGGTTCCAAGGCCGACGGCCAGAAGCGAAAGGCCAGAAGACATGGCCAGGCTCGCCCATGACTTCACTGGGCTCAGCTTGGAGAGCTCGGCTGGCAAGGCGCTGAGCAGCTCAGCCTTGCTCGGGTAGAGGATTGATTCAGCGCTGTCTTCAGGGGCTGGATTTGCGGGTCGGGTCGCTGTTGCAAATGCCAAATGGAAGCCTCAAGACAAGCGCTCATGAGTTAGCGCTTTAAGGTTTTCATCATAATTGCTTGGGCTGCGACCTGTGGGCGCA
Source organism: Synechococcus sp. M16.1 (assembly GCF_014279895.1). Taxonomy (NCBI): domain Bacteria; kingdom Bacillati; phylum Cyanobacteriota; class Cyanophyceae; order Synechococcales; family Synechococcaceae; genus Synechococcus; species Synechococcus sp. M16.1. The sequence continues at coordinate 1,499,392 of NZ_CP047954.1, read as the reverse complement.
TGGTGCTCCAGAGCCCAATAGCAATTGTTCGGATTTCGTTGTTTGGAATTACGGCTGAATTTCAAGCTCTTTTTGCTCAGAGTTCCTTCTCTTGGGTGCAAATTGAGCCTTTCGCTCATGCTTTGCTGGATTTATTTGGGATCAAATTTCGCCTGAAGGGGCGCCAGTGGTTGTCTCGAATGGTGTTCTTTTGAGGATCCATTCTTCAACGGGTTGTTGGCCGATGATGTGTTGTTCGATGATTCTTTTGACGCGATCAGGCGAAACGTCGGCGTACCAAATTCCGTCTGGCCAGACCAGAAGAATCGGCCCTCGTTCGCACACCCTGAGGCAATCGGCTTTGCTGCGCAGAACAATCCCCTCCGGGCGTTCCGTGTTTTCGAGATTCAGTTCGCGAACAACGCTCTTCAGTTCATTCCAGGTTTGTGCCCCAAGCGCTGAATCGCAGCATTTGGCTTTGGTGGCGGTTGCGCAGAGCAGGAGGTGATGGCTGACCCGTTGCATGCCTAAGCGGCGAGCGCTCCCATAGGCAAACGGGTCACACCGCGGTTCACCTGTTCTCGCACGGCGGTTCGCGCCCACTGATCCACCCGCAGCACGTCGTCCAACTGGGGTTGGGCCATCAGATCGGGTTTATGACGCTCGCAGGCGGCCTCGATCACTGTGGGGATATCGAGGAAGTGAATCTTCTCTTCGAGGAACTGCGCCACGGCTTCCTCGTTGGCAGCATTCATCACCGCAGGCATGGTGCCGCCGGCGCGTCCAGCGGCGTAGGCCAGCTCCATGCAGGGGTACTTGGCGGGATCGGGGGCCCGGAAGCTGAGCTGACCCACTTCCGTGAGATCCAGTCGCCGCCATGGCGTCTCGAGGCGTGAAGGCCAGCTGAGGCAGTAGAGGATCGGCAGCTTCATATCGGGCCAGCCCAGTTGGGCCAGCACGGAGGAATCCGCCAGCTCGATCATCGAATGGATGATGCTCTGGGGATGGATCACGATCTCGATGTGGTCGTAATCCAGGCCGAACAGGTAGTGGGCTTCGATCACCTCCAGCCCCTTGTTCATCAAGGAGGCGGAATCCACGGTGATCTTGCGGCCCATGCTCCAGTTGGGATGACTGGTGGCATCAGCAACGGTGGCCTTTTCAAGGTCGGCGGCCGTCCAGTCGCGGAAGGCGCCGCCGGAGGCTGTGAGCTGAATCCGGCGCAGCCCCGGTGTGGGCACGCCGGTGGAGAGGCGTGCGTTTTCAGCCCAGGGGGTTCCCTGCAGGCACTGGAAAATTGCCGAGTGCTCCGAATCCGCCGGCAGCAGACGGCTGCCGCTCTTCTTCAGCTCCGGCAGCACCACGGGGCCGGCTGCAATCAGCGTTTCCTTGTTCGCTAAAGCCAGGTCTTTGCCGGCGCGGATCGCCGCCAGGGTCGGCAACAGACCGGCGCAACCAACAATGCCCGTCACCACAAGGTCGGCGCTGTCCCAGGCGGCAGCAACGTTGAGACCGTCAGCACCTCCAACTAACTGGGGTGCATCAGCGCCTGTGACGCCGGCATCCTGCAGACGCTCCTGCAGTTCGGGCAGGAGATCGGCATCGGCCAGGGCCACCACCTCAGGGCGATGCCTCTGAACTTGGTCAACCAAAAGCTTCAGGTTGCGGCCGGCCGTCAGGGCCACAACGCGGAACTGCTCCGGAAACTCCTCGGCGATCTGGAGGGTCTGGGTGCCGATCGAACCGGTGGATCCCAGCACGCTGATGGCTTTCATGCTGTTCCGGCAGTTGCGACAAGTCTCCCACCAGGACCGTTGAACGCTGGCAAGCTGGCGGACAGCTTGTGGAGAGCGCATGGCGAAGGAACAGTGGCGATCGGGCCTGGGGTTTGTCCTGGCGGCTGCAGGCAGTGCCGTGGGTCTGGGCAATCTCTGGGGCTTTGCCTACCGCGCCTCCCAGGGAGGTGGCGGCGCCTTCCTGCTGCTCTACGTGGTGATTGTGCTGTTGGTCTGCCTGCCGGTGCTGGTGGCCGAAATGGTGCTGGGGCGCAGCACCGGCCAAAGCCCCCTGCTCGCGCCAGTGGCGGCCGCCGGTCGCCGTTGGCAGCCGATGGGTTGGCTGTTCGTGCTGGCGGCCAGTGGAATCCTGGCCTTCTATGCCGTGTTGATGGGTTGGACCGGGGCCACCCTGGTGCAGACCCTCACCCAGGGGCTCCCAGCGGATATCGCTTCAGCGGAAGCCTTTTTTGCCGGTCTCAGTGGCGGCCGCTCCGCCTTGATCGGCCAGCTGCTCAGCCTGGTGGCAACTGCTGCTGTGGTTGCGGCCGGCGTGCGCGGAGGCATTGAGCGGTTGTCCCGCTGGGGGCTGCCGCTCTTGTTTGTGCTGCTGATTGGCCTTGCGGTTTGGGCCGCTGGTCTTGATGGGGCCTCGGAGGGCTATCGCACCTTCCTGCTCCGCTGGGACAACAGCCAGCTGCAGGACCCCACCACGATTCGTAATGCCTTCACCCAGGCCTTCTTCTCGATTGGCACGGGTATCGGCTGCATCCTGGCCTATTCGGCCTACCTGAGCCGGCGCGCCCACCTGCCGCGGGAAGCCGTGGCGGTGGTGGGGATGGACACCGCTGTGGGCTTGCTGGCCGGCATGGTTACCTTCCCCGTGGTGATGAGCTTTGGCCTCCAGGATGTGATCAGTGGCTCAACCCTGGGCACGATCTTCATCGCGCTGCCTACGGGCCTGGGCTCGCTGGGCGCCACAGGTCAGCTGGTGGCGGTGCTCTTTTTTGCACTGGCCCTAATCGCAGCGATCACCTCAGCGGTGTCGCTGTTGGAGGTGCCGGTGGCCTGTTTGATCGATCGCCTGGGGTGGAGCCGCTCCCGGGCCGTCTGGGTGTCCGCGGCATTGATCTTCGTGGCCGGTCTTCCCGCGGCCACCTCCATGGAGGTTCTCGGCTGGATGGATTCCGTGTTTGGGGGCCTGCTGCTGATTCTGGGGGGCTTGCTCCTGGCCCTGTTGCTGGGTTGGGTGCTCCCCGCCCGTTTTCAGGAGGAGCTCAGCCATTCGGGGAGTCCGATCTGGCTGCAGCGTTTTCTGCTGGTGATGCTGCGCTGGATTTCGCCGCCGGTGATCGCCGTTGGTCTGGTGATCAGCGTGGTTGATCTGATCCCCAGCTGAAGGATTCGCCTGGCGAGTGCCTACGGCTGATCCGAAGAATTGAGCATGGATTCCATCTTGCGAATCCTCTGCAGCATCTTGTCCCACACCTCTGCTTTCCAGGCTTGCTCCGCATCGCCCGTGGACGCGGCCAATTGCTTCTGAGCCGTGAGCTTCGCCTCAAGATCCTCGCCGGCATCGAGGGCCTTCATCAGCTCCATCTCGAGCTTGGCGGTTTCCATGAAGTTCAGCTTCTTCAGCCAGAGCATGGGGAGCAACAGGATCGGGGTTCAGTCTGACGGGATCAGGCGCGGATCCACTCCGTCACCCCGCCGGGTTTGTCGATCAGCTCCACCCCTTGGGCGGCGAGCTCATCCCGGATCCGGTCGGCTTCCGCGTAATCCTTCGCTGCTTTCGCTGCCTTGCGGGCTGCGATGGCCGCATCAATCGCGCCGTCGTCGAGGCTGGTGGCGGCTTCCGCTTCCGAGCGCAGTCCCAGCACTGCCGCCAGGTGTCGAAGCAGCTGCCAACGCCCCTCCAGACCCTTCAACTCCGGCTCAGGCAGGGTGGCGTCTTCCCCCCGTTCCAGCCGGTTGGCGAGGGCCCGCAGGGGCTTGGCAAGATCGAACAGCACGGCCAGTCCGCCCGAGCTGTTCAGGTCATCGTCCATGGCGCTGATGAAGCGTTGTTCGAGCTCCACCAGAGCGGTGTCGGCTGGACCTCCATCGGCCGTGATGGCGCCCTCTGTGAGCGGTGCGGCCGTGCTCCAGCCGAGGCTCTCGCCGTGACGATCGCCAAGGCTTAGGGCTGCATTCAGACCCTTCCAGCCGGTGGCTGCGGCCTCAAGGGCCTCGGCGGTGAAATCAAGCGGTTTGCGGTAGTGGGCCTGCAGCACAAACAGGCGCAGGGTCATCGCCGAGACCCCGCTCTCCAGCAGCGCACGGATGGTGGTGAAGTTGCCGAGCGACTTGCTCATCTTCTGGCCGCCCACATTGACCATGCCGTTGTGCATCCACACCCGGGCCAGGTCTTGACCGGTGGCGGCTTCGGATTGGGCGATCTCGTTTTCGTGGTGCGGGAACACCAGGTCGGCACCACCCAGGTGGATGTCGATCGTGTCGCCGAGTTCCGCCCGCACCATGGCTGAACATTCGATGTGCCAGCCGGGGCGTCCCTCACCCCAGGGGGAGGGGAAGCTGGGCTCTCCGGGTTTGGCCCCTTTCCAGAGCGCGAAATCGAAGGGGTGCTGCTTGCGGGCCTCTTCGGCATCGGCCACCCGCCCGGCGGCATTGTCCTGTTGTTCGCTCAGGTCGCGGCCGCTGAGCTTGCCGTAACCGGCATGCTTCATCACCGCGAAATACACATCCCCTTCAGCGCTGTAGGCCGCACCCTTGGCTTCCAGTTCGCCGATCAGTGCGCGGATGCCATCCAGGCACTGGGTGGCGCGGGGCATCCGGTCGGGCCGCAAGATCCCCAGGGCGTCCATGTCCTGGTGGAACGAGGCAATGTTTCGCTCGCTCACCTCCGTCATCGAGGAGTTCTCCTCGCCGGCCCGTTTGAGGATCTTGTCGTCGATGTCGGTGAAGTTCTGAACGAAGGTCACCTCGAGGCCGCGCCAGATCAGATAGCGGCGCAGCACATCCCAGTTGATGTAGCTGCGGGCATGGCCCAGGTGGCAGAGGTCGTAGACCGTCACGCCGCAGCAATAGATGCTCGCCTTCCCCGGGGTTAGGGGTGTGAACGGCTCGGTGCGGCGGGTGAGGGTGTTGGTGAGCCGCAGGGACACAGCCGTTCAGAAGCTGCGGCTGAGGCTACGGCCTGTTCGGCTGCGTTTATTTCGCCTCCATCCAGTTCGCGCCGACGCCGGTCTCCACCACCAAGGGAACACTCAGCGCAACGGCCTGTTCCATGGTCTGCACCACCAGCTCTCGGATGGCGTCCAGGGCGTCCGGCGCCACCTCGAGCACCAGTTCGTCGTGCACCTGCAGCAGCAGCTGGGCCCGTAGGCCCTGACGCTGCAGGGCGTCTTGCAGCTGCACCATCGCCACTTTGATGATGTCGGCACTCGAGCCCTGAATCGGGGCATTGGCCGCCGCCCGCAGTTGCTGCGCCTCCATGCCGCCGCGGCGGGCCACGTCCAGGTCGATCTCCAGCGGGTCCTTGCCCAGCAGCCGCCCCAGGCCGTTGCGATCGAAGTGGAACGGCCGCCGGCGGCCGAGAATCGTTTCCACATAACCGCGGCTGAGGGCGAGCCGCTCCTGCAGCTCGAGGAAGGCGAACACCTTCGGGTAACGCTGCTTGTACTTGGCCAGAAACTCCTTGGCTTCGCCCTGGCTCACGCCGGTTTCCCGCGCAAAGCGCTGGGCGCCCATGCCATAGATCACACCGAAGTTGATCGTCTTGCCGAGGCGGCGTTCGTCTGGGCTGACCTCGTCTTTGTCCAGCAGCAGCCGAGCCGTCAACGCGTGCACGTCATCGCCGCTGCGGTAGGCCTCCTGCAGCACCTCTTCTCCCGAGAGGTGGGTGAGGATGCGCAGCTCGATCTGGGAGTAATCAGCGCTGAGCAGGGTCCAGCCCTCCTGCGGCAGGAAGGCCTTGCGGATGCGCCGGCTGTACTCGGTGCGCACCGGGATGTTCTGCAGGTTGGGGTTGCTGCTGCTCAGCCGCCCCGTTGCCGTCACCGCCTGGTTGAAATCGGTGTGCACCCGGCCGGTTTCCGCTTCCACCAGCTGCGGCAAGGCGTCGATGTAGGTGCTCTTGAGCTTGCTGAGCACCCGGTGCTCCAGCACGAGCGGCACCACCGGGTGGTCGTTGCCGAGTTTTTCCAGCACGGTGGCGTCGGTGCTGAAGCCGGTTTTGGTGCGCCGTGATTTCTTGCGATCCAGGCCAAGGGTGTCGAACAGCAGTTCCCCCAGCTGTTTGGGCGAGGCGAGGTTGAACTCCACCCCGGCAGCTGCCTTGGCCTCGGATTCCAGTCGCTGCAGCGTGGCGCCCATTTCCTTTGAGAGGCCCTGGAGGTAGGGCACATCGATGCGGATGCCGGTGGCTTCCATCCGGGCCAGCACCGGTTCCAGGGGCTGCTCCACCTGTTTGAGCAGCGGCAGCAGCTGGGGACCCATCGCCTCCAGCTGATCGCGCAGCAGCAGGGCGAGACGTCGGGTGACGTGCACGTCCATGCCGCAGTACAGGCTGGCGGGCTCCAGCGGCACATCGGCGAAGGTTTGCTTCTTGCCCACCAGGTCGGTGAAGGCAGTGGGCTGGAATCCGAATTCGCGTTCGGCCATCACCTCCAGGCCATGCTTTGCGGCGGCATCCCGCAGGTAATCGGCCAGCAGCGTGTCGATCACGACGCCCTCCAGGGCAACGCCATGCCGCAACAGGATCAAGCGGTCGTACTTGGCGTTCTGCAGGGCTTTGGGGTGGTTGCTGCTGGCCAGCCACTGGGAGAGGGCGGTGAGCACGGTTTCCAACGGCAGCTGCTCAGGGCTGCTGTCGTCGCTGCCTTTGTGCCCCAGCGGGATGTAGGCGAGGGTGTCCAGGGCCTCCCCCCAGCAGACGCCAATGCCCACCAACTCGGCCCGGAATGGGTTGAGATCGGTGGTCTCGGTGTCAAAGGCGACGGGCAGGGCGCTGTCGGTGCAGGCCATCAGCGTCTGCATCAATGCATCCAGGGCCTTTTCGGTCTGGATCAACTGGGGTTTCAGCGCGGGCAGCCCCACGTCGTCGTTGGTTGCCGGATCGGATGCGGCCTCGACAGGCGCCTGTTTTGAGCTGGCTTGATGGTTGGTCTTGGCTGCAGCGGCTCCCGCATTGGCCCCGTAGCCGCCGGCGGAAAAGGCCGCCACAAAGCCCCCCACCTGGCGCAGCAGGCTGTTGAGTTCGAGGTCTTCCAGGCAACTGCTCAAGCCATCAGCATCCACCGACGACAACGGCAGGCTGGGTTCCTTGGGCAGGGGAACATCCACGAGAATCTCGGCCAGCTTGCGCGACAGGTAGGCGTTGTCGCGGTCGGCGCGCAGCTTCCCTTTCAGTGCACCTTTGATGGCGCCCCGGCTGGCTTTCGGCCCTTCGGCTTCCACTTGCTCGAGGGTGGCGTACACCGCGTCGAGGTCGCTGTTGTCCTTCAGCAGGTTGATGGCTGTTTTCGGGCCAACCCCGCGTACGCCGGGGATGTTGTCGGAGCTGTCCCCTGTGAGGGCCTTGAGGTCCACCACCTTGTCGGGCATCACGCCGAGCTTGCCGAGCACCCCCTCTTCGCGGATCAGTGTTGGGCCACTGCTTTTGGCGTAGGGGCCGCCACCCATGTAGAGCACTGCGATGTCGCGGCTGTCATCCACCAGCTGGAACAGGTCGCGGTCTCCCGAAAGGATCCGCACGCCCCATCCCGAGTCGGCCGCTCGGTTCGCCAGGGTTCCCAGCACATCGTCGGCTTCGTAGCCCGGTGCCATGCAGAGGGGGAGCTGCAGGTGCGTTTCGAGGATCTGCTGCAGCTGTTCGAGGTCCTGGAAGAACACCTCAGGGGCCACATCCCGGTGGGCCTTGTAGTTGGCGTCCGCCTTGTGGCGGAAGGTGGGCTCGGCTGTGTCGAAGGCGATGGCAACGCCCTCTGGCTTCAGGGTTTTGCTGTTGTCCAGCAGGGCTTTGAGAAAGCCGTAGGTCACGCTGGTGGGCCGGCCGTCTTTGGTGGCCAGACCGCCTTCCCCCCCCTTGCTGAAGGCGTAGAAGCTGCGGAATGCCAGGGAATGGCCATCCACAAGCAGCAGAAGGGGCTTGGCGGGGGCCTCAGGCATGACGGTGTTGAAAGTGTGGGTGGATCAATCGCGGCGATCGGCCCATGGGGGCAGATCGATGAACACGCGGGTTCCTGATTCGAGACCGTTCAGGATTGCAGTCTTGTCGCCGCTGCTGTTGCCCAGTTCCACCGGCTGAAAACGTGGTTGCTGGTTTTCATCCACCAGCAACACACCCTGTTGGCCGTCTTCAAGTGTGATCGCCACGGTGGGCACCAGGATTTCGGGCGCACTGCGCCCGGTTTGGAAATTGATGTCGGCGGTCATGCCGATCTTCAGTTTCTTCTGTGGGTTGACGAAGTTCAGCTTCACTTCAAAGGAGGTGACGCTGTTTTCTTTCGCGGCGCGCGGGGCAACCTCACTCACCGTTGCCTGGAAGCGCTCATCGGGATAGGCATCCACCCTGATCTCGGCGGTTTGGCCGGGCTGGATGCGGCCGATGTCGCTTTCCGGAACGCGGGCCCTCACCTCCAAGCCTTGCGAGAGCTCAACGATCGAGGCGCTGGTGGCACCGGCTGTGGCCGAGGCGGCTGTAGTGGGGGTCACAAATGACCCCGGTTCGGCGTAGCGCGCTGTGATCGTTCCTGAGAAGGGGGCGCGGATCGTCTTTTCGCGGCTCTCCTGTTCCAGTTGCTCCACCCGTTCCCGGGCTGCCACCAGACCCGCCTGCCTGGCCAGCATCTCGAAGCGCGCATCACTGAAGTCGTCAGCGCTGAGCGCGCCGCTGGCATACAGCTGGCTGCGACGTTCGAAATCCTCCCTCTTGTTCTGATAGTTGGCGTCGGCCTGACGCAGCAGAGCCTGCTTCTCCTGCAGCCGATCATCGAGATCGCCGCGATCCATCACCGCCAGCACCTGCTCGTTCTCCACCACATCCCCCTCATCCACCATCAGCTCCGCCAGCAGACCCGGCTGGCGCGGACTCACGTTCACCTTCTGCTGGGCCTGCAGTTCCCCGCTGGCGCTGATCACTCCAGAGAGCACGCCGCGTTCAGCTGTGGTGGTGAAGGGCGTCAGATCCCGTTGACGGTTGCTCCAGGGACCGAAACGCAGCAGCAGCCCACCCCCGCCCAAGGCCAGCAGTAGCACTCCCACCATTGCGGTTTTGCGCCGGCTGGATCGTGCTTTTGCCACTGAGGCCAGCTCTGCTTCAGGCGATGGGGACGCAGGGGAGCGCAAGGACTGCAGCATGGGCCCACAAAACTTCACAACAGTCTCGCCGCTGGCCGGTAGATTCCGCCGATGCTCAAAGCTGGAATTGTCGGATTGCCCAACGTGGGCAAGTCCACCTTGTTCAATGCGTTGGTCGCCAACGCTCAGGCGCAGGCTGCCAATTTTCCGTTCTGCACGATCGAGCCCAACGTCGGCACCGTGGCGGTGCCCGATGAGCGACTGGACCGGCTCACAGAACTGAGCAAAAGCCAGGACACCATTCCGACCCGGATGGAGTTTGTCGACATTGCTGGTCTGGTGAAAGGCGCCAGCCAGGGCGAAGGTCTGGGCAACAAGTTTCTGGCCAACATCCGTGAGGTGGACGCGATTGTTCACGTGATCCGCTGCTTCGAGGACGATGACGTCATTCACGTTTCAGGGTCAGTTGGTCCCTCCCGGGATGCGGAGGTGATCAATCTTGAGCTGGGTCTGGCGGATCTGGCTCAGATTGAGAAGCGCCGGGAGCGTCTCAAGAAGCAGATGCGCACCAGCAAAGAAGCGCAGGTGGAAGACGCTGCTCTTGAACGGATTCAGGCGGTGCTCGAGAACGGTGGTGCGGCTCGCAGCGTCGAGCTGAACGAGGAAGAAGCGGCGATGATCAAGCCCTTGGGGTTGTTGACCGCCAAGCCGATCATCTACGCCACCAATGTGAGTGAAGACGATCTGGCTGGGGGCAATGCCTTCTGCAGCGAGGTGGTTGAACTGGCCGCCAAGGAAGGTGCCGAAACGGTGCGGATCTCTGCCCAGGTGGAAGCGGAGCTGGTGGAACTGGGAGATGAGGAAACCGCGGACTATCTGGAAGGTCTCGGGGTAACGGAAGGTGGACTGCAAAGCCTGATTCGGGCCACCTATCGATTGCTCGGGCTGCGCACCTACTTCACCACCGGTGAAAAGGAAACAAGGGCCTGGACTTTCAAAGCCGGGATGACAGCTCCCCAGGCTGCCGGTGTGATTCACACCGATTTCGAGCGGGGCTTCATCCGCGCTCAGACCATCGGTTGGGAGAAGCTGCTGGAGGCCGGCTCACTGGCAGAAGCCCGCAACAAAGGCTGGCTGCGCAGTGAAGGAAAGGAGTATGTGGTGGATGAAGGCGATGTGATGGAGTTTTTGTTTAACGTTTAGTCAAAGCATTTGATTCCCTAGATATTCCCTCTAGCGCTCTTTGACTTTTCAAGAGTGCTTGATTGGGGGAATATCAGTGATCTCTAGTTGGTTCGCCTAGAGCAAGCCCGGAATGCATTTGTATCCCTTGAGGAACTTGCTCAACTTTCCACCCTTCATGATCTCACTTCCAATTGTCTCGCATTGATTCAGGGATTCAACTGGAATGAGTTCGATCTCCTGGGTGATTGTGCTTAGAACCAGGTAAGCCGCTTTCTTGCGCTCTCCGTGAGCCACCAGTGCCCGTCCATCGTGCTGAGTGGCACTGGCAAGCGGAGAAAATATGACGGTGAGCAGCATCGCAGTGAACCATTTCATTGAGCGATCTGATCTTGCTTTTGCGGTGTTGTGGTCAACACAGTTTGGCTGCTGATCAATTCTTTGTACGTCCATAGAGCATGAACATCTGTTCTCTGGTTGAGATCAATTTTTAGGGCAAAAAGAGGAGTCAGGTCTTCTTCAGTATTTATAGTCAGCATCTAACTGAGAGATGGCTTTCTCTTGGTCCTCGGATGGTCTTCATCCTCTGCCGTCAGCTCTCAACGATGTTGTTGACCTGAACTGCCTGTGCCAGAGCATCAAAGCGTTGTTGTTCTGGCGGGGCGATGTCCTGGCCTGTTTCTGTCACCCCGTAGCGCGGCTTGAGGCTGCGCAGGGTAGGGAGCACGACCAGGCAGGCCCCACCCATCAGCAGCCAGAGCAGCAGGCCATTGTTTTGAAAGTCCAGCAGGGCTCCACCAGCGAGGGGGGCCACAATGGCGCTGATGGCGAAGCACTGGGAAAACAGCGCCATCGCCAAGCCACAGTGTTCTGGTGGTGTCCCTTCAATAACGGCTTCTGTGGCCGTGGGCAGGAAAGCGGCCTGGGCGAAGGCCATTGGCAGCAGGGCTGCCAGCACCAGGATCGTTCCGTTCTCGAACAAGGAGGACAGGGCAATCAGGCTGCAGCCAAGGCTGAATCCCGCCAGGCTCAGGCCGAGGCCGAAGGCAACGCTGCGCTCCGCCAGCCATCGGCCCACCGGCCACTGCAGGCTCACCAGCAAGGTCAACTGAAGGGCGATCAGGGCACTGCTGTGGCTTTCGCTCAGGGCCGGTCGCACCAGCCCGCCGCGCACCAGATCGAGGGGAAGCGCACTTTGTTGAAGGGCCAGGATCCCGGTGGCCACCACACTGATCAGCAGCACCGGCAGCAGGGGAAGCAGCCAGGGCAGTCGGGTTGTTGGCCGTGGCCGTTGACCAACCGGCGCTGGGCTGTTGCTGCTGAGGTTGCGGTAGGGCGGACCGTCCTGGAGCGGAACAAGGCTGATCAGCACCAACACAGCGCCCATGCACACCGCTTCAACGACGTACACCGTCCGCAGGATTCCAAGGGTGGCGGCAGCGGTTCCGATCAGCGTCCCGATGCCGATGCCGAGGGCATCGGCGCTGCGGACCAGGGCGTAGCCCCGCCCTGAGGGAAGGTTGCCGCAACTGAGGGGAACGGCCAATTCGATGGCAGGCCAGTACAGACCCGCCGCACAGCCCAGCAGCAGCTGTCCGAGCAAGTAGCTGTTGTAGTTGTCGGCCTGCAGCAGGATCAGATCAGCTGCAATGGCCAAAAGGGTTGTGCCCCTCACCGGCCAGGAGCAGCGGATGCCGCGATCAAGCAGTGCACCGCTCAGCAGGCGCACCACCGTGCCGATCAGGGCAGAGACGGCCAGGCCGCTTCCCACTTCACGCGCTGAGAAGTCGATGGCATGAAAGATCAGCGGCGTCATGAACATCACCCCGCCGGCACCGATGGACGCCAGGAACCTCAGTCGGGTGACATTTCTCAGGGGTGATGGAAACTGGTTCCACCACCGCAGAGGGTCAGGCGTTGCTGCGCGGACGCTTAACAGGACGATGCATCGCGATGGGCTTGATGGGCAGTCTGCTGCTCAGCACGTGCGGATCGTGGCCTGTTGGCTCCACAGAACGTGTGGAGGTCAAGATCGACGGCGTGGTTCTTCCGGTTTCGGTGGAGGAACTCGGATCCTTTGTGCGCTCGCCGACGGCTGATCCACCGCAGCTCTCGCGATCGGAGTTGTCCACCTGGATGGGGCTTCTCGCACCCGAGAGTCGCGAGGGGCTGATCCGTCTGCTCCAGGCTCCGGTGCTCACCCGCCGCAGCCTCGGGCGTCAGCTGCTCAGCAGCTGGGGAGCGGGGCCGCTACTGGATGCCCTGGGGGAATTGATTCGCGTGGAGGACGGACGGCGCATCAACCGTTCGCTGGTGCTCTCCACGCTGGAGCAGCTGCTCGAACGGCAGGAAACCGTTTCAACGCTGGATGTGTTGGAGGCGTTGCCCACCCCGCAGTTGCGTCTTGATCTGGATGCGTTGGTGGCTGCTGCCAACCGCTGGCGGCTGGAATTGAAGCGTCATCAGTCCCTAATGTGGGCTTTGGCTGAGGAGGAGGCTCGGCTGCAGCCCCTGCAGGGCAGGGAGCGTTCTGCCACGGCTGATGCGCCCCGTCACGCAACGCTTGCGGTGGGCCATCTTTCGCGGCCATTGCGGCTGGAACGTTGGATTCCCCAGTCGCCTCGTGCGGACCGGACCTGGGTTTTGATGATGCCGGGGCTGGGCGGGGACCCCAACCACTTCCACTGGCTGGCGCGTTCGCTGATGCAGGCGGGCTGGCCCGTGGTGGTGCTTGAGCATCCCGGCAGCGATGCCGCGGCTGTTCAGGGTTTGCTCGAGGGGCGGCAGTCGTTCGATGGTGCCGCAGCACTTCGTGATCGCTTGGCTGACCTGGCGGCGGTGGTTGAGGCGCAGCAACGGGGCGATCTGAACATCCCCGGAACCGAGGTGGTGCTGATGGGGCATTCCCTGGGTGCCCTAACGGCTCTCCTGGCCAGTGGGGCGGAGCTGGTGCCCGGTATGGCCCAGCGCTGTGAAGCGGCCCTGGCGGGCTTGCCCCTCACCAACCTGTCGGAATTGCTTCAGTGTGAACTGGCGGCAGGCCGTGTGCTCGAGAGCAAAGCGATGGACCCGCCGCCCCGGGCGGTGGTGGGGCTCAACAGCTTTGGCGGGTTGATCTGGCCGCACCGCGCCAGTCGGGCGTTGCCGATTCCGCTGTTGATGGTTGGTGGCACCCTCGATCTGATCACCCCTCCTCTGGATGAGCAGCTGGCTCTTTTGGCTGGATTGGCGGAGCATCCCGCCAGCCAGGTGGTGGTGGTTGAGGGGGCCAGTCACTTTTCGCCGATTCGTGTGGATGGCCAGGGAATGGCGTCAGAGGGGGACGACATCTTCCGGCTCGGCGAAGAGTTGGTGGGCGTCAATCCCCTCAGCGTTCAGCGGGTGATTGCCCATGAGGTCATCCGTTTCCTCGATTCCCTGAGCTCCACGTCATCCCGCAACGATGCCGTTCACCTGATGGACGCCAGCTCCAAGACACGCTGGCATCGCTTGGGCCGTCGCAGGGCCCAGCAGCTGCTGGATCAGTAGCGCACCCGCGGATCGAGGCTGGCCACCAGCAGGTCAACGGCAACACTCACCAACACCACAAGGGCGGCGATCACCACCACGATCCCCTGAACGACGGGGTAGTCCCTCTGGTTGATGGCTTCCTGCAGCCGCAAGGCAATGCCTGGCCAGGAGAAGGTCACTTCAATCAGCAGGGCTCCACCAATCAAGGAGGCCACGGTGATGCCAGCAATGGTGAGCACCGGCAGCAAGGCATTGGGCAGTCCGTGGCGCAGGATCACCTGCCGCTCACTGAGGCCGCGGCTGCGCGCCGCTTCCACGTAGTCGCCGCGCAGGGTGCGTCGCAGGTTCAGTCGCAGGGCGGTCGTGAAGGTGCCGCTGAGCAGCAGAGCCAGGGTCCCCGCGGGCAGGATCAGGTGACGCACGGTGCCTCGGAAAGCGGCCCAGTTGTTCTGCAGAGCGCTGTCCAGCAGGAAAAAGCCGCTGCCCTCGGGGGGGAGAAGGCTGGGGGGGAAGCGCCCGCCCACCGGCAACCAGCCCAGGCTGACGGCGAACACCAGCTGCACCAGCATGGCCACCCAGAAGGGCGGCAGGGCATAGGTGCCCAATCCATAGAGGCGTCCGCCCAGGTCAATCTTTCCCTCGGGCCGGGCAATACCGCTGAAGCCAATGCTCAGCCCCACCACAGCAGCCAACACCAGGGCGATCACGCTCAGCTCCAGGCTGGCGGGCAGGGTTTTGCCGATGATGGCTCGCACCGGCTCCTGGTTGATCAGGGCCTGCCCCAGATCGCCGTGGATCAATCCATTGAGATAGCTAAGGTATTGATCCAGCAACGATTGATCCAGGCCAAGCCGAGCTCGCATGGCTGCTTTGGCAGCGGCGGGGGCACGGCTGCCGAGCACCGCATCCACGGGATCCCCTGGGGCGACGCGCAGCAACAGGAACACCAGGCTGGCGATCAGCCACAACATCAATGGCGCCAGGGCGAGGCGGGTGGCGCTGTAGCGGGCGAGGTCTCGGGCGCGTCCCATCAGTTGTTCGTCGCTCCTTTCTTTGATGCTCCGTCCTGCCGGCGCTCCAGCTCAGCGAGCATCAGCTGACCACTGCCATCAAATCGTGGAGGGTTGAGGTTCAGCTGGGCCCAGGCCCGAGGTGAATCCAGCCAGACGGGGATGTAGGCGGCACCGTCGGCGGAGAGATGGTCCACACGATCCAGGGCGGTGCGGCGGTCATCGCCCGTCAGCGTGTCGGATTTCAGCAGGGCGGTCTGCAATCCGGGGGCACTCCAGAAGCTGCCGCTGATGACTGCTTCTCCTTCCATGCAGATGTTGCCCTCCACCGAGGTGCAGCTCAACAGCGGCGTCAGATAGGCCTCCGGATCGGGGTAGCTGCCGCGCCAATCCAGCATCACGGCTTTGAAGGCACCTTCCCCCAGCTGGCGGTAGATGGTGGTGGATTCGACTCCATCGAGATCCAACACCAGGCAATCCGAGAGGTCCCGTTGCACCTGGGCCTGCCAGGTGAGGGCCAGCAATTTGTCGGCGGGCACATTGGAGCGGAAGGTGAGCGGAAAGCGCAGGGTGCTGCCGTTGCAGTAGCCCGCCGCCTGCAGCAGCTCGCGGGCCTGCTCGGGGTTGTGTTCGGGCCAAGGGGCCATGGCGCCGCCGGCCAGGCTGGGGGGAACCAGTGCCCGCAGTGGACGGCGCAGCCCGTAGCTCACCCGTTCACTGATCTCGCTTCGGTTCAGGCTGACGGCCAGGGCCCGTCTGAGGTTGGGGTCTTGGAATGGCTCCCGGTTGCTCAGCAGGGTGATGTAGCCGATCTCCATCGCCGGCCCCACTGACTCGTGCAGCTCCCCCGCGCTGGCCCGTTCATGCAGGGTGTGGCGCTGGTCTTCGTCGATCGAGGCGGAGAGCAGCAGATCCACCTCGCCACTGCGCAATGCCCCGTAGAGCGCCGTGGAGTTGCTCAGCGTTATCAGATCGAGGCCGTTGTTGCGCGGCGCCTCACCCCAGTACTGGGCGAAGGGCTCCAGTCGTTGCTGATGTTCGCTGAAGCGGGTCAGTTTGTAGGGGCCTGTCCCCACAAAGCGGTCGTGTAGAAAACGGTCCTGATGGTTGCTGTAGGCCGTTGGTGAAATCGGGGTGAGGTTGATCGACGTCAGCAGACCCTGCAGGGATGTGGAGGGGCGACTGAGGCGCAGCCGCAGGGTGTGGCTGTCGGCTTCCTCCACCGCCGCAATCCGGTCGCCCACCACATAGCTGAGGGTTCCGATCTCGAGGAAGCGCCGCAGGCTGAAGGCCATGGCTGCGGCATCGAACGGCGTTCCATCGTGGAATCGCACATCGGTGCGCAGGGGAACCGTGACGGTGCGACCGCCATCACTCAGAACCGGGGCCGAGGCTGCCAGGCGGGGTTCTAGGGAGCCATCCCGCCTGAGGCGATAGAGCGGATCCCCCAGGGCGCTGATCAGCTGCGTGGCGCCGAGGGTGCTGGCCTGGGCTGGATCCAGGGAGCTGATGCGGCCCGCTGAGGCCACCGTGATGCGGCTGGTGGAGGGCGGGGCCTGACACCCCATCTGGGTGATGGTCAGGGCTATGGCCATCAGCGCGCCACCACACGTCCATCTCGTGGGGCGATCGGTGCGCTTCAACGGGCCTCAATCAACACGGGTCGGCCTATTCAACAGGGACTTACCCGACCTGGCGAATCCTTTCCAACGAGATTTCGAACACCGGTGAGCCCTCGTTGCTCTGCAGGGGCCAGCGGCGCACCCAGCAGCGGTCGTGGTCACCATCCACGCCGATCACTTGATAGGTGTCGTTGTCACTGTCGAGATTGACGCAATCTCCCTGGTGCACCGTCATCGGATTCACCCCCTCCTCTAGGGGGCAGCCTTGACCGGGACTCGAACAGGTGAGGTTCTGCATGAACCGTTTCGAGCACAGATCTGAGGATTCAGGCCTGTGCCGTGAAAGTTCTTGACACTCTGACGCACGCCAGGGGGCATTCGCCAGGGCGGAAGCTCTCCTTAGAGGCAGCCGAGGTGAGCAGCGAGACCAGACACCTCCGGCAAAGCCTGGATGGCGTCCAGGGCTTCATTCATCTGGCGTTGGCTCACTTCATGGGTGATCACAACGATCTCGGCGCCGGCGTCGCTGGCATTGAACTGCACGATCGACTGGATCGACACGTTGCGTTCGCCGAAGCAGCCACCCACCTTGCCGATCACGCCGGGGGCGTCTTTTGTCTTGAAACGCACATAGTGGCGTTGGCGAATGTCGCCTGAGTCGACCAGAGCGCAGGGTCGCCAGCTGCTGGCGGCCAGCAGGGGATCCACGTTCCCGGGACCTTCACTGGCCTGGCGGATGCCAGCGATGTTGAGGATGTCGGCCACCACCGCAGAGGCGGTCGGGCCGGCTCCCGCACCGGGGCCGTAGAACATCACCCGGCCGATGGGGTCACCTTCCACAAGGATGGCGTTGTTGACGCCGTTCACGCCGGCCAAGGGGTGGTCCTTGGGCACCAGCGTGGGCTGCACCCGCAGGGAGAGGGGCAGGGGATCGCCGCTTTCCGCCATGCGCTCGGCCACCGCCAGCAGCTTCACGCCGTAGCCCAGTTGATTGGCGTAATCCACATCCACGCCCTGCAGGCCACTGACGCCGTCGGTGGGAACGGCAGCGCGATCCACGCTGCCGCCGAAGGCCAGAGTCGCAAGGATCGCGATCTTGTCGGCCGCATCAAGACCGTCCACATCCGCTGCCGGATCGGCTTCGGCGTAGCCCAGCTCCTGGGCATCCTTGAGCACCGCGTCATAGGCGGCCCCCTCCTCAGCCATGCGGGTGAGGATGTAGTTGGTGGTGCCGTTGATGATGCCGCTGACGCGGTTGATGCGGTTGCCCCCCAGGGACTGCTTCAGCGGCTCAATGATGGGAATGCCGCCACCCACGGCGGCCTCGATCAGCACGTACACCCCGGCGGCGGCCGCGGCTTCAGCGATTTCCTGACCGTGGCGTGCGATCACGGCCTTGTTGGCGGTCACCACGGATTTGCCGGCTTCAATCGCCTGGAGAATCAGGCTCCGGGCCGGCTCTAGACCACCGATCACCTCCACCACCACGTCCACGGCTGGGTCCTGAATCACCGCCGATGGGTCGGTGGTCAGCAGGCTTTCGTCCAGAGCAACGGGCCGGGGGCGGTTCAGATCGCGGACGGCAACACGGATCAGCTCCAGTTCACCCACCAGCGGGTGACGTTCGCTGGGGTTCTGGAGGATCGATGCCACTCCACCGCCAACCGTGCCCAGTCCCAGCAGACCCACGCCGACCTTTGCTGCCATCCCCTGTGATCCGTGTTGGAACGTTTGCGAGCGACTCTATGTATTGACGTGATTCGGCTTCTGTTCCTGTCTCTGTCCCTGTCCTGATCAGCGCTTGGGTCAGCTGTCCAGTTGACGGGCCTGCTCCTGCATGGCCAGGAGGATGTTGAGGAAGCCATTGGCGCGTGAGGGCGTCAGGCTGGCCTGCAGGCCTGTTGCTGCAATGAAGGCCGGGTCCACCGCCTGCACCTGGGCCGGCGTCAATCCATCCAGCCCCTGGATCAACAATGCGAGCAGTCCCTTGGTGATCAGCGCATCGGAGTCGCCCTGCCAGCGCATCACTCCCTCATCGAGGGCACCCCGCACAAACACCTGCGACACACATCCCTTCACCTTGATGTCGTCGGTCTGCTCCTCGGCCGGCATGGGTGCGAGCTTCTTGGCCAACCAGAGCACGTATTCGTAGCGGCGTTTTGGATCGGCGGTGCCGCCCAGGCGCTCCACCATCCGGTCGAGGGCATCACTGCCGGTGCTGGTGGCCATTCGGGGCTCAGTCGTTTCGACGTCGCACGCTAACCAGCAGCCCCACCATCACCAGGCTGAAGGGGAACATGACCACCTCGTTCAGATCCACTTCGCCGTCTTGAACGGGAAGTTCGAGGTAGTCGCGGTGGCCTGGACCACCGTCCACCTGGAGATCAACGGTGCCGTTGCCCACGCTGCTGAGATCGAGGCTGAGGCGTCCCTCGGCATCGGTGCGGCCCAGTTCCTGCCCTGGCGTGCCATCGGCATTGAGCAGGCGAACAACGGCCCCCTGGGTGGGCTCACCGTTTGAAAAGCTGCTGCTCAATTGCAGATCGCCATCGAGATACTGCAGAGCACTTTCGATCTGATGGGCTTTGGCAGGGGCCAGCAGCGCGCCCTGCAGCACTGAGCCGAGCAGAAGCAGTGGAGCCAGCAGACGCAGCATGGAAGGGCGATCAATGGTGCCCATGATGCGGCCCCTCAGGCGGGCCGACCAGCACCCTGTTCCGTGATCCAGCCGGTGAACGGAACATCCCAGGACTCTCGAGGCAACGCTTCGGCCGCAAGGCAGGTTGAGGGGAGAACCACCCAGGCCGGCACGGCAGCCCAGGCGGGATCAGCCCTGAGCCGGTCGTAATACCCACCGCCGTAGCCCAGGCGGATTCCCGCGCCGTCCACCGCAAGCGCCGGCACCAGCAGCAGCGCCAGTTGATCGGGGTTCAGTGCATCTCCTGTGGCAGGAGCGGGAATGCCGCAGCCATCGGGCTGAAGCGGGTCCTCACCCCAGCTCCGGTAGATGAGCCGGCCGTTGCCATCGGCCACCGGCAAGGCCAAGGGCGGATGGGGACCATCCCGCAGCGGCCGTATATCCACCTCCCCTGGAAGGGGCCAGTAGATCCCCACATGGCGGTTGCCGCAGTTGGACTGGTCGATCAGCGCCGCCACGGCGTCCTGGATGGATCGCGTGGCCGCCTCCCCCAGATGACGCTGGGCTTTGAAGTGACGGCGCAGGGTTGGCTTGCTGTTCATCGCTGCAACCAGGCCGTCAGCGCCACCGCCAGGGCATCGGCCGCATCATCCGGCCGGGGCGGTTGCTCCAGGTTCAACTCCCGCATCACCGCCTCCAGCACTTCATCCTTCTCGGCATGGCCGAACCCCGCCACGGCGAGTTTGATCTGCATGGGAGGGAACTCCACCATCGGGATCTTGAAGCGGGCCAGGGTCATCACCACCACGCCACGCGCCTGCACCACGTTGATGGTGTTGCTGGATCGGTAGAAGAAAAACTTCTCCACGGCCGCCAGTTCCGGGCGCCAGATCCGGATCAGCTGCCGCAGGTCGCCCGCAATCTCAACCATGCGATCACCGTCGGAGCGATCGGAATCGGTCTGGATGATGCCGCAATCGAGCATGCGCTGGCATCCGTCCTGGATGTCGATCACCCCGTAGCCCACCCGGGCGAGGCCCGGGTCGATGCCGAGGATCCGCATGGGCTGATTGTGGGGGGATCAGGCGGCGAGGGCCAGTTCGAAATCAGCGCGGTCGCTGCTCTCGCTGCGCTCAAACACCTTGCAGAACACCTTCACCACGCGGTCGCCGGAATCCACCTGCTCGAGGGGGTCTTTGCGCAGGCGGTGGCGCAGGCAGCAGGAGGCCACGCGGGCCACGTCTTCCTCGCTCACTTCCGTGCGTCCTTCGAAGGCGGCCAGGGCACGGGCGGCACGGTTGGTGACGATGTCACCCCGCAGACCATCCACATCCAGCTCGCCGCAGACGGCGGAGATGCGCAGGCGCAGATCCTCATCGATGGTGACCTGACCGAGGCGTTGCTGAGCCTCCACCACCCGCTGTTGCAGGGCGTTTTGGTTGCCCTCCACGGCGGTGCTGAAGCCATCGGGATCGCTGTCGAAAGCGGTGCGCTGGTCCACCACCTGCACCCGCAGTTCCGGATCACGCACGGTGCGCACTTCCACGCTCATGCCGAAACGGTCGAGCAGCTGGGGGCGGAGTTCGCCTTCCTCGGGATTGCCGGAACCGATCAACACGAAACGCGCGGGGTGACGCACGGAGACGCCTTCCCGTTCCACGGTGTTCCAGCCGGAGGCGGCGGAGTCGAGCAGCACGTCGACGAGGTGGTCGTCGAGCAGATTCACCTCATCCACGTAGAGCAGGCCGCGGTTGGCCTTGGCCAGCAGGCCGGGCTCAAAGGCGCGCACGCCTTCGCTCAGGGCTTTCTCGATGTCGATGGTGCCGCAGAGGCGGTCTTCCGTTGCGCCGAGGGGCAGGTCCACCATCGGCACCTGCCGCGGTTCGGTGCTCAGGGTTTCCCCCTGCTGCATCCGCTCGCGCACCTCACTGCTCTGCAGGTCGGGATCGCTGGCCGAGCTGTTGTAGGGATCGCCGGCGACAACGTCGATGTCCGGCAGCAGATCGGCCAGGGCACGGATCGTGGTGGATTTGCCGGTGCCACGGTCTCCCATGATCATCACGCCGCCGATGCGCGGATCGATCACGTTGAGAAGCAGGGCCAGCTTCATCTCCTCTTGACCGATCACCGCAGTGAAGGGGAAGACCCTGCGCTTCCGGGGTGCAGTCACGAGCAATTCTCTAGGCGTGCTCAGGATTGTTTCACAGGCTGCACGGTGATGACCTGCGGTGGCGTGGCATCAGCGGGATAGACCAGGCGAACGCGCACCTGCTTGGCCTCCCCTGGCTTGAGCATCAGCTGTCCCAGGGACGGCCCCTGCTGCCCCTGGCGTAGCACCAGGTGCTGGGTCTGGCGTCCCTGGGAAACTCCCTCTGGATCCTCCAGACCCGTGGTCTGCACGGGCCCGCGGAACATCACCGGACCGTTGAGGTCATCGCGGAAGCGCAGCAAGGAGGTGGTGCTGTTGCCTTTGAGGGGCGAATCCAGCGACAGTTGCAGCGTCACCGCGTCTGAGCCGGTGTTTTGCAGGGGCAGGGTGAGGTCGTACTCGACTCCGTAGTTGCCATGGGCGGCCCAGGCGGTGCCGGGATAAAAGTTTTTGAGTTCCGCGGTTTGCACCTGGTTGGTGGCCAGGGTGCCGCGCTCCAGGCTGCTGATCGGCCAGGAGATGGGGGCCGTGGGTGCGGCCAGCACCGGGCTGCCCGGGTCGGTGATGCGCGCCCGCCAGCTGCTGCCGATCTGAACACCGCTCACCCGGGAATAAATGATCTTGCCCTTGCTGCCCCGTGGGGTGGGTTGATGCTCCTTGCTGCTCATGCGTTGGTCCTTGAGCAGCTGCAGCCATCGCTCCTCGCTTGGAGCCTTTCCGTCTTCACCGTGAGCGGCCAGGGTGGCCAGCGCCACAGGGCCGGAGCTGTGGAAGCGCAGTTGCAGGTTGCGGCCGTTCAGCAGGGGATCAAGACCGGCCACGGGAATGGGCAACAGCAGCAGCTGTGTTGGTGCGCCGGGAGCCAGTGTCCAGCGGCGGTTGCTGAGTTCCGCTGCGCGGCGGCCGGCCAACAGATCTCCGGCCACACGGCTGCCGGGTCCTGCCGCCACCACCTCGGTGGTTTCCGGCATCAGGCTCGGCAAGGGCAGGAAAGGGGCCTGGGTCTGGCCGGGCCCTGTGGCCTGCGAGAGCGAGGTGCTGCCTGCGAGCAGCTGCAGGGTCACAGGAGCATTCCCCAGCGGAGCCGCCAGCACCGCCAGCCACAGGGTTGAGCTGGGGCTGCCCTCCGCATCACCGGCATACACGTGGTGGCTGAACAGGTCAAAGCGTCCGTTGAGCACCACCGGAACCGACGCCGCCTCCCCATCGGGGAAGGTCGAAATTAGGATGCCGTCGTCATCAATCAGTTCGGGGTTGTTGTCGTTCACCATCAACACGCTGTCGAGGCCTCCCGGCAGGGGGCGAACGCTCTGCTGACGCTCAATCACCTCCGCAGCGCCGGGCATGGCTGCAACAGCCAGCCAGGCAGCAGACAACAGCGGAGCGAGCTTCATGGCTTGGGCGGAACAGGGACGGGTTTGAGGTGCGGTGCCATGGCAGCGGCGAGCCGACGGATCAGTTCGGTGGATCGGGGGTCGTTGAAGGGGCCCTCCACCAGAAATCCCGCCACAGCGCGTCGTCCGTCGGGGAGTTCGATCAGCCCGGCATCGGCGTAGGCGATGCCGATGTCACCTGTTTTGTTGTAGACGCGGTATCCCTTGCGGGCCAGGCTTGCGTCCGGTTCGCCCTGGGCGCCACCGAGGCCGCGCATCAAGCCCCTGGGCAGCAGCGTGTTGGTGATCGAAGTGCCCATCACCTCGCGAAACAGATCCCGGCTGCGGGGAGCCAGCAGCTCACCGCTGTCAACCAAGGCGATGGCCCGGCTGAGATCTCTGGCACTGGTGGTGTTGGTTCCGTCGAGATCCGGCAGCCAGTTGTTCACCACGGTGGAGGGCAGGTCCAGCTCCTGAAAGCGGGCGTTGATCGCATCCATTCCGCCCGCCCGGGCAATTATGAGGTTGGTGGCGGAGTTGTCGCTCACCCGGATCATTTCCGTGGCCACCTCATGGGTGGGGAAGCGACTGCCCAGGGGCCGGGAGGCCATCCATCCGGCGCCTCCCCCCACCAGCTTTTCGGTGAGCGTGAGCGGTTCGTTCCACTGCAGTGTTCCCTGATCCAGCAGTTCCAGCACTGCGAGCAGGATCGGCGTCTTGATCGAGCTGGCGGCAGCCATCGGCCGTTCGGCCTGCATGGCTGCAAAGCGTCCGTCGTCGAGGATCAGCATGTAGGCGCTGGCCTGCAGATCGCTCTGTTGCGCGGCCAGCTCCAGCCAGCGCTCACTCAGCGCCCTGATTTCCTGCCTGGGGGCGAAGCGTGCCTGCTTCAGGCCCTTTGCCACGACAGGAGCAGTTTTCTTCCCTGAGGCATTTTCAGTGCTGGGCGGCTCCACGGCGTCACCGAGCACCGTGGTGATCAGCGCTTGATCGGCCAGCCAGTTGGGCAGCGCGATCTCCTGTTGCTGAACGCGGGGCGCCAGCAGCCGTAGGCCGCTGCCGGTGAGCAGTCCAAGACCCACCCCCATCAACACCAGCCGCAGAATGAGCTGGGCCGGACCTTTCCAGCCGGCGGAGCGACGTGACGAACGACTGCTGCTCAACCTTTCAGCCGTGACTGTTCGGCAGAGATTAGGGGCGCTTGGCGCGGATGGCCCAGCGCAGTTGGCGCACCATTCCCCGCAGCAGAGCCACCTCCTCGGCGCGCACCGTGGCGCGTTGCAGCAGATCCCGCACCTTGGCCATGCGGGCGGCGGCGGTGTGCTCCAGCAGGAAACCGGCCTCCAGCAGCAGGTCAGTGGCGTCGTCAAGACAGGCTGAAAGCGCCTTGGCGGCTGCCGGGTCCGGCGATGGGGGCTCGATGCAGCGGGTTTCCGTGGTCCCGCTGTTGAGGCGGGCCAACTCATGCAGCACCACCGCCACGGCGTGGGAGAGATTCAGCGAGGGATAGGCCTCCCCGCTCTGCAGGCAGAGAACCCTCTGGCAGAGCCGCAGCTCACTGTTGCTGAGGCCGCGGTCTTCCCGTCCAAACACCAAGGCCACGGGGGCGTCTGAGTTGGAGCTGCTGCCATCGCCGGCCAGCAACCAACCCAGGGCCTGCTCGGGTGTTTGCAGGGGGATCTCGCCATGGTCCAGGCGTCCGCAACTGCCCACGGTGCGGCGGCAGTCATGGATGGCCGTCAGCAGGTCGGGAACCACCACGGCGCCCTGAAGCAGCGCCTGGCCGTGCACGGCCATCAGCATGGCCTCCTCGCTGAGGTGGTCACAGCGGGGGGCCACCAGCCGCAACTCGCTCACCCCGAAATTGGCGCAGAGCCTGGCCACGCTTCCGATGTTTAGGGGGCCGGCCGGCTCCACCAGCACGACAACGGCATTCAAGGCAGCGGCTCAGCTGAGGGTGTGCAGGTAGGCCAGCAGGTCGGCCATCGATTGCGGTTCCATCTCAAAGCTCGGCATGGGGGGAGTTTCGCCACTGATGATCTGGTGCACCAGAACGGGGTCTTTGAGTTGGTTGCTGACGCCCTGAAGTTGAGGGCCCACCAACCCCTGGCCGGCAAGGCCATGGCAGCCGGCGCAATTGATTCGGAACAGCTGGCCGCCGTGGTCAACGGCCCCCTGCAGCTCAAGGCTGGCCTTGATGTAGGGGTCCTGTTGGGCGCTGCCCAGTACCCAGAGCACCAGCACCACGCAGGCCGTGGCAGCCGACACCACGAGCGCGGCGATCAGGCCGCGACCCCGATCGCTCGAATCATTTGCATCAGCTGATGCCGATTCGGCCGCAATTCGTGACGGCTGGACCACAGACCCGGAGTTCCAATGAGAGAATTCTCCCTAATTCTGATTGCTGACGCGACGCGATGATCGAACCTCTGCTCTGCGGCATCGTTCTGGGTCTGATCCCCGTCACGCTGATGGGTCTGTTCGTGGCGGCATGGAACCAGTACCGCCGTGGTGGCAGCGCTCTGGGGGGCTGAGCAGCATCACGCTGCTGATGCCGTAGCGGCGTTGATCCACCACTGTCCAATCTGAGCCCGGTTCTGGGTTCAGGTTGGAGCGGTGTTCACACACCACCAGAGAATCCTGGTGAAGCCAATTCCCCTCGGCGAGGGCGATCAGGCAGGGTTCGTAGAGGCCCTGGTCGTAGGGAGGGTCGAAATAGACGATGTCGAAGGGCTCCTGGCTCCAGCCCTTGCGCAGCCACGAGATCAGTTCCCGCCGTTCGGTGCGGATCTCCGGAGCCGGTGAACGGCTTGCCGCCACGACACTGAGGTTGCTGCGGCTGACGCGGATGCACTGCGGGTCTTGATCAACGGCCACCACACAGCGCGCCCCCCGCTGCAGGGCCTCACAGCCCATCACGCCGCTGCCGCTGCAGAGGTCGAGCCAGCGGCAGTCCTGCAGGTGCGGGGCAATGATGTTCATCACCGCTTCGCGCACCCTGGAGGTGGTGGGCCGAGCCGTGCGACCCCCGGGGCTCAGCAGCCGTCGCCCCCCGCTGAGGCGCAGTTGCCCGCCACCGCTCATGGGCAGGGTTCAGCCCCGTTGCGCAGCCAGGTCAACCAGCGCTTGAGCATCTCTTCTCCGGCATCGGACGACTTCTCCGGATGGAACTGGCAAGCGCCGACGCGGCCCCGCCAGACCACAGCGGTCACCTCCTGATCGCCGAAGGGGGCCGAGGCTTTGAGGTCATTTCGATCGCTGGGAACAGCGGCGTAGCTGTGCACGAAATAAACCCATTCCGATGGGGCATCGCTGCTGAGCAGTGGGCAGCTGCCGTGATGCTTCAACGGTGCCCAGCCCATGTGGGGGATGCGTTCGCCGCTGTTGCTGGGCAGGCGGCTCACCCGTCCGCCCAAGAGCCCGAGGCCTGGATCGCTGCCTTCATCGCTCTGCTCGAACAGCAGTTGCAGGCCGAGGCAGATGCCGAGTAGGGGGCGATCCTTCTGGCCCCAGCGCAGCAGGTGGGGCACAAGTCCGGTGGCCCTGAGGTTGGCCATGGCCGGGTCGAAGGCGCCGACCCCGGGCAGGATCAGCGCATCGACGCCCTCCAGATCATCGGCGTTATGGATCAACGAGCAGCCTTGATCCAGCCGCTCGAGGCATTTCTCCACCGAGTGGAGATTGCCCATGCCGTAATCGATTAACCCGAGGTTCAGACTCAACCGGTTGATCCGTTCTGAAGACGGATTCAGAGGTACTTGGAAATGGTGCCTGACAGGGTTGCCTTGGGAACAGCACCCACGACGGTGTCAACCTTCTGGCCGCCCTTGAACACCATCAGCGTCGGGATGCTGCGGATGCCGTACTGGCTGGCCACGTTGGGGTTTTCGTCGGTGTTGAGCTTGAACACCTTGATCTGGCCGTCAAATTCTTTGGCGATCTCTTCCACGATCGGAGCCACCATGCGGCAGGGTCCGCACCAGGGTGCCCAGAAGTCCACGAGAACCGGCACATCGCTCTGGAGCACGTCCTGCTCGAAGGATGCGTCGGTGACAGCAGCAGCGCTGGACATATGAGCAGGGGAATTTAGGGAGAATTTAGCAACGGTTTCGAGCGAAAACACAGCTCTTCCCTGCTGAGAAGGGAACTGTGACAGTCGCTCTCCACAAAGAGTGAAAGCCCGATCGCGCCGGGCCGGGGGGTGTGAGGAGTGTGTGGGCCGAAGCCCGCACAGCTCCAATTTAGCCCTGCCTTACTTGCCCATTCCGAGGTGCTGGGCCTTTTGGTAGACCTTGCCTTCCGTCAGCAGGGAGGGTGCCACGACCACCTCCACTTGCTGCATCTCTTTGATGGTTTGGGCGCCCAGGGTGCCCATGGATGTCTTCAGGCAGCCCAGCAGGTTGTGGGTGCCGTCGTCCAACTTGGCCGGGCCGCGCAGGATGCGTTCGATGCTGCCGGTGTTGCCCACATTGATGCGGGTGCCGCGGGGCAGTACAGGGCTTGGGGTGGCCATGCCCCAGTGGAAGCCACGGCCGGGAGCTTCCTCAGCACGGGCGATGGGAGAACCGATCATCACGGCGTCGGCGCCACAGGCGATGCACTTGCAGATGTCACCGCCGGTGACGATGCCACCGTCGGCAACGATCGGCACGTAGCGACCGCTTTCCTTTTCGTAGTCGGCCCGGGCGGCAGCACAGTCGGCCACTGCGGTGGCCTGGGGAATGCCCACGCCGAGAACGCCACGGGAGGTGCAGGCGGCACCGGGGCCGATGCCCACCATCACGCCGGCGGCACCAGCCCGCATCAGCTGCAGGGCCACGTCGTAGGTGACGCAGTTGCCGATCACCACGGGAACGCCCATGTCGCGGCATAGGGCTTCCAGATCCAGAGTCTCCTGGCCTGCAGGACCGGTGTGATCCGTTGAGACCACGGTGGCCTGCACGAAGAAGAGGTCGGCTCCGGCTTCGGCGATGGCCTTGCCGAAACGCATGGCTGCCACCGGAGTGCCACTGACGGCTGCAATGCCGCCCTGGGCCTTGATGTCCTGGATGCGTTTGCGGATCAGCGCCTCCTGAACCGGCTGGCTGTAGATCTCCTGCATCAGCGGGACGAACTCGTCCTTGCCGACGGCGGCGATGCGATCCAGCACCTGGTTGGGGTCTTCGTAGCGGGTCTGAACACCCTCAAGGTTCAACACGCCGAGGGCGCCCAGTTGGGACAGGCGAACGGCCATGCCCACGTCCACCACGCCGTCCATGGCGCTGGCGATGATCGGGATCTCGCGCTCGATGCCGCCCAGGGTCCAACGGGTATCGGTGACCTCGGGATCCACCGTGCGACCCCCAGGCACCAGAGCGATTTCATCGATTCCGTAGGCCCGGCGAACGGTCTTGGAGCGTCCGAGCTGAATGTCCACCGCGCGACTTCAATAAAGTCAGATCAAGCTACCAATCGGGATGATCGGCTCAGCTTGACCGGGTCAGCTCGATCGGCCCGTCACGCGGGTCCAGGTGGAGCGGGCGCTCTTGATGAAGTTGTCCCGATCGCTGTTGCGGATCAGGTTGCGCAGGGCGAAGTTCACCAGCCAGATCACGCCGGCCAGCTCCAGCAGGCCTGGCACCAGAGGGATGCTGTTGATGGTGCTGAGCACGCCGGAGTAAACCGTCGCCACCAGGCTGAACACGATCAGGCCGCCCACCACCCGCAGCGGCAGCTGGGCTTTGGTCCAGAGCTCAGCCAGATCGTTCTGCTCGAGCCAGTCCTTCACCTTGCCCACCAGCAGCTCCCATTCGCCGCCATCCCCATCGGAGCTCTCCTGAGCAGGGATCGAAACGGTGGAGGCGATCACCGGGTCTGCTGTTGGAGCGGGGGTCGGTGCCGGAGTGGGCGCCGGCATTGGGGCTGGCTCAGGTTCCGGAGTCGGCTCAGGTTCCGGCGTTGGGGCTGGCGTGGGGGTGGGGTCGCTGCCTGGGGTTTCGGCTTCAGGGCGCGGCTCGTCGACAGGACCCATCACGTCAGTGGAAAGCGTTCGGCAGTTTATCCAGATTTTTCTGTTGCTTCCACTGTCCGAGATAGACTGACAAAGGACGTCTGATGCACGTATGACGGATTCTGTGGGGCCTGGCGGCGGCGGTCCCGGCGATTCCGACGATCGGATCATCCAGACGGACCTGCGCAACGAGATGTCGCGCTCCTATTTGGAGTACGCGATGAGCGTGATCGTGGGTCGGGCCCTGCCCGATGCCCGCGATGGCCTCAAGCCGGTGCATCGCCGGATCCTCTACGCGATGTATGAGCTGGGCCTGACCAGCGACAGGCCTTACCGCAAGTGCGCCCGTGTGGTGGGCGAAGTGCTCGGCAAATATCACCCCCACGGCGACACCGCCGTGTACGACGCCCTGGTGCGCATGGCCCAGGACTTCTCCATGTCGATGCCCCTGATCGATGGGCACGGCAACTTCGGTTCGGTGGACAACGACCCACCGGCGGCCATGCGATACACCGAATCGCGGCTGCGTGCGCTCACCACCGACAGCCTCCTGGAGGACATCGAGGCGGAGACCGTTGATTTCGCCGACAACTTTGATGGCTCCCAGCAGGAGCCCACGGTGCTGCCGGCGCGGATACCGCAGCTGCTGCTGAATGGGTCAGCGGGCATCGCTGTGGGGATGGCAACGAACATCCCTCCCCACAACCTCAATGAATTGATCGACGGGTTGCAGGCGCTGATCGCCAATCCAGAGATCACCGATCAGGAGTTGATCCAGCTGATCCCCGGACCGGACTTCCCCACCGGCGGTCAGATCCTGGGGCGCGAAGGCATCCGCGAGACTTACCTGGGTGGCCGCGGCTCGGTGACCATGCGCGGCGTGGCCAACATCGAAACGATCGAGGCACCAGGGCGGCCCGATCGCGATGCGGTGATCATCACCGAGTTGCCGTATCAGACCAACAAGGCCGCGTTGATCGAGCGCATCGCAGAGCTGGTCAACGACAAGAAGCTTGAGGGCATCTCCGACATCCGCGACGAGAGCGACCGCGATGGCATGCGGATCGTGGTGGAGCTGCGCCGCGATGCCTACCCGCAGGTGGTGCTGAACAACCTGTTCAAACTCACCCCGCTGCAGAGCAACTTCAGTGCCTACATGCTGGCGCTGGTGAACGGTGAGCCGATCCTGCTCACCCTGCGCAAGATGCTCGAGGTGTTCCTCGACTTCCGCGTCGAGACGATCGAGCGCCGCACCCGCTACCTGCTGCGCAAGGCGGAAGAGCGTGATCACATCCTGCTGGGCCTGCTGCTGGCCCTTGATCAGCTCGATCCGATCATTGCCTTGATCCGGGCTGCACCCGACACGGCCACGGCACGGCAACAGCTGCAGGATCGCCATGGCCTGTCCGACATCCAGGCCGACGCCATCCTGCAGATGCAGCTGCGTCGCCTCACTGCGCTTGAAGCCGACAAGATCCGGCTCGAGCATGAGGATCTGGTCACCAAGATCGCCGACTACAAGGACATCCTTGGCCGGCGTGAGCGGGTGTTCGGGATCATCCAGAGCGAGCTCGGTCAGCTGCAGGAGCGCTACCCGACGCCCCGCCGCACCGAAATCCTCGACCTCGGCGGTGGCCTGTCTGACATCGACCTGATCGCCAACGAGCGGTCGGTGGTGCTGCTCACCGAGACCGGCTATCTCAAGCGGATGCCGGTGAGTGAATTTGAGGCCACCAGCCGTGGCACCCGCGGCAAGGCCGGCACCCGCAGCCAGGGTGAAGATGCGGTGAAGCTGTTCATCAGCTGCAACGACCACGACACCTTGGTGCTGTTCAGCGACCGCGGTGTGTCGTATGCCCTGCCCGCCTACCGCGTGCCCCAGTGCAGCCGTGCGGCCAAGGGAACGCCGGTGGTGCAGCTGCTGCCAATTCCCCGGGAAGAAGCGATCACCACATTGATTCCGGTGTCGGAATTCAGCGACGACACCGACCTGGTGATGCTCACCCGCGGTGGCTTCATCAAGCGCACCCGCCTTTCGGCCTTCAGCAACATCCGCTCCAATGGCCTGATCGCCATCAACCTGGAGGAAGGCGATGCCCTCACCTGGGTGCGCCTGGCTGTGCCCGGTGACAGCGTCTTGATCGGCTCCAAAGCCGGGATGACCATCCACTTCCGCCTCAGTGATGAGGAATTGCGGCCCCTGGGGCGGACGGCCCGCGGCGTGCGGTCGATGAACCTGCGCGATGGCGATGCCCTGGTGAGCATGGATGTGCTGCCGGTGGAACTCGCCGATCAGGTGGCCGCCAGTGCAGACGATGAAGAGAATGCCGCCAGCGAGGGCCCCTGGGTGCTTGTGGCGTCGGCTTCGGGTCTGGGCAAGCGGGTGCCGGTGACGCAATTCCGTTTGCAGAAGCGGGCCGGCATGGGCCTGCGGGCGATGAAGTTCCGTACCGAAGCCGACGAGCTGGTGGGGCTGAGTGTGCTCGGTGCCGGGGAGGAGCTGCTGCTGGTGAGCGAGAAAGGGGTGATCGTGCGCACCAGCGCCGATGCCATCCCTCAGCAGTCCCGTGCTGCTACGGGGGTGCGTCTGCAGAAGCTCGACAAGGGCGACCGGCTTCTGAAGGTGGTGCTGGTGCCGCCGGAAGCGGAGGACGATTCTGCTGACGTCAACGAGTCCAACGACACTGAATCTGAGGCACAGGACAGCTGACCTTGGCTGAGCCGGTGGATGTGCTGGTGCTGGGGGGCGGTCCTGCTGCCCTCTGCATCACTTCGGAACTGAACCAACGGGGTGTGGCTGTTGCGGCCATTGCCCCGGATCCGGTCGACGATCCCTGGCCGAACACCTACGGCATCTGGGCCGATGAACTTAAAGCGGTGGGGCTTGAGCAGCTGCTGGAGCACCGCTGGAGCAACACCGTCAGTTACTTCGGCGAAGGTGGCTCAACGGCTCAAGATCAGAGCCATGCCCACGGGATCGACTACGGCCTGTTCGATCGGGCGGCCCTGCAGCGCTATTGGCTAGAGCGGGCTGAGGGTGTGGTCTTTCATCAAGACACCGTTCAGCGGGTAGACGTGAATGGTGCAACCACCAACGTGTATTGCGCATCAGGAACCACCCTGCAGGCGCGCTTGGTGATTGATGCCTCCGGCTCGCGCACGCCCCATATTCGCCGGCCGGATCAGGGGCCGGTGGCGGGCCAGGCGGCTTACGGCGTGGTTGGGCGTTTCTCCAAACCGCCGATTGAGCCGGGCCGGTTTGTGTTGATGGACTACCGCTGTGATCACCTCAGCGAGGAGCAGCGCAGCGAACCGCCCACGTTTTTGTATGCGATGGATCTGGGCGATGGGGTGTTCTTCGTGGAGGAAACCTCACTCGCCTTGGCGCCAGGGGTCCCCTACGACGTGCTCAAGCAACGGCTGCAGCAGCGCCTGGATCGGCGCGGCGTGGAGATCACCGAGGTGATTCACGAGGAGTTCTGCCTCTTCCCGATGAACCTGCCGCTGCCGGATCGCAGCCAGCCGGTGCTGGCCTTTGGTGGTGCCGCGAGCATGGTGCACCCGGCCTCGGGCTACATGGTGGGATCGCTGCTGCGGCGGGGTCCGGATCTGGCCCAGGCCATCTCCGAAGCCCTCGCTAATCCAAGCCTTGGTTCAGCGGCCTTGGCCCATCGGGGTTGGCAAGCGCTGTGGCCAATCGAATTGGTGCTGCGCCATCAGCTCTATCAATTCGGTTTGGGCCGTTTGATGGGCTTCAACGAAGCGCTGCTGCGCACCCACTTCGCCACCTTCTTCTCATTGCCGCGGGAGGAGTGGTTTGGCTTCCTCACCAACACCCTGCCGTTGCCGCGCTTGATGTGGGTGATGCTGCGTTTGTTTGCCTTATCCCCCTGGGAATTGCGGCGGGGATTGGTGCTGGGGGCGGCGAAGGATCAGGCGCCGCGTTTTTGAGATCGTTTCGGGAAAGACCCGATCCCTCAGTTGAGGGAGCGATGAACATCCACGCCTCCCTCAGATGAGGGAGGCGTTTGTCTATGCGCGCGGCGCAGAAGGCTGAGCAGCGGGCTGCAGCGGAGCCCAGTCCAACGGCTGAATCAGCGGGAACAGGCGGTCGTCCGCCTGCACCTCCTCAAGCCAGCCCTCCGGTAGTTCGCTGGTTCCGTCGATCGCCTGCATCAACTGCCAGAAGCGGCCCAGGTGGCGTTGCACCCGTTCTTTGGCCAGTTCGGTTGTGGTGCCGGCCCGCAGGATGAAGCTCCAATCCGACGACTGCGCCAGCAACAGCTCCCGCGCCGCCTGCTGCAGCCACTGCATCGCCTGCTCGCTGCCCACGCCGCGGCTGCAGCGCTGCACCATCGCGGCGCTGGCCTTTTCCCACTCCGGGATGATCCAGGCGTTGCTGTCGTTCAGCCAGTAGTCGTGATAGCCCCCTTGCCCCCAGCTGGAGGGGCAGGGATCGCAGAGCTGAAGCTGGCCAACGTTGTTCAGCACATCGCGCAGGCGGGTGAAGCTCACCCCTTCCTGAGGTGCCTGCTGGAACAGCTGGCTGAGAAAAGCCGGGCCTTCAAACCACCAGTGGCCAAACAGTTCGGCATCGAAGGGGGCCACCAGCAGGGGCGAAACGTCCATGGCACTGGCGAGCTGATCCAGTTGCCGCCGGCGGCCCTGCAGGTAATCGGCGGCGTGCTCTTTCACCCGTTCAGCCGCCACCCCCGGTTCGTAGGGGTATTTGCGATCCAACGGCGCGCTGTGGTCGGTGACCCGATGCAGCTTCAAACCGAGCGGTCGTGGCTGGTCGAGCCCCAGGGGTTTGAGCTCTTCGATCGGCAGATCCCAACCCAGATCCCGGTGGAACTCCCGGTAGTGGGGATCGCCGGGGTAGCCGTCCTTGGCCGACCACACCGGCAGCGTGGCGTCACTGTCGCGCCCGAAGAAGGCCACCCCATTGCGGCTGCAGATCGGGGCGTACACCCCATAGCGGGGTCTGGGCCGGCCGTGCAGCAACCCATGGCCATCCAGCACGGCGTAGCGCAGCCCCGCATCGCGCATCCAGCGATCCAGGCCCTCGTAATAGGCGCATTCCGGCAACCAGATCCCCAAGGGGCGTTCGCCCACGAGGCGTTGGTGTTCCCGCACCGCCGTGCGCAGTTGCCCGCGCACCGCTTCCGGGTGATGGCGCAGCAGGGGCAAATAGCCGTGGGTGGCGCCGCAGGTGAGCAGGTCCACCACCCCCTGGCGTTGCAGGGCGGCGAAGCGCTGGATCAGATCGCCGTCGCAGCTCTGCCAGGCCCGCCGGTGCCGCTCGATCGTGGCCGCCAGGTGTTCGGCGCCTGCGCGCAGGGACGGGTCAGCCTTTGGCAGCAGATCAAGCCGTTCGTTCAGCCAGGCGGGAAAGCGCTGCTTGAGGTCTTGATCGCTCAGCAGAGAAAGCAGCGTCGGCGATAGGCCGATGGTGAGCTTGGGTTGCTGGTGGGGGTCGGCGCTGGCCAGCTCCAGCGTTTCCAGCAGCGGCAGATAACACTCGATCAGGGCCTGGAAAAACCAGTCCTCCTCCAGGGAGCCAGGTTGTGCCGACCGCACGTAGGGCAGATGGGCATGCAACACCAGGGCGACAGCGCCTTTGGTCACGAACAAGCCCAAACGGTGGCTGAATTTAATCCGATTCCCCCTCGGGGGCTGAACTAAGATGGGTTAACTCATAGTCATTCCGACTAAGACCTCCGCTGGAGCCCCTTCCATGGCCAAGGACCCCGGTCGCGTCCTGATTTTTGACACCACCCTGCGGGATGGTGAGCAGTCGCCCGGGGCGAGCCTCAACCTGGAGGAAAAGCTGGCCATTGCCCAGCAGCTGGCCCGGCTCGGTGTGGATGTGATCGAGGCGGGGTTCCCCTTCGCCAGCCCCGGGGATTTCGCTGCCGTGCAGCGGATCGCCCAGCAGGTGGGTGGCGACAACGGCCCGATCATCTGTGGTCTGGCCCGTGCCTCAAGGGCCGACATCAAGGCCTGCGCCGATGCCGTGGCGCCAGCCCCGCGTCGCCGCATTCACACCTTCATCGCCACCAGCGACATCCACCTCGAGCACA
This sequence comes from Synechococcus sp. M16.1, assembly GCF_014279895.1. NCBI lineage: Bacteria > Bacillati > Cyanobacteriota > Cyanophyceae > Synechococcales > Synechococcaceae > Synechococcus > Synechococcus sp. M16.1. The sequence goes on along the minus strand of NZ_CP047954.1, from coordinate 1,464,783 downwards.
AACTGCGCAAGAGCCGTGCCGATGTGCTCGGCATCGTCCCCGAGATGGTGAGCTACGCCCGCTCTCTTGTGGAGGATGTTGAGTTCTCCTGTGAAGACGCCGGCCGCAGCGATCCGGAGTTCCTTTACGAGGTGATTGAGGCGGCGATTGCCGCGGGTGCCACCACGATCAACATTCCCGACACCGTTGGCTACACCACCCCCTCGGAGTTCGGTGCGCTGATCGCTGGCATCAATCAGCACGTGCCCAACATCGGCGATGCCGTGATCTCGGTGCACGGCCACAACGATCTCGGCCTGGCCGTGGCCAATTTCCTCGAGGCCGTCAAGAACGGCGCCCGTCAGCTCGAATGCACGATCAACGGCATCGGCGAACGGGCCGGCAATGCCTCCCTCGAGGAGTTGGTGATGGCGCTGCACGTTAGGCGTCGTTACTACAACCCCTTCTTTGGCCGGGAGGAGGACAGCCCCACGCCACTCACGGCTGTGCGCACCGAAGAGATCACCAAGACCTCACGGCTGGTCTCCAATCTCACCGGCATGGTGGTGCAGCCCAACAAGGCCATCGTTGGTGCCAATGCCTTCGCCCATGAATCCGGCATCCACCAGGACGGCGTTCTCAAGAATCGGCTCACCTACGAAATCATCGACGCCCAGACGGTGGGCTTGTCCGACAACCGCATCTCCCTTGGCAAGCTGAGCGGCCGCAGTGCCGTTCGCGCTCGACTGGAGGAGCTGGGCTACGACCTCACCCGTGAGGATCTCGATGAGGCCTTTGCCCGCTTCAAGGAACTCGCTGATCGCAAGCGCGAGATCACCGACCGTGATCTGGAGGCGATCGTCAGCGAACAGGTGCAGCAGCCGGAAGCCCGTTTCCAGCTCAAGCTGGTGCAGGTCAGCTGCGGCAGCAGCCTGCGCCCCACCGCCACCGTCACCCTTTCGGATGAAGAGGGCAGTGAAACCACGGGCTCGGCAGTGGGCACCGGTCCGGTGGATGCCGTCTGCCGTGCCTTGAATGATCTGGCGGGTGTGCCCAATGAGTTGATCGAGTTTTCGGTGAAGTCGGTCACCGAGGGCATCGATGCCATGGGCGATGTGACCATTCGCCTGCGCCGCAACGGAGCGCTCTATTCCGGTCACGCTGCCGACACCGATGTGGTGGTGGCGGCGGCCATGGCCTTCGTGAACGCCCTCAATCGCCTGGTGGCCGGTGAGGAGCGCCAGTCATTGCATCCCCAGAAGGATCCTGTTGTTCTGGAGACCCGACCGACGCTCTAGAGCCGACGCCATGCGCACCTCCACCGCCCGGGTTGTTCAGCTGGTGCTGCTGATTCTTCTAGCGCTGCTGGTGTTCACGCCCTTGCTCTGGTTGGTGAGCACCTCGCTCAAGGGCCCGGCGGAAGACATCTTCAGCAGTCCACCGGCGTTGCTGCCCGCCCAGCCGAGCCTCGATGCCTACGTGCGGCTGTTTCAGGACAATCCCCTCACCACCTATCTGTTCAACAGCACCGTGGTGAGTGGCCTGGCGGTGCTGGCCAACCTGCTGTTCTGCTCCCTGGCCGCCTACCCCCTGGCCCGGCTGCGCTTCGCCGGCCGGGGCCTGGTGCTGGCTCTGGTGGTGGCCACGATCCTGATCCCGTTTCAGGTGGTGATGATTCCGCTGTATCTGCTGATGGTGCAGCTGGGGCTGCGCAACACCCTGCTGGCCCTGGTGATTCCTCAGGCGGCCACAGCCTTTGGCCTTTATCTGCTGCGCCAGAGCTTCCTGGGTGTCCCCAAGGAGCTGGAGGAGGCGGCACGCATCGATGGCTGCAGCCGCCTGGGGGAATGGTGGAACGTGATGATTCCCGCCGCAAAAGCCGATCTCATCACCCTGGCGATGTTCGTGTTCATCGGCACCTGGAGTGATTTCCTCTGGCCGCTGGTGATCCTCGACGACCCGTCCCTCTACACCTTGCCTCTGGGGTTGCAGCAGCTCTCCAGCAGCTTTTCGCTGGATTGGCGGATCGTTGCCGCCGGCTCGGTGGTCTCAATCCTGCCGGTGTTGGTCGTGTTCGTTCTCTTGCAGCGCTTCATCCTGCCCAATGCCAGCGGGGATGCGGTGAAGGGATGAAGCGGCCGAGGTGCGCATGGCCGAGAAGGCATCCATGCGTTCCTGCATCACACCCATCTGTTGGCTGAGCAGCTCACTGTGGGCGCGGTTCGGTGTGCGCTCCTCCAGTTGATCGATCCGCTCCTGCAGCGCATGGATGCGGTGGTTGTGCTGCCGCAAACCCTGCAGCAGGGTCACCACCAGAACACTCACCAGCGCCAGGCTGCCGCAGCTGATCAGTTTCAACAGCATGCAACCTCCCCACTTGGGCTGATGCTGACTTGAATGGGGGCACGCAACAAGTGGTGCAGGGATGTCTCTCGAGGATCTGGATCGGTTTCTCACGCTTCGCGACAGCGACCCTGATCTGGCCAAGGCCCTCCCGCAGCCCATGGATCTTGAGCGGTTTCTCGGGCTCGCAGCCGAGCACGGCTTTGCCCTGAGTGAGGCGGATGTCTTCGCGGGACAGCAGCGTGAACACCATGCGCGAACGGCAGCTGAGCTTCAGCAGGATCAAGCCGCCGAATCACGCCGCCTGCGCAATTTCATCCACGGCTGATCACCACCACGTTTCAGTTCACAGATCTGTCCACAGATCCAGTCATTGATCCAGCTTCATCACGTCCGGTGTTTCCCCGTGCACCTCGCCGATCGAAAGGGCGTGGTTAACAGCGCCATCGTGGCTGTGAAAGATCCAGGCTTTGTCGAGGGAAGGTTGGCTTTCGATGCGCTGGTTCACCGCATTAATGCTGAGATAGCCGCCCTCCGAGCAGGACCTCAGCACATAGCGTTCGGCGTACTTGGTGAACATTGGCTGAGAGGGCTATTTCTTCTCGCTAGCGATGCCGTTGCGCGGCTGTCGTCGTTCTGCGGAATTGCTTTTAGTTTTCTTCCTTGAGGGTTAAGAGGGTTTGTTGTTGCCAGCCCAACCCCATCGGTGCGGCAAAGCGGCTTTGATGCCCGCCCTCCCGGAACCATGGGGTGCTGAGGGCCTCGATCTCCAGTTCGTCCGGGTTGAGCGACCAGGTGTCCTGCAGGTAGCGGCGCAGTTGCTCGGGTTCCGGCGGATCGGCCTGTTGCCAGTGCACCAAGGCCAACTGCCCGGGCCGTGCGCGGAGAATCGCCAGACGGTGATTCGGATCGCCGTCGTTGGCGGGCTGAATCGATTCCTCCAGCTGCTCGTCGCAGACGTAGAGCCGCAGCGGAGCACTGCCATCGGCCTGGGGAAGTGGATATTTGTTGAGATACAGGGCCCGTGCTTTTTGAAACGCTGCCCCCGGAGCCTTCGCCATCAAGGCGTTGTAGGCCTGCTGCAGCTGATCACTCATGCCCTTTGCGTCCCGTTGCTGGCTCCAGTGTGGGAATGCCGCTGGGTCGGGACCATGGGAAGATGGTGACACTTCCGGGATTGGACTGCGATGGCCAAGCATCGCTCCCGCTACCGGTTGGTTGGCCTCGACGGTCAGCCGCATCCGGTGCTCGACGCCCCCTACGACACGTTGGAACTGGCCCTCGCTGATGCCAGTGATTGGTGCACGGGACAAGGGTCCCGCTGTTCCATGGGTCAGCAGGGCATTGCGGTTGAAGTGCGAACCGACAGCGGCAGTTGGCGCACCATCGACTACCCCGTCAGTTGCTTGAGCCGATCCAGTTCGATGCAGGGCTGATGTGGGTCAGTGTTGATCTCTGCGTGGTGCCGATCGGTGTGGGCGTCAGTCTTTCGCCCTACATCGCCGCCTGTGAGCGGGTGATCGCCGCCACGGGGCTGACCCATCAGCTGGGGCCCAATGGCACAGCGATCGAAGGCCCGTGGGACGAGGTGATGGACTGTGTGCGCGCGTGTCATGCCGAGTTGCACGGCATGGGCGCCCCGCGTCTCTACACAACGCTCAAGCTCAACACCCGCACCGATCGGCAGCAGTCGTTTGCTGAGAAGGTCACTTCCGTGGAACAGCTGCTTGACGACTGAAAATCTTTAGAACTTCGGTGGGAATCAAGCCGGCTTGAGCCGATCTTGAGACCAATGAGATTGTTCTGTGGTCCCTGGCTTGATGGGTCGCCGTTTCAGGGCTGTGCTGTTGGCTCTGCTGGTGTTGCAGCTCACGGGCAGTGCTGTTCAAGCCTCAACCTGGGATCGCATCGCCAGTTACCTGCGGCTGCTGCAGCGGGCGGGCGTGAAGGCCCTGGTGGCGCCCGACTGTCCTTTGGGCTTGCTGGGTGCTTTCCATGAGGGCAAGCAGGCCCTGTTGATGTGCGGCAACAACCTGCCCGACGATCCCGCCGTGGTTTGGGTGGTGCTGGCCCATGAATCAGCCCATGTGATGCAGTCGTGTAACGGCGGCAACCTGATGCCGACGGCCTTGCTCAGCCGTGAGGTGGAGGTGGCCCGCCAGCAGGAGCCCAATCCTTTTCACGAGTTGCAGCTGTATCACTCCAGCCAGCATCACGTTGAGGCGGAAGCCCGGCTCATTCAGGCCCTGCCCGCGGAGCAGGTGGTGGCCTTGTTTGAAAAACACTGCGCCCAGCGGCTCTCCCCTTGAAGCTGCTGATGCGGGACCCGTGGCTGATGGCGGTCGACAAGCCCGCCGGCCTGCTGAGCCAACCGGGCCTGGGGCCCGAGCAAAGCGATTCCGTGATCACCCGCCTGCAGCAGCAGGACCAAAGCCTGCGCCTGGTTCACCGCCTGGACCGCGACACCTCGGGGGTGCTGCTCTTGGCCCGAAGCGCTGACGCCCTGCGCCGCCTGAGTGCCCTGTTTGCTGAACGGCGGATCAACAAGCTGTATCAGGCGGATGTGGAGGGGGAGCTCCATGGCCGCGGTTGCATCGCCAGCCCTTTGGCGCGCCTGTCGCGCCAACCGCCGCGCTACGGCAGCCACCCGGAGGGACGTCTGGCGCTGACGATCTGGAGAGCCCGCGCCGCTGGTGCCCGCAGCACGCGGCTCTGGCTGCGTCCGCTCACGGGGCGCTCCCATCAGCTGCGGGCCCATCTGGCTGAATTGGGCCATCCCATCGTGGGCGATCCCATTTACGGGGATGCCGGCCGGTCCTGCCGCTTGCATCTGCATGCCCTGGCCCTGAGCTTTTGCCATCCCTTCACCCAGGAGCGCGTCCGTTTGATCGCGCAGGAGGTTCCCTTTGCCACTGAGTGCTGAACTCGTGAGTGCTGAACTAGACGCTGCGATCAGCGTCGGGCGGGGATTGGGTAGGGAATGCGGCGGTGGCGCATCCGCCGCCATACCTGCACGAAGGCACGAATCACCAGTTCCACTTCGCTGCGGTTGAGGCTGCTTTTGCGCAGTTGTCCATCCCGCTGCCGCGCTTCCACAATCCGCCGCACTGTGTCCACCGCCTGGGCATCGGAGGTGTCGGGGGGGAGGGATCGAAGCGCCGCCTCACAGCCGTCGGCAAGCATCAGGATCGCCGTTTCTTTGGTGCGGGGTTCCGGGCCCCTGTAACGGAAGCGGCGTTCCTCAACCACCCCGCCACGCTCCTGGGCCTTGTGCAGGAAGTAGCCCATTTTCAAGGTGCCCTGGTGCTCAGGGATGAAATCGGCGATGGGCCGGGGCAGGCGGTGGCGCCGCGCCAGCTTCAGCCCCTCATCCACATGGGCTTGAAGCACCGCCGCACTCGCCTGGGGGTCATCCAGCGCGTCGTGGGGATTGGGACCGTCCTTCTGGTTCTCGATGAACCAGTCCGGCGCATGCAGCTTGCCCACGTCGTGATACAGCGAACCGGTCCGGATTAGATCCACATCCGCACCAATCGCCCGCGCCCCTTCTTCTGCCAGGCCGCAGATCATCAGGGTGTGTTCAAAGGTTCCCGGGGCTTCACAGGAGAGGCGGCGCAGCAGGGGGCGCTCCTGATCCGCCAGTTCCAGTAGCCGCGCCCGGGTGAGCAGGCCAAAGGAGCCCTCGAGCATCGGGATCAGCAGCAGGCTGAACATCAGCAGCACACCGAGCACAAAGGAATCGGTGGCCAGTTCATCCAGGCTTGGGTTCAGATTTCCCCAGAGCCGCAGGCCGGTGACCGGTTGCAGCTGCAGCAGCAGCCACTGCCCCACAAAGGCGCCGATCGGCAGCAGCACCGTGAGTTGCAGCAGCTGGCCGCGGCTGCGCTGACGGCCTGCGATCACGGCCCCAGCGGCGGCCACCGTTGCCGCCACAATCAGGCGACCGTCTCCTAACCCCTGGACGGGTTCTGGCCAGAGCAGAGCGGCCACCCCCATCCAGACCAACCCGCAGCCGGTGCCGAGGCCTTCCGTCAGCACCAGGGTGGGCGCCACCAGCACGGCCAGAGGGCTCACGGAGCTTTTAAACCAGAGCTTGGCTCCCTGCACCAGCAACAGCAGGCCAACCGCCAGCAGCGCGTGGCGCACCTCCAGGCCAGGCCGTTCACGCCGCATCACCAGCAGCATCACGGCACAGGCTGCAGCGGCTTCAACGAACCGTTGGAACCAGATCAACGGTTGGGGTTCGCGGCGCACGCGGCCGAAATAATCCAGTACGTCGTAGGCCTGGGGACTGATCAGCTCGCCCTTGCGGGTGATCAGATCTCCCTTGCGCACCTCGATGGTGGGGATGGCCTGTTTGGTCAGCTGTTCCTCGATCAGCTGTTTGCTCAGGTTCGGGTCCGTGCGCAGGTTGCTGCTGCCGCGCATGGCGCTGGTGAGCACCTTTCCGGCCAGGGTGCGCGCCGCCTCTGGCTGTAGGGCAACCGCCTTGAGTTGCTGGTCGGCGGCCTTGCGCAATTGCTCAATGGCCAGGTTGCTCACCAGCCCTTGGCTGAGCATGCGATCAGCGGTGCTGCGCACCGCTTTATCCCAGGCCAGATGCTCCCATTCGCTGCGTCGTTCCAGCCACCTTTTCTCTTGATCAGAAAGGTTCACCGGCCCGATCCGGTCTCCAGATCCGGTGTTGGTGACCTCCTGCAGTTGCAGCAGTTGCTGCTCGAGCCGTTGTTTGAGTGCTTGGGTCTGCTCCTGATCGATCACCTGCACCACCGATCGCGCCACTAGCGAGGCCCGCTGCTGCTCGAGGGCGGTGCTGTCCTGCACCAAAGCATCCTTTGGAGCGATGGCTTCAAACGGGGCCAGTGATCCGGGTTGAAGTTTCGGCTTGATCAGCCAGGGCAGGCTTGAGGCTGCGGCCACGGAAAGGCACAGCAACAGCACAACAAAGGTCTGCAGTCGCGTCCAGCGCAGCAGGCGTCGCCCTGGGCCTTCGAGCCGCACCCAGTTCCGCCAAAGGCTGCTCAGCCGTGGAACACGAACCAAAAAGGACCCTGTAGCGGCTTAACGCTAGCTCTCCTCAGAGGGCATGCTGGAGGGAGTGCATGGGAATGCCATGGCCCTGCGTTTGGACGGCAAGGTGCTGGCAAGGGATGTGGAGCATCGTCTTCAAACCCTGATCGAACGACGTCTGGCCGAGGCGGGGCGACCGCCGGGCTTGGCGGTGCTGCGGGTTGGTGATGATCCCGCCAGCGCCGTTTACGTCGCCAACAAGGAAAAAGCCTGTGCTCGGATCGGGGTGGCCAGCTTTGGTGATCACCTCCCCGGCGACACGCCTCCAGCGCAGGTGCTTCAGACGATTGAACGGCTGAATGCCAACCCTGCAGTGGACGGGATCCTCCTGCAGCTGCCTCTTCCTGCTGGCCTCGATGAGGGGCCGCTGCTGATGGCCATTGATCCTGAAAAGGATGCCGATGGTCTGCACACCCTCAATCTCGGACGGCTGCTCAAGGGGGAGCCGGGCCCGCGCAGCTGCACCCCCGCCGGGGTGATGGCGATGCTGCGCAGCAATGGCATCGATCCTGCGGGCAAGCGCGCCGTGGTGATCGGCCGCAGCATTCTCGTGGGGCAGCCGATGGCCTTGATGCTGCAGGCCGCCAACGCCACCGTCACCATCGCCCACTCCCGCACGGCCGATCTGGCGGCCCACACCCGCGAAGCCGACATCCTCGTGGTGGCAGCAGGCCGTCCTGAGTTCATCGGGGCCGAGCACGTGCGGCCGGGAGCTGCGGTGGTGGATGTGGGCATCCACCGCAAGCCGGAAGGCGGACTGTGCGGGGATGTTCGTGCGGCTGAAGTCGAGTCCATCGCTGCTGCGCTCTCGCCCGTCCCCGGCGGTGTGGGACCGATGACGGTGACGATGCTTCTGGTGAACACCGTTGTGGCTTGGTGCAGACGCCACAACCTTGACCATGATTTGGACGATCTCGTGCCCTGATCGGTTCCATGGCGCTGCACTGGCTGTTCCCCACCCCCGTTCTGCAGGTGGACCTTGAGCCGGATGCCGCAACAGCCGCAGCCATGCAGCAGCAGCTGGAGCAGTTCGATGCCCAGGTGTATCAGCACCCTGAGTTCAGCGATCGCAACAACCTCACCGGAGATCTGCTGGGCCATGCCGGCCTGGATCAGTTGCATCGCATGGATGCGTTTCAGTGGCTGAACGGGTAGTTGGCTGAGCACGTTTCGGCCTATCTCCATGCGCTGTTGGGCCCGGAGCACGGTCTTGTGGCCCACATCCAGAAGGCCTGGCCTGTGGTGTGTGCGAGGAATGGCGGAACGGTGGATCTGCACAGCCACCGCAACGCCCAGTTGAGCGCGGTGTTCTACGTGTTGATGGATCCTGCGAACGAGAGCGGGGAGCTGGAATTTGAGGCGCCCGACGATTACTTCAGCCATGTGATGGCGATTCCCTACCGCGATGCGGCGGTTTCCGGTGGTGTGTTTGCGCCGTTACCCCACCGTCTTCTGCTGTTCCCTTCGGACCTGCGCCATCGGGTGCTCCCCTATGAGGGAAGCAGCCCCCGCTATTCGGTGTCCTACGACCTGGCCATCACCACGGCGCCGGGCAAGGGACGCGAGATGCGAACACCCCATCCGATGGATTGGGTTCCCCTCGGCAGCTAAGGGCTCGGCCTGAGAGAATCCCGCCAGCCAGGGTCCACCCATGAGCGCCGAGTTCGATTTCAAGGCCTATCTCGGCAAGGCCAAAGAGCGGGTGGAAGCGGCCCTCGATGGATCGCTCGGTCCGGAGCGTCCGGAGTCCCTCAGGGAAGCGATGCGCTATTCGCTGCTTGCCGGTGGCAAGCGCCTGCGCCCGATTCTCTGCCTTGCCGCCTGCGAGCTGGCGGGCGGGGAAGCGACGCAGGCCCTGCCCACGGCGGTGGCGCTGGAAATGATCCACACCATGTCGTTGATCCATGACGACCTGCCGGCCATGGATGACGACGACCTGCGCCGTGGTCGTCCCACCAACCACAAGGTGTACGGCGAAGCCGTGGCCATCCTTGCCGGTGATGCCCTGCTGACCCGCGCCTTCGAAATGGTGGCGCTGCGCAGTCCGGATGTGCCGGCTGAGCGTTTGCTCAAGGTGGTGGGAGAACTGTCGTTGGTGGCCGGCGCCCCTGGCCTGGTGGGCGGCCAGGTGGTGGATCTGGAAAGCGAAGGCCAGGAGGTGGATCTTGAAACCCTCGAGTACATCCACCTCCACAAAACCGGAGCCCTGTTGAGTGCCTGTGTGATCACCGGGGCGATGATCGGCGGCGCCGATGAGGCGCTGATCAAGGCCCTGCGCACCTACGCCAGGGGGATCGGCCTCGCCTTCCAGATCATCGACGACATCCTCGACATCACCGCCAGCAGCGAGGTGCTCGGCAAAACCGCCGGAAAGGACCTCATCGCCGACAAGACCACCTATCCCAAGCTTCTCGGGCTCGACGAGTCCCGCCGTCGGGCCGATGCGTTGGTCAATGAAGCGAAAGAGGCACTTCAACCCTGGGCTGAGAAGGCGATTCCCCTGCTGGCCTTGGCCGACTTCATCACCAGCCGCGACCGATGATCGACGCCACGCCCTCCCATGCGGTGCTGCGGGAGCTCTTCGACAACAGTTCGCTCACCTGGGGCCTGATGGCCTGTGGCGTCGCCCAGCTCTCGAAATTGTTCCTTGAGTTGCTCCTGCATCGCCGTTGGCGTCCGGCGGTGCTGATCGAAACCGGCGGCATGCCGTCGAGCCACTCCGCTCTGGTCACCGGCACGGCGGCCTGTGTGGGCTGGACTCTTGGCTTTGATCACCCCCTCTTCGCCCTTGCGGCGATGGTGGCGTTCGTCGTCATGTACGACGCCAGTGGCATTCGTCGCGCCGCCGGGCTGACGGCTGAACGGGTCAATGGTCTGCCTGATTCGCTCTGGCCGGACGCTCCGGAGAAACCCCTCAAGGAAAGCCTTGGCCACAGCCGGCTGCAGGTGCTGGTGGGCAGCCTGATGGGTCCGGCCGTTGCTCTGCCCGGTTTGGAATTTGTGGGGTCCCCGCTGCATCTGCTGTCGGGTCTTGGAGCTGGGCTGGGGTGACCGCTGCTGCGGACCTCACCGCTGATCAGCAGGCAGCGGCGGACGCCTTTGCGGCCTGGCTCAAGCAGCCCGTGGATGGCACGCCTTTCGTGCTCAGTGGTTTTGCCGGCAGCGGCAAAACCTTCCTCTCCATGCGCCTGCTGCGCCAGGTGGAGGCCAGCGGTTTGTGTTGGACCGTCGTGGCACCGACCCATAAAGCGGTGGGCGTTCTGCGCCAGGCGTTGGAGTTGGAGGGTCTCCAACCCACCTGGTACCCCTCCACCATTCATCGCTTGCTGCGGCTGAAGCTCAAGCGCTCCGCCGACGCTGAACTCTGTGAACCCACCGAGCAGACGGCCATGGCCCTGGAGAACCTGGGCCTGGTGCTGATTGATGAAGCCTCGATGGTGGACAGCACCCTGTTAGGCATTGCCCTCCAGTGCGCCCATCCGTTCAAGACCCGTCTGGTGTTCGTCGGCGACCCCGCCCAGTTGCCTCCGGTGGGTGAGCCGAACAGCCCCGTGTTTGCGATGCAACGGTCCTGTTCCGCCAGCTTGACCCAGGTGGTGCGGCATCAAGGCCCGGTGCTGCAGTTGGCGGCGGGGCTGCGGGAGGGGCGCCTGCCCTGCCAGATGCCGCCGCTGCTGCCGGCGATTCGTTCCCCGCAGGGGCAGGTGCGCAGCCTGGTGCAACGGGAGTGGCTGGATCAGGCCAGGCGTGCATTGCGCGACGCCTCGGTGCAAGACAACCCCGATGCAGCACGCATCCTCTGCTACACGAACCGCACCCTGGATCGTCTGGTGCCCCATGCGCGCCGGGCCATCCATGGGGAAATGGCTGATCAGATGCCGGTGCTGCCCGGTGAGGTGTTGATCAGTCGCACCGCGGTGATGGCCCCGGCCTCAAGGGACGGAGAAGAGGCGGGTGAAGAACCCGACATGGTGCTCGGCTCCAACCGCGAAGTCACGGTGCGGGACGTCAAGCCTGAGGCCTGTGACCTGGCGGATTTCGGCCTCTCCTCCGCCGATGTGCCCGTGCCGGTGATCGAGACCCTCTCCGCATCGGTGAATGCGGGGGACCTGGAGCTCACCCTGCGCTTGCAGCCGCCGATTGGCAGCCCAGGTCGTCAGGAGCTTGATGCGGTGATGCAGCGGCTGCGCAAGCAGGCCCGTGATGCCGGCAAGAAAAACGGTCGCGCGATCTGGCGGCAGTACTTCCTGATTCGCGATGCCTTCGCTTCCCTGGGGCCTGCGGCAGTGCTCACGGTGCATCGCAGTCAGGGCAGCAGTTTCGGGGATGTCTTCGTGGCGCCGGATGTGTTCCGGGCCGATCCAGCCATCCGCCAGCAGCTCTGTTACGTGGCCGTGTCCCGTGCCCGCACGGGGGTTTGGTTGCTCGGCGGCGAGACGTCGCCTGATCTGCGCGCTACCTGGCAGCGCCAATTCGACACCACGCGGGATTCCGAGTGAATCCGAGGATCAGCGCTCAGAGGCGCAGGATCAGGGCCGCCAGGCCAATGCTCACCCCCAAACTCACAACGCCGAGCAGGGCTCTCCAGAAGGCTTTGTCTTTGGTGTCGAGGAAGTTGCTCAAGACATGCCTGGGGCTTTATTCGCCAGTTGTGCCATCTGGCAGCAGGTAAGGAAAGTTGCGATGGATCGGGCGGTTTAGCGACCGCAGTGTTTTGTTGTAGTGCATGCCGGGCACCACGCTGTAACGGCGCCCCAGCACCAGCGCATGGTCCAGATCGGCCTCGCAGCTGCGGATGTCGGTCTGCACAGGCCGCGCCTGTGTTGACACCGGTGCAGCGGCGGGAATCAGGGCCGAAAACTGTCCTTCCCTGAGTCGCCAGCTCTGACAGGCGTTGAGGGCTTCTGCCGCGGAATCGAACACCTGCTTGGTGGTTTCCCGTCGCGTGCTCATGGCCTCCATGCCGAGCAGGGGCAGCGCAGTGATCAACAGGGCAAATCCAAAGCGGAGCATGCGGCAGGCGCGAAGGTCCTGCTTCAGCCGTAGCGAGATGGGCGGAGCGTGGAGACCTCCTTCCCAATGTTTTCGCTTGCGTGTCTCAGTAGCGCACTTCGAACCAGTCGTCGCCCGTGATCGGGAGCTGGCTGGGGGTAACCCGAACCACCCGGGCGCCCGGCGGCCCGACTTCGCACCAGGCCCGCAGTTCAGACAAGGCCAGCGGTGGGCCTTCGGCCTGCACTTCCACACGGCCATCACTCAGGTTGCGCACCCAGCCGCTGATGCCGAGATCGAGGGCGCGCCGATTGCAGCTGGCGCGGAACCCCACCCGCTGAACGCGACCTTCGATCACCCAGCGCCAGCGTTCGGAGAAGGGTTGGACCCGCGGGGGCTGCTGGCGGCTGACGAAGCGTTTGGCGATCTTCTCTCCCCGGATTCGAGCGCGGCGCGCCATCGGGAGCAGATCGTCGTAGAGCTTGCCCAGTGCAGGTGAACCCAGCTCGCGTGAACCGTCTGATCGACCCATCCTTCCGAATGTCGATGGACTTTCCATCCCTCAATGTCCCACAGCACTGACCTATCGGAGGACGGCCGGTTGGTGTGCAGTTCCCAGCGGTGAAATTCATGGCCCACCAGCTGCTGACCGCTCTCCACCACAGGGCTGTCCCGCCGCGCCTGCAGGCGGCGATAGCCCACCTGCAGCGGGCCGCGCTTGGCTGTGAAGGGAAGCAGGCCCGCCATGCGGTGGCTGGTGCCATCGAGGTCGGTCAGCTGCTCTCCGAGCACAAGCATCCCGCCGCATTCGGCGTAGAGCGGTCGCTGCTGCACGAACGCCCGCAGCGAGCCCAGGCTTCGCGTGCAGTTGCTGAGCTGGGCAGCGTGCTGTTCGGGGAAACCGCCCGGCAAGATCAGGCCCTTGGCGTCTGCAGGGATGGCCTCATCGGCTAGGGGGCTCCAGCGGAGCACGGGCATGCCCATGTGCTCCAGCAGTTCACTGGTTTCCTGGTAGCGGAAATGAAAGGCGGCATCACTGGCCAAAGCCACCGGCAGGGGCTGGCCCTGCTCCACGGGGATGCTGGCCAGGGGATGCGGCCCGGGGCGGGGCGCCTGCAGCAGGGGGACTAGGCGTTCCAGGTTCAGGTGCTGGCTGGCCAGAGCGGCCCAGGCCTGGCGTCGCTGCTCGGGGGCCTCCAATTCATGGGCCGGGGCCAAGCCGAGATGCCGGCCCGGCAGGGCCAGGGCTTCGCTGCGCGGCAGGCAGCCCAGCAATGGCACCTCCATGCGCTCCAGCACGTCGGCCAGCAGCTCCCGGTGCCTGGGGCTGCTGACCTTGTTGAGCACCACGCCGGCAATGCGCAGCTGGGGATCGTGATCGCGGAATCCGCGCACGATGGCGCCGAGGGAGGCGGCCTGACCACCGGCATCCAGCACCAGCACCACCGGCAGGTCCAGCAGGCGGGCCACGTCGGCCGTGCTTCCGGTTGTACTGCTGCCGATGCCATCGAAGAGCCCCATCACCCCTTCCACGAGGGTCAGCTCAGAGGCACCGCCGTAACCGTGAAAGGCCTGGCGAACCCAGGTTTCTCCGCAGAGATTGAGATCGAGGTTGCGACAGGCCTGCCCCGAGGCCTGGCTGAGCAGCTGGGCATCGAGATAGTCCGGTCCCACCTTGAAGGCCTGGATCCGGCGTCCGTTCTGCTGGGCCCAGCTCAGCAGCGCCAGGCTCAACAGGGTTTTGCCGCTGCCACTGGCTGGTGCAGCGATGACAGCGGCCATGGCTCAGATGCGGATCAGCCCAGCAGCCTGGCAGCCAGCGGAGCCGCAGCGGCCAGCAGGGGATTGGTGCTGTCGTGACCGCCGCCCAGCAGACGGGCCACATCCATTTCAGGGGTGTCGTGCTGCACGGGAACCACTTCCTCATGCAGCTCGAGATTGGCCATGCCTCCTCCCTCCAAACGCATGCAGCCCCCGGATTCAGCGCAGAGAATCACGCACACGCCCTGGCCGTTCTCCGGTTCAGCGATCAGCCGCAGCCCCACCATCTGGCCGGCGTGCACGTTGGGCTGAGCGACTGGCACGGCCATCAGTTGGAAGCGCACCTCGGTGCCATCGGAGCGCTTGAACTGGGCGGTGGTTCCGTTTTCGACCGCAGCGGTCGAGAGCAGCGTCCAGCCAAGTCGATCGGCGATCCAGGCGGCCAGCAGCAGCCCCTGGGCAGGGTGATGGCCCTCAACGTCGATGTCGAGACGGGTGATGTGGCTCAGGGCATCACGCCGTTGCGGCGGGTCGAACACCATGGCCAGGGTCTCGCGCCAGCTGCGCAGGCGCAGCCAGTTGAGATCGTTCACCGCCTGGCCGCTCTCCACGCGGTGACGTAGAAGCTCAAGGCACTGATGTGGATCCCCCAGCGCGGTGTCGATGATCAGGCGCCGTGGTGCGCTGGTGAGCCGTTGCATCAGCTCCGGTGCTTCGTCGATGCAGCCGTTCCACCAGACCCAGGCCGGCATCGATTCCGGCAGCAGGGGGTCGAGAATCGAAAAGCCCTCATGCAGGGCGCCATGGCCGCCCCGCAGCACCACCACATCGCCGCAGGCGGCCGTACCACCGCCTTCTTCAGGCAGCGGGCAGTAGGCGGCCACGAGTGTTTCCAGGGGCTGGGCCGCATCGATGGTGGGCGCCAGGGTGATCAGGCGCCGGGGCATCAGTGCACTCAGGGCTGGGTCGATGTACTGCCCACGCAGGTCTTCGGCGTTGGCTTGCCCTTCCAAATCAGCCACCGCCTTCACCACAGCCCCATCCAGGGGCGGCGTGCTCAGCGGGAGGTCTGCATCCAGCACCGCCTGACGTCCCGCAGCAATCAAGGGGGCGGACTGCTGGCCCGTGATGGGGCCTGATAAACGACCACTGCGGATCAATTGCTGCTCGGCCCAGGCGGGTTGCCAGATCAGCAGGCAGAAGGTGTTGGCCCCCGTGCCCGTGCTGCCCTGCTGCTCGGGGGACCAGAGCTGTTCGAGGTAGTGGGGTACCTCCGCCGGTGCCAGTTCGAGCGGGGTTTGCAGGGTGAGCTGAGGGGACATGCTGACGGATAAACGAGACGTGGAGAGCTGAGAAACAGGGCTGTGAACGTGCGCGGTCAGGGGCGTCGCCAGAGCAGTCCGTCCTTCGCCAGCAGGGCATCCGCGGCGGCCGGTCCCCAGGTGCGGGATTCGTAGGGATGAACCGGCAGCTGCCAGGGGCTGTCTTCAATCAGTTCCAGCAGCGGGGTGTAGAGCCGCCATGCCGCTTCCACCTCATCGCTGCGGGTGAACAGGGTGGGGTCGCTGAGCATGGCGTCAGCCAGGAGCCGCACATAGCCCTCATCGGAGGGTTCCCCGAAGGATTCGTCGTAGGAGAACTCCATGTCGATCGGGCGGCTGCGCATGCCAGATCCGGGTGACTTCACCTCGAAGCGGAATTCGGCCCCCTCATCCGGTTGGATGCGCAGGATCAGCTGATTGGCCGTGGGGCCTCCGGTGGCTGCATCAAACAGATGCACCGGTGCTTCACGGAAGGTGAGCACCACCTCACTGGTGCGCTTGGCCAGCCGTTTGCCGGTGCGCACATAGAACGGAACCCCCTGCCAGCGCCAGTTGTCGATGAACAGCTTCATCGCCACGTAGGTCTCGGTGGTGCTGTTGGGATCCACGCCGGGTTCATGGCGGTATCCGGCCAGGGGCGATTCCGCGGAACCACCGGGTCCGTACTGGCCACGGATGCAGCAGTTCCAGGGTTCGAGCTCATCGGCCAGGCGGGCAGCCTGGAGCACCTTGGCCTTTTCGTTGCGGATGGCCTCCGGGTCAAAGCGCCCGGGAGGTTCCATGGCGGTGATCGCCAGCATCTGGGTCAGGTGGTTCTGCACCATGTCCCGCAGGGCACCGGCCGATTCGTAGTACCCGGCCCTTTCCTCCACTCCAACCGTTTCAGCGGCGGTGATTTGAACACTGGAGATGTAATTGCGGTTCCAGATGGGCTCGAAGATCGTGTTGGCAAAGCGCAGAACCATGATGTTCTGGACGGTTTCCTTGCCCAGGTAATGGTCGATGCGAAAGATCTGGTTCTCCTGACCGCAAGCCTGCACCACGCGATTGAGGGCCTGGGCACTGCCGTAGTCGCGTCCGAAGGGCTTTTCGATCACCACCCGGCTGCGTTTGGGGTCCTTCAACAGGCCAGCGTCGGCCAGTGAACGGCAGCCACTGCCATAGAACTTGGGGGAGACGGATAGATAAAAGGTGCGGTTGCCGCGGGTGGCGCACTGTTGATCGATCTGCTCGAGCCTGGTGTGCAGGCTCAGCATGTGATCGGTGTTCTGTAGGTCGACCGGCTCGTAGAACAACTTGCCCACGAACTGCTCCCAGGCCTGGGGATCGTCCTCGATCGTGCTGGCCAGTGCCTCCGCCATCTTTCCGCGGAACTCCTCGTCACTCCACGGCCGTCGCGCACAGCCCAGCAGGGCGAACTCACTGGGCAGACGCCGTTGCTTGAACAGTTCAAACAGGGCTGGCACCAGCTTGCGGTGGGTCAGATCACCACTGGCGCCGAAGATCACCAGACACTGCGGCGCGATCACGCGCTCCTGACGCAGTCCAACCCTGAGGGGGTTCGTCATCGTGGCAACCATGGAGTGTCCAGGCTTCTGACGATGGTTTAGGCACGGAACCGGCAACAGACATGGACTCGCCGCTTTGTTTCCGTGTTGGTGTCAGCCTTTGTTGCCAACCCAAAAAAAAGTCCACCCCGAGGGGTGGACTGAAAACGGGTTGGCTGATGGATCAGCGTTTGATCGATCAATAGGTTTCCACGTGCCAGCGGTCAGCCTTTTTGAGCTGGGGGCGCAGTTCGGCCCAGTCGAGCCCCTTGGCGGCCGCGGCGGCGGTCATGGCTTCGTCGATGCCCGGCTCCATGCCGCGCAGACCGCACATGTACACGTGGGTCTTGGGGTCTTCAATCATCGCGAAGATCTCTTCAGCGTGCTCCAGAACGCGGTCCTGGATGTACATCCGGCCGCCCTTGGCGTTCTGCTGTTCCCGGCTGATCGCTTTGGTGTAGCGGAAGTTATCGGGATACTCCTTCTCGTAGTGGAGGAAGTCCTCGTCGTAGAGCAGGTTGGCAGTTTTGGGTGCGCCCATGAACAGCCAGGCTTTGCCGCGGAATTTCCAGCCGTTGGCTTCCTGTTCACGGGGCTCGAACATGCGACGCAGGTAGGTGCGCATCGGAGCGATGCCGGTGCCCGTCGCCAGCATGATGATGTTGGCGTCCTCGTCGTCAGGGAGAAGCATCTCCTTGCCGACCGGACCGGTGATCTTCACCTTGGTGCCAGGTTCGATGTCGCACAGGTAGGTGGAGCAGACGCCGTAGATCTGCTCACCGGCGTCGTTCTTGTATTCGAGCTGGCGAACGCAGAGAGAGACGGTGTTGCCCTCCAGGTTGTCGCCGTGGCGGGTGCTGGCGATGGAGTACAGGCGCAGCTTGTGGGGCTTGCCGTTGGCGTCTTCCCCTTCGGGAATGATGCCGATGCTCTGGCCTTCGATGTACTTCAGCTGCGGGTCGCCGCCGGCCAGATCAAAGGTGATGTGCTGCACACGGCCGATCGCACCGTCCTTCAGCAGGGAGTAGTTCTCCGTGACCGTGCCCATGAACGGTGTTTTGGGCTTGTAGGTGTTGACCGGAACGTCGGCGTGGGGCTTCTTCTTCGGGGCGCTTGACGTCACGGCTTTCTTGGCGGTTTTTTTGGCGGGTTGTTTGGCAGGTGCCGGGGTGGCGACAGCGGGAGCGGCGGAACGCTCTTCGCCCGCACCATTCACAGAAACGATCTTGGCGCCCGTGGCCCCCAATCGTTTGAAAAGTGCGGAAAACTGGTTCATTGCAACGGTGTAGGTCTGAACCACGGACGGTTTGGCACCGACCTGGGGACCACGAGCCACAACAGTGAACAGAGCTTCATTGCAGTGCTCTGTCGCTGCATTGGACACCCGCATAGAAATCACCTGCCTTTGGTGGCGCGACTATAGGCGTGGCCTTTGATTTCACACAAAAAGGTTGCTGTTCGGAACAGAATCTGATGTGATCCAGGCGACCTCATTAAGATCCTCGGGTTCGGCCCCTCATCTCGGCGTCTCTTTTGGTTTTCCCCCAGACAATGTTTGGACGAGGGCTTGAAACCTCCGCAGATTCAGGGACTGCGATCGAGCAGACCATGGAGCGGCTGCCCCAGGGGACCCGGCGTCTGGCCGCTGAACTCAAATCTCCATTGCCTGTTCAGCTGCTCTGGGATGTGCTGACGGACTACGAGAATCTGTCTCGTTTCATTCCCAATCTCAGCACCAGTGAGCTGATTCAGCGCCAGGGTCAGACGGTGCGCCTTCAACAGGTGGGCAGCCAGCAGCTGTTGGGTCTTCGCTTCTCGGCCCAGGTTCAGCTGGAGCTGACGGAATACCGCCAGGACGGACTGCTGCAGTTCCGCATGGTGAAAGGGGATTTTCGACGTTTTGAAGGGTCCTGGCAGATCCGTCAGCGTCCCGATGGCAGCTCACTGCTCTATGAGCTGACGGTTCAAGGCTGTCTTGGCATGCCGATCGGTCTGATCGAGGAGCGGCTGCGGGACGATCTCTCCAGCAACCTCAACGCCGTTGTGCAGGAAGCCCACCGCAGAAACAGCTGAACGAGCAGCGAGGGCGCAGCAGTTTGGGAGCCTTTGATGACCCAGTGATCCTGGGCCTGAAGGCAGCATCAAAAACTTGAATTTGTACTCAATTCATCACCAAAACAAGTCTGATGATGACGTCATACCCCCAAGGGGATTCGAACCCCTGTCGCCTCCGTGAAAGGGAGGTGTCCTAGGCCTCTAGACGATGGGGGCGAGGCCGTAATCAGCGAGCGGTCTGTGCTCCTGATCACTTGTGAACACTAGGGCTTGGTCGGACCCTCCGTCAAGACAGCTTGACCCCATTCGACACCTTGTCCTTGCCAGATCGGCACCGTGAAGGTGAAGCAGGCGCCTTCGCCAGGGTCCGACACCACCCAGATCTTGCCGCCGTGCACTTCAACGATGCGGCGGCAGACCGACAGCCCCACGCCGTAACCGGTGGTTTGGTCGGAGGTTTGCGGCAGCCGCACCCGATCCAGAAAAATTCGCTGCTGTTCCGTTTCCGGAATGCCCGGGCCGCTGTCACAAACGCTCACCTCCACACGCTGGCTGGTGCGGTGCAGCATCGTGAGCGAGATGTGCCCGCCGTCGTTGGTGTATTTCAGGGCGTTTTCGAGCAGATTCAGCAGCACCTGGCGCATGCGGCGCTGATCAGCGAAAACCTTGGGCAGGTCAGCGGGAATGTCGGTTTTGATTTCGACGTTGCGCCCCAACCACAATTTTTCGAGCTCGAGGATCACTTCGGCTGAAACGCTGGCGAGGTCAAGCCGTTGAGGGTTGAACAGGGTTTCCCAACGGGTGGTGCCCACCTCCAGCAAATCCTTCGACAGCGCCTCCATCTCCTGCAGGCGGCGGGTGATCACATCCTGAAAGCGATCCATGTCGATCTGGCCCAGCTTCTGGCTTTGCAGGGCCAAGGCCGCTGCGGTGAGTGGGGTGCGCAGTTCGTGGGCCACCATGCGCAACAGTCGTTCCTGGGCGCTGACGCGATCGATCAGCGTTTCGTTCTCCTGGCGTAGCACCAGCAGCTGATCCTCCAGCTGGAGTTCCTTCTGGGTGCGACTGCCATCAAGTTCGGTGGGCCTGAGGCTGAGGCCAAGGCCGCTCACCACCCCATCCTGTTTCCAGCGGGGCACCCATCCTTTGAGTTGCTGAAGGATGTTGCTTCCCGCGAACACCTGCTTGGGGTTGGGCGCCAATTTGATCAGCGCTGGCGTCACCACGAGGCGATGCAGCTCAAGCAGTTCGGGTTGCTGGGCGGGATCGGCTACTTGCAGGGTGACTTCGAAGCCCAGGTCCTCCCGTTCCAGGAACTGCACCAGCGATCGGAGGTCCTGACCCGACAGGTGATGTCGAGCAGCCACCAGCAACAGCTTCAGGGTTTGCCGTGTCTTGGGAGCGTCCTTGACCACGCGGACTGCAAGACAGCAAAACCGACGCTCACCTTATGGGTTTTTGACTGCGCCGCCAGCAGCGCTAAGACGAACAGGAACACTCCGTTGCGTCATTGACGCGGTCCATGTCGCTTTTTTCTGCGCAAAACCGTGTTCCTCTGACCGTTCCCGGCGGAGTGGCTGCCCAGCCTTCGATTCAGGTGGATAGCAACCTGCGCCGCTGGTTCAGCCGCAATCTGGGGTTGTGGCGTTCCCGGCGGCAATACACCTTCAGTGACGACCAGGTTCTCCACTTGGACATGAACCTGAAAATGGAGGCGTTCGCACACCCTGAGGTGGGTGAGAGCCGCTACCGCTTCAGCTGGTGGTCTGACCAGGAGGACCAGCATTCCGACGAATTCTTTGCCCGCAAGCCCTGGTTTGAACGCAGTGGCGTGATGGAAGCCACGTTGTGGGGCCATCAACTCCAGAGAAGTCGTGGTTATTTGACGGGAGACCCGGTGCGTACACGGCTGCGTCAGGTGGACGAGCACGAAACCATCCTGGAATCCCACTACCAGCAGTGGGACATCCTTGAGCACATTCGCCTTGTCGATCAGGATCGCTACCGCTACCGCGCCATCTACAGCTGGGAGAACGGTGATCTCTCGATCGTTGAGCACCACCATGAGATTCGAATGTCCGATCCCCTGCCACTGATCGAGGACGACTGATCTGTGTATTGGATATTTGAATTTCCCAATAGGGGCTAAACCTTCTAGCCACTTTTTGGTGTTGACAACTGAGTTAGGGAGCAGTGGTGTGGTCGAAGTTGTTCTGATCTGCTATGGGCTCAAGCGGGGTTAGTCGTTTTTGATGTCGGCTCCTCCGCGTTAACTTTCTGAGCAGGCCTTTATCTCTTGTATTGGCCTAGTGGTGATATTCAACGCTCGAGGCCGACAGCAGCCTGTGCTGTTGCTTCCGAAGTGGTGCGGGTTTTTGGTTCTCCTGCGCCGAAAGGTGATTTTGTGCGTCACGGCTGAGGTAATAAAAGTTTTCTAACTGGCCCACCCCACAAGCTTGAGCTTGCTTTCCTCGGTAAAAATGTGTGAACAGATCAGCCCAGACGTCTTGGCTTTCAATCGCATAGCACTCAAAGCTGCTGCTGCATCAGCAATTCTTTCTTTATTGTCCGTTTGCGATGGAGCTGCGCAAGCTCAGAAAGTTGCTGCTGCTCCAGCAACGAATAAAGAAACTTTTCTTTATTCAAGTATTGGTGTATCCACTTTCTGTACGGCCTCTGCAAAAGGGGTGGAGTGGCCCAATTCTTTGTCAATTCCAGTTGAGGTTTATGCAGGCCTTTTGAAGAATGTTCATGATGGCAAAATAGCTGATCTGAAAAATAAAAAACCTTTAAGCGATAAAGAGCTGGTTATGGGTGCTGAGCAGCAGATTCTTTTGAGAGCGATGGCTACCTGTCCAGAGTTCGTTCCTGAGGATGTGCAAAAACAAGTTAAGAGCGCCTTTGAAAAGATGAAGAAAAAGTGATGCTTATGGCTTGCTTGAGAGAGTTTGCTGCTTGGCTAAGCATCGCTGATTGTCTTGTTTCTAGTAGTATTTAATTTTTAATATTTTGCTTTTTGAGCCTTTCGTACATTGTTTCGCTTGGTGTTTTCGAAATTACTTTAAATAATTAGGTCACTTGTTGCTTAGGGCTCTTTTATTGATTTGATACTCACCGGTTTTGAGGCTCATCCGTCAGGATCGTTCGGTCCTCGCGTGGTTCGGCCATGACTGCAGCTGCTTCGATTCGTCTGGCGGACTACACGCCGTGGGGCTTTGAACTCCCTTCCATCGTCCTGGACGTGAACATCCAGGACGACCATGTCGTCGTTGCCTCCAGGCTCAGCCTTGAACCGCGTCGGCCTGGAGAGCCCTTGGTGCTGTGCGGCGTTGATCTGGCGATCGAATCCCTGGTGATTGACCAGGCGCCGTTGTCGCCAGAGGAATACAGCTTTGCCGACGGACGTCTCACCATCCCCAACGTGCCCGACCAGCCGTTTGTGCTGGAAACCCGTTGCCGTCTGGATCCCTACTCCAACAGTTCGCTCGAAGGCTTGTACGCCAGTGGTGGTCTGCTGAGTACCCAGTGCGAGGCCGAGGGATTCCGGCGCATCAGCCTGCACCCTGATCGTCCGGATGTGCTGAGCCGCTGGCAGGTGCGGATTGAGGCCAGCCGCAGCAGCTGCCCTGTGCTGTTGAGCAATGGCAATGCGGTTCAGGAGGAATCCGTCGGCGCTGATCGTCATGCGGTCACGTGGGATGACCCCTTCCCCAAGCCCTCCTATCTGTTCGCCCTGGTGGCCGGAGACCTCAGGGAGATTCGTGATCACTACACAACGGCGTCGGGCCGGCAGGTCACCCTGCGCTTGCATGTGGAGGAGGGGGATGAACCCTTCACAGCCCATGCCATGGCTTCGTTGAAACGATCCATGCAATGGGATGAATCGGTTTACAACCTTGAATACGACCTGGATGAATACAACATCGTAGCCGTCCGACATTTCAACATGGGCGCGATGGAAAACAAGAGTCTGAATATTTTCAACTCAAAGCTTGTTCTGGCTGATGCGGAAACGGCCACCGATGCAGAACTTGAACGCATCGAAAGTGTGATTGCCCATGAATACTTCCACAACTGGAGCGGAAATCGAATCACCTGCCGGGATTGGTTCCAGCTGTCGCTCAAAGAAGGCCTGACGGTGTTCCGTGATCAGTGCTTCACCGCAGATCTCCATTCGGAGGCGGTGAAGCGCATTGAGGATGTGGCGATGTTGCGCAACACCCAATTCCGTGAGGATGCTGGCCCAACGGCCCACCCGGTGAAGCCAGCGGAATACCAGGCGATCGACAACTTCTACACAACAACCATCTATGAAAAAGGTGCGGAATTGATCCGCATGCTGCGCACCCTGCTGGGACCCGAGCGGTTCATGAAGGGAATGGAGGTGTACGTGCAACGTTTTGATGGCACGGCCGCCACGACGGAAGACTTCGTTCAATCGATCGCCGATGGCGCCACCAGGCAGGGCGAGCCGCTGGGCTTTGATCTGGAACGCTTCAAGCGCTGGTACCACCAGGCAGGAACTCCGGAACTCAGCATTGATCGGCAGTGGAACCCCGAATCGGGTGAGCTCACGGTGGAGTTGCACCAGGCGACGCCTCCGACGCCGGGGCAGGCGGACAAACAGCCCCTGGTGCTGCCGGTTGCCATGGCCCTGGTGGGTGAGCAAGGCCGTGTTGGTGAGGAGCAGCTTCTGGTGATGGAGGCTGAGCGCGCCAGCATCACCCTGCAGGGCGAGCCCGGCGACACCCCCCCTGCCCTTTCGGTGCTGCGCCGCTTCTCGGCCCCGGTGCACGTGCGTCTCGAGCAGCCGCTGGAGGAGTGCCTGCAGCTGTTGGCTTCCGATGATGACCCGTTCTGCCGCTGGGATGCGGCCCAGCGCCTGGCACGCCAGGTGCTGTTGGCGCGGGCTGAAAACCAGCCGAAGCCTGCCGTGGAAGCGGCGCTGATCCAGGCCCTCGATCAGCGGATCTGTGCCTACGACGGTGGTGATGGCATGGATCTGGCGGCGCTGCTGGCGCTGCCGGGCATGGCGGAACTGGAGGCGTTGCAATCCTCGGTGGATCCGCTGGCGCTGGATCAAGCCTTCCGGGCGTGGACCCATGAGATGGGCGTTCAATTGCAGTCATCCCTGCGTCGACTGCTGGAGCTGGCCCGGGCTGACTGGACCCTGGCTTGGCCGGCGGGTCAGGGTGGCCGGGCCCTGACCGCCTTGGCCTGGCGCTGGCTTGCCGCGGCTGGTGATGCCACGGTTCAAGCGGAGGCATTGGCTGCTGTTTCCGGCCCCTCGATGACCCTGGCACGGGGAGCCCTGCGGGCCTTGCTGCCGGAGGAAAGCGCCGAGCGTGAGCAGGCGATGGCGCTGTTCTACGAGCGTTGGCAAGACAAGCCCGTGATCCTGGATGCCTGGTTCGCGATGGAGGCATCGGCCCTCAGGTCCAACGCGTTGGAGCGGGTTCAACAGCTGCTGGAGCACCCGCGCTTCGATCCCCTGGCGCCCAATTCCCTTCGCGCTGTTCTCGGTGGATTCACCGCCAATGTTCAGGCATTTCACGCCATCGATGGCAGTGGCTACCGGTTCATGGCGGAGCAGATCGCAGCGGTCGACTCCCGCAATCCGATCACCGCATCACGGATGGCCAAGGTGTTTAGTCGCTGCGGCAGTTACGGCACCGAGCGTCAAATGGTCATGCGTCAGGCCATCGACCAGCTGGCCGCCAAGCCTTTGTCGGCGAACACCGCTGAGGTGGTGCAGTTGCTTACGACGTGACCACCACCAGCACGATCGCCGCGATCAGCAGGATCACCAGCCAGCGTTTTGCGTTGCTGCGCCGCCTGATGTCCGGTGTGGACCGTGCAGCTCGGCTACCGGCCGCAAGGCCGCAGTTCTGACAGACCAGCCGCCCGGCCATGGATCGGTCGGCACGAAACCGGCGGCTTCCGCAGTTCTGGCAGACGGTGACGGCCAAGGTCTCTCGATCAGCGCTTCACCAGCTTGCCTGGCCTGAGCCAGTGAGTCATACAGCCAGCCAGTCAGTCCCGTTGCCAGCCATCGCAGCCGGCTTTGGCGCTTTGGCGCGTTGGCGCTTGGTGCGCCGGTAGCTCTCGTTCTGTTCGGCCAGAGCATCACTCGCCGCAGCGACAGCCGTGCTGTCCTTGCCTTCCGCAATGATCAAACGGTTGATGGCCATGGCGTTGCCCAGGCGATTCAGCACCTGATCGATCAAGCGACACTGATCAGATTCGGCGCGCCCCGCAGCCGGGATCCCCAGCAGGATCAGGCTCAAACACGCAGCACGCCAGCCTTTCATCGATCAGCTCAGGGGCTGTAGGTGATGGTGCACTGATAGCGGCTGCTGGCTCCCACATCAATGCTCTTGCAAGTGGTGTTGGTGATCGTTGCCCCCTTCGGGATCACCCGCATCGCCTCAGCGGTGGCGAACTGCTCGGACGGCCCTTGGGCTGTGGCCCGCTTGCCACCGGCAAGAGCCATGGATCCCAGAAGGAGGCTCGCCATCAACAGCGCCGCGTTTCGCATCGTTAGGGCTGGAAGGGGGGGCTTCTCCTTTCGGTTTACACAGAACGCTTCCAGGTGACAGCCGTCCTGTGTTCAACAGCCGCCGCGCTCAGCAGCTAGTCCCGTTCAACAGCCACCCCGGCACCAGCGTTGGCGTTGCGGCCTTGGTGCAGCGTTGGCTTCGCTGGCTGGAGTCGGACCAGGGATTGGAGGTGGCGGCAACAACGCTGCGGGCTGAACGGGAAGACGTCGCGACCCCCATGCGGCATCGAAGGGAACCACCACGAGGGGGATCGGTTCCGCACTCTTTGCCGGCCAGGCCAAAGCACTGGACGCGATCAGGACTGTGATCAGAAGTCTCATCGCGCCATTGTGCCGATCCTGCAGCGTTATGCCGTCACGTCGGCTGCGTTCTCAGTGCCCTGCCTCAAGGCCTTTTCAGACTTTGAAGTAGGAGACGCCGCGGTAGGTGAGAGCAACGCTATTGCGAACGGATTTGATCTGCTCAGCCTGATAGCTTTTGCCCATGTATTTCAGTTGGATTGTTGGCCGCGTCGATACTGCTTCAGCTTTTGCATATTTGTTGCCCAAGAAAGTGAGTTCCATGGCGTGAATAGGGATGAGTAAAACTTTTTGAGTTCTACGTCGTCGCCCGAATGCAGCAAGGTTCCGCTTGATACCTTGCTCTTTAGCCATTGTTAAGGCTGCGTCAGCTTGATACAAGTTCTGCTCTTAACCCCTGTCCTGGCAGGAGAAAGGGTTGATTCGACTTGTGGGATTTTGTGTTTATTGATGTGAAGCCGTTGAAATATTTGTTGGTTTTGTGTGCGCTGTTGAGCTTGTTTTGATTGATTCTCTCAGTCTTCAGGCTTGGAGCGCTCCTCTGTTTGCGCTTTGCTGCAGCGCTGGCATGCAGCAATTCTGTCTTTGTGGTGTTCCGGCAGCGTCAGTCGGAATGGGTCAACGTCAAATTCGTAGCCACAGGAGCAGCGGGCATGGAACTTCAGTTTTTTCGCTTTTTTGAGTCGTTTTAAAAGGGTGACGTTGCCAAAAACTTGATCGGGCTTGAATCGCTCCAGCTTGGTGCGTTCCTCGGGCGCATGCTTCACCCGGGCCTTGTGCAGGGCGTTGCGCACGGAGTTTTCACTGCCTTTGCCCAGGATTTTGGGGATCTGCAGGATTGATCGCCCTTCCTGCAGATACAGACGCTTGATCTCTTCGATCTCAGCACTTGTGAAGCCAGATTTCTTGCCCACCTGCTTCCTTCCTTTAATTTGATTCTCTCAGGCGGTGCGAAGCGCCATCCACGTTTCCGGAGGCGAAATGTCAGCCTGTCGGCATGATTCCACTGGACCCACTGCTGCAACGGCTGGCCGGAGTCGCCGGCATGGAGAGCGGCTGCAAGCGCCTTGTTGTTGTGCAGGGTCAGCTGGGGGATTTTGACTCGATCGAATACGCCCAGGCGCTGGTGCCAAGGCTTCCCCAGTTGGCGGCGCTTGGTGTCAAGGTTCAGCTGTTCGGCATCGGCAACGCCGCCAGTGCTGAGCGCTTCGCGGCCTTCACCGGCTTTCCCCTGCAGCAGCTGATCGCCGATCCATCGCCGCTGTTGCATCAGGCCCTGGGGTTGGAGAGCGGCTTGAAGCTCCCCGGTGGGCCCTGGCCTGGTTTTCTGCTGATGTGCGCCGGCGTGGGTTCGCCGGGCACCCTGCGCGAGGTGCTGCGCGGTTACACCGGAGATCGCTCGGCGGCCCAGATCTTCGACGATCAAGAGTGGGTTGAAGCCTTTCCTCTGCCGCGCTTCCGTGGGGCTCTGTTCCGCCAGGCCGGTGGTGCTGGGTTCCAGCGACCGTTTGAGCTCGCCACCAAGCGTTTGCGCAACATGAATGAAGTGCTCCGCAACTGGCGCACCTACGTGCCCTGTGACGACTACATCACCCAGCGCGGCGCAACCGTGTTGCTCGACGCCGATGACAGCGTGATCTATTGCCACCGCGATCAAAGCCTGCTCGGCTACTCCGCCACCATGGAACGCCCCTTGGCGTTTCTCGATGAGGTTCTGGCCGAGGGCTGAGCTCAACTGGAGGTGTTCAATCAGCTGTCTTCAATGGCTGTCTTCACCTGGCAGTGGGCTCTCGATACACCGCAAGAGCCGCCACCAGGCCGCCAATGAACCCTGCGCTGTGGCCGATCCAGCTGACGCCCGCGGGTGAGACACCGGGGATCAAGGCGATCAGGGCTGAGCCGTAAAGCCAGAACGCCACGAGGCCCAGAGCGATGGAGAGGATGCGGCGTTCCAGCCAGCCGATCAGCAGCAGGTATCCCAGCAGTCCGTACACCACGCCCGAGAGTCCATGGCTGCGGGCGGGCCAGAACAGGGCCACTGGAATGTTGATCAGCAGCACCGACAGCCAGACGCTCAGGTAATCGCGCATCCCCCGGCTGAGCACCAGCCAGCTCAGGGGCAGAAACGCCAGGCTGTTGGAGATCAGGTGGCCGACGCCGGCATGGCTGAATGGCGCTGTGATCACCCCCCACCACGGTTGATCCGGCCCCATCGGCAGGTTCCACTGCCCCGCAAACAGCAGTTGGTCGATCAGCTCCTGCCCCCAGGCCAAGGCCAGGAGCAGCAGGGGAAGCAGCAGTCGAGTGCGCATCGTCTTGCGCCAATGACCACAATGATGTCGCGGATGCTGAGCGGATGATCAGAAGCGACGTCGACGTTCTGGTGATCGGCAGCGGCATCGGCGGACTCTGTGCCGCAGCTTTGTGTGCCCGCGCCGGCCGTGAGGTGCTGGTGCTGGAAGCCCATCACCAACCCGGTGGAGCCGCCCATGGCTTTCAACGCCAGGGGTACCACTTCGAATCCGGTCCATCCCTCTGGAGTGGCCTGGGGCGTTGGCCCAGCAGCAATCCCCTGGCCCAGGTGTTGCGCGCGCTGGGGCAGACCCTGGAGGTGATTCCCTATCGCAGCTGGGATGTGCTGTTGCCGGAAGGGGATCTGCGTATCGCCGTTGGGCACGACGACTTTGAGGCTGTGGTGCGCAGCCTGCGCGGCCCCGAGGTGGCCGCTGAATGGCGGCGTTTTGTTGAGGCGCTCCAGCCGATTGCCGCCGCTGCCGATGCTTTGCCCTTGTTGGCCCTGCGGCCTGGGGTGGATGGCATGGCGCAACTGCTGAAACGTGGTGGACGTCTGTTGCCGCATCTTGCGGCGATGCGTCACCTCTCCGGTTCTTTTGGGCCCCTGGTGGATCGTCACCTCAGCGATCCTTTCCTGCGCCATTGGGTGGATCTGCTCTCCTTCCTGATCAGCGGCATGCCGATGGGAGACACCAACGCCGCAGCCATGGCCACGCTGTTCGGCGAGTGGTTTGAGCCGGATG
Source organism: Synechococcus sp. M16.1 (assembly GCF_014279895.1). Taxonomy (NCBI): domain Bacteria; kingdom Bacillati; phylum Cyanobacteriota; class Cyanophyceae; order Synechococcales; family Synechococcaceae; genus Synechococcus; species Synechococcus sp. M16.1. The sequence goes on along the minus strand of NZ_CP047954.1, from coordinate 1,435,817 downwards.
CCCATCTCGACTATCCCGTTGGCGGCAGTGCTGCGGTGGTTGAGGCCCTGGTGCGTGGCTTGAAAGCTCACGGCGGCAGCCTGCACATGGGCAAGGCGGTGCAGCAGCTGCGGGTGGAGGGGGATCGTGTGGTGGGTGTGACTCTGGCTGATGGAACGCAGATTGCGGCGCGGCAGGTGATCTGCAATGCCGACATCTGGTCCACCCTTGCTCTGCTGCCGGAGTCCGTGGCGCCGAAGTGGCAGCGTCAGCGCCAGGCCACGCCGGCCTGCAATGGCTTCCTGCATCTGCATCTGGGCTTCGATGCCACGGGGCTGGAGGATCTGCCGATCCACACCGTCTGGGTGGATGACTGGGAGCGTGGGATCGACGCCGAGCGCAATGCCGTGGTGTTGTCGATTCCGTCGGTGTTGGATGCCTCGATGGCGCCGGCCGGTCGCCATGTGCTGCATGCCTACACACCGGCCAGCGAACCCTGGGAGCTCTGGGCTGATCTGGAGCGCGATAGTGCGGCGTATCAGCAGAGAAAACAGGAGCGATGTGCTGTGTTCTGGCGGGTGCTGGAACGCCGTATTCCCGACATCCGCGACCGCTGTGAGCTGATCATGGAGGGAACGCCGCTGACCCACAGCCATTTCCTCAATGTTCATCAGGGCAGCTATGGCCCTGCCCTTTCAGCAGCGGAAGGTCTCTTCCCGGGCGTGACGACGCCCCTGGCCAATTTCTGGCTTTGTGGTGCCAGCACCTTCCCCGGGATCGGCATTCCACCCGTTGCGGCGAGTGGTGCCATGGCGGCCCATGCCGTCCTCGGCCGGGAGACGCAAAACAGTCTGCTTCGGGAGCTGGAGCTTTGAAGCAGCTGCGTCATAACCTCGTTCTGGAACGCCGACGCAGTTCATGACTTCCAACGCCCGGATCGATTCGCTGCAGCTGATGCTCACGGATCTGCGCATGCGCAACGAGCCGATCCGTCACAAAGCGGCGTTTCGTGGTTGCCAGCCTGAATTTCAGGCGTTGGTGAGTCGTTTGATCGAGCAACTGGAAGGGGAACTGCTGGATGAGAAGCAGCGCTCCCGTGAAGCCTCACGTCAGGCCTGATCTGCGGCCGACCGGTAGGCGGCGGGCACGAGCACCAGAAACAGAAGCCACCAGGCCAGCACGCCCAAGCTCAGGGGAAGGCTGATCCAGAGGCGGTGCAGCAGCGCCCAGGACCCGCCGACCATCAGCATTCCCGTGGAGATGATCGACCAGGGCTGGCACCACCAGGGTTTCAGCGACCAGAAGGGAGGCTGTTTCTGAGGTGGCTGCTCCGGCTGATCAGCGGAGGGCGTCGAGTTCACCGGCGGCTTGCATGGCGGCGAGATCGTCGTAGCCACCAATCACTGATCCGTCGATGAACACCTGGGGGAAGGTGGTCATCCCACTGCGCTGCTGCACGGCCTGGAAGGCTGCGTCGTCGTTGATGGTGGTGACGTTGTGGGGTAGATCCAGGGTTCTCAGGATGCGCAGGGCGCGGCTGCACCAGGGGCATCCCGGCAGCACGGCGATCTCAATCCTTGGAGTTGCTGCTGCAGTTTGACGCGCGGGGCGGCCTTCGCGTTGCTCCAGCACGCCAATCAGCAGATCGACGCCCTTCTGCACGATCGTGCCGGGCTCCAGGTGGCCTCCCCACACCTGACAGGCCCCATCCGAGAGGCTCAGGTGCAGGTGCACGCCCTCGGGGGAAAAGGTTCCATTGAGGGTGATTACCTCAAGATCGCCCTCCAGCACGGTGGGCTCTGCCTGGCCGGGGCACTGGAACGACGCCTTGGTCAGGTTGCCGACCACGCCAAGGACAAAGCCGCTGATGCCGTCCCGCTGGGCCAGTTCTTCGAGGCTGAGGCGCAGATCACTGCCGGGAGCAAGCTTCAGCGGCAGGGGTTGCATGGCGCCTCAAAAAGTGTGTCCAAGATTACGCAATCTTGTCTAGCACGATATCGTTTATTTGATGTGAGTATATTTTCACGAAATCGTGTCTCTCCTTCAGGATCTGGTTCAGGAGCTGCAGCAGCGGATTGAAGGCCAGGCCGCGGCTCCCAGCACGGCTGCGGTGGCGGATGCGGCTGGTTCCGAGCGCATCAACGTCACCCTGCCCCGCGGGGTGATGGATGACCTCAAGCGTCATGCCCTCGCTGAAGGGCGCAGTTGCGGCAATCTGGCCGCTTATCTGTTGGAAGAGGCCCTGCGTCGTCATCGCCCATTGGGCTGAGTGGGCTGAGGCTTCAGGTTCAATCCAGCAGCCGGTTGGCAATGGCTGCAACCTTCCCCTGCCGTTGCAATTTGAGGATGGAGACGTCCATGGGCGTGCGCAGGGGGCTGTTCGGTTTGATCACAAAGCCGTAGGTCTCTTCCGAAAGGGTGAAGGGGGCGAGGCGCAGGGCGAGGTCGGGATTGTTTTTGAGGTGGTAGCGAATGGCTGGTCGATCGAAGATCAAGGCATCGGCCTGCTGATCAACCAACAGTTGAACGGCGCTCCTGAGGTTGGTGGCGCTAACGATCCGCATGTCGCCGCGTTGGGCCAGCTCCATGCCACTGGTGCCCTCCACAACAGCAACCCGACGTCCGTTCAGTTGTGCAGGAGCGCTGATGGCCGATTCGGTGGCACCGGAGAGGAACAGGGTGAATGCCGAGGCAAGGCTGGCGGTGAGGGACGACACCGCGATCAGGGAGATCACCATCCAGGCACCGGTGATGCCCCGGCCGGTTCGTGTGATCGGCGCCTTGTCGCCATAGCCCACCGTGGTCAAGGTCACCAGGGCGAACCACATGCCGCTGCTGATGCCCGGTAGCCAGTTCCGCGGAAACTGCTCACTGTTGCGGTTGCGTTCCGCCAGCCAGATCAGGCTGCCCACCACCAGCAGAACGCTGATCAGCACCAGCACCGAGGAGATCACCGCCCAGCCGAAGAACACCTGCACGCGGCTCAGGATCGAGGGCGGGCGCATCGGCAGCAACACCCCGGATTTGCCCAGGTAGTAGGGCTGGGTGAAGTCAATGCCCGGCATGGCCAGGCGGCGTGAGGTGATGCTGATCGGGCCCACCAGCACGTCGATCTCACCGTCATCAACCGCCTCAATCCCGGCTTTGGGGGATGGCTGCTCCACCAGCTCGTAGCTGAGGTTGTTGTCTTCGGCGACGCGGCGCCAGATGTTGAGGCTGATGCCGCTGAGCTGATCGCCGTTCTTGATTACGAAGGGGGCCGATCCACTGATCCCCACCTTCAGTTGATTGGCCTGTAGGGGAAGTGCGTTGCCGAAGCAGGCCAGCGCGAGAACGACGGACCAGCGCCGGACCCCTCGCATCAACGCTGTTCCAGACGACGCACGATCACGGCCATTGCCGCCAGGGAACCCGCCAGCGCGATCAGCAGGGCAATGGTCATGGAAGGGTCAGGTCAACGATGGTGCGCTCAGGTTGGCATCCCTCGCCCCAAGCAGCCAGTCGGCCACTTCCATTCTCAGGGCGTAGGCACATTCGAAACGTCCTTCCTCTTCCAGCAGGCTCAAGCGTTGTTCGAGCGTGCGCAGGGTTGAACCCGCGACCTGGTGGAGGCCATTGCTCCGCGCCACAATGAGTTTTCTGGAGGCCTCCGAAGCTTGCGGCACGACGTCAGCCATCCAATGCAGCCAGCGCTACAGATCTGCGATCTGCACCGTTCATGAGCGCATTGGAGTGGACCTGGGGCGACAGCCCACTCACGTTCCTACCCCAGCGGGCCCTGTGGCGGGCTGAGGGGCGGGAGCTGTTTGTTGCCGATCTGCATCTCGGCAAGGCCGAGGTGTTCCAGGCCCACGGCATCCCCATGCCCAGCGATGGGGATCAAGGCACCCTGAATCCGCTGCTGGAGCTCTGCCATGCCTGGTCACCGCAGCGCTTGTTCGTGCTGGGTGATCTCGTGCATGCCCGGATCGGCATCACCGCTCCCCTGCGCGAAACCCTGCTGGCGCTGCCCGATCTCTGCGGTTGTCCGGTGGTCCTGATCGGTGGCAACCATGACCAGGACAGCTGGATTGAAGGCTTACCCCAGCAGCCTTCTCAGCGTCTGGGCCATCTCTGGTTGAGCCACATGCCCGAAAGGGTGCCGGAGCTGGGGTTGTTGAACGTGTGTGGTCACCTGCACCCCACCACCCGGATCCGCAGCCGTTCCGATCAGTTGCGTTTGCCCTGCTTCGCCTTTGATCCGGAGGGCCCGCGTCTGGTGATTCCTTCGTTCGGGCAGTTGACGGGAGGCCATGACTGCGGCGAGCGTTACCAGCAATGGCTGGTGGCCGAAGGCTCCATCGTTCCTTGGTTCGATCCAACCCCCAACAACCGAGAGCGAAGGGTCGCGTGACTCAGCCTGTTGCGCCGCGACCCAAGCCCCGGCCCAAGCGCAGGATCCGTCTGCGCAAACGCTGGCTCTTGCTGGCCATGCCGTTTGTGGTGTTCGGCGGCCTCATCGCCTTGGCGCCTGTGGCTCCCGAGCGCTCCGAGCTGCAGGATCAAGCTGTTCGTTCGGCCCAGCGGCGCGGCCGGGATGCCAAGCCGTTCCGCTACATCCCCGACGATGAGGTCTACGCGTTGGATCTCGATCCACGGCGGGTGCGCTTCGGGCTGCTGGAGGGTTGGGATCGCGAGCAGGACGCCTACCAGGACAGCGCTGCCCTGGCCTACGTGTCCGGCCCGATGTACGAGCGCCATGTGGACGACGATGGCCGCGAGATCACGGTTCCCCTGGGGGATCTGAAATTCGGCAGGCAGGTTTGGCGCGGTCGTAACCGCTCGGCTTCACGCCAACGGGCCTTCGTCGGCATCCGCCACGACGGCAGCATTGATTTCGGCTACGGGGAGCTGACCGATGAGCGCAGCCGCACTTACGACACCTTCATCGGCGGCCTGCACAGCCTTTACAACGACATCGAGGCTCCGCCGGCGAGTTACAAGGGGGCCTACAGCATCAGCATGGGCCAGCGCATCCGTTACTACCTGCCGCGGATCCGCATGGTGATGGGCCTGCGTCAGGACGGCCACATGGAGGTGCTGATGAGCCGTGATGGCCTCACCCTCGAGCAGACCAAAGACCTCTCCCGTCGCCGCGGCTATCTGGCGGCCTACATGCCTGACCATGCCTCGAAGAGTCGTTTGATCATCCCTGGGGTGAAGGGCTTCACCGAAGAAGACGCCAACTGGATCAGCGGCGGTGCCACCAGCTTTGTGCATGTGCCCTATCTGCTGCGGTTGAGCCCCCGCCAGATCCCCCTGCAGGGCAATCTGATTGCGGCGCTGACGCCCAAGCTGGCGCTGGATGAAGGTTGCGATGGCCCGCTCGACTGTGTGTCGTCTTTCGGCAATCACCTCGCCGATCGCGCCCTGGCGGGACTGAACCGGGTGATGGAACAGGGCGTGGAACCCCTGGCCCGGATGATCTGGGGGCCCTCCAACACCCTCACCAAGCCGGGTTTGCCCGCGGATGCCGACGACCGCAGCGTCGATCTGGACCGTGCGCCCCTGCGGGAACCCCCGATCACGGCGGATCCTTTGGTGTTGCGCGAGCCGCCGGCTGTGATCCGGGGGGCGGAGCCGGTTGAACTCGGTTCCGATGACAGCTCAGATGCCAGCTCCGATGACAGCTGGACAGAGCCGCAGCTGTTTGTGCCGTTGCCCCCCGATCTTCCGCCGCCGATTGTGCTCGATGAGCCGATGCTCAACCCCGCCGAGGTTCTGCTGGATCAGCCAGCCCCATCGGTGGTGCCGCGGCCAGCTCTGCCGCCTCTGCCGCCAGTGCCCGTGCCGGCTGTTCAGGATTGAGCTTTGGATGCCGTTTGGTCCTGGTGGTCGATCCCCAGCACGCAACGTCGGGTGTTGGTGGCCCATCTCGCTCAGCCCCCAACGCGCGCTGAGCAGCGGGCCTTGAGCGACAGCCTCACCTGCCGGTTGTTTGCCGATGCAGGTCAGATGGTTTCTGGTGATGACATCGGCCGCACGATCTACGGCAAGCCGCAGCTGCGAGATTCCCCGCTGCACCACAGCATTTCCAATACCGGATCCCTCAGCATCGGCGTGGTGGGGCTAGATCCGATTGGCATCGATGTGGAAGCGCTGGACCGGCCGTTGCGTGTGGCATCTGACCTGCTGACGCGGCGCCTCTTTGCCTCGGCCGCTGAAGCGACGGACTGCCTGGAGCATTGGACGCTGATTCAGGCCTGGACGGCGAAGGAGGCTGTGTTGAAGGCAGCGGGTTTAGGGCTGGGCGGCGGACTGGCGAACGTGACGATCGCCTCGGACGGGGCCGCGGCATGGCTGCATGGTTCGCCTTATTCGCTCCGCCTCTGGACCCAGGAGGGCTTCAGCGTTGCGGTCGCTGAGGGCATCCGTGGCTAGAGGAAGGGATGGAGCATCGAGCAACAGCGTGAGATCTCTTTTGCAGCATCGTCTCGCCAAGGCCAACAACTTTCAGAAGGCGTTGATCACGTCTCTGCTCGCCTGGGTGGCCCTGGGGGTGTGGAGCTATCTGATCGTCGTGCCGATCCTTTCGGCTGTGGCGTTCCTCTGGCTCGGGGTGACGGGCTGGCTGGTGTGGCGGATCTGGCGCAAACCCGTGGGCTGAGCCAGGGAATTGCGGTTGAGCAACTTAGAGTTCCGGCCGGTTTTGGTTCGCGTTCGGTGAAATTCACGGTTGTGATTCTGAGTGAGCAGGTTGGCTCATACCCAAAAATCAACTGGACGGAATGGAAAGATCGCAACCGCAAGCAGATGAAGAGTCAGGGCGATGTGTGGTCGATGGCCACACTGTCTGGAGCCACAATTTGGGATTGTTTGGATAACAACAAGATCGACCGGCTCCACCTTGTTCAGTGGAAACCAGCTGACGACACGATGTATCAAGTGAGCCTGCCGCGCCGCTGAGATTGAACTAGCAACCAACGGTTTTTTGATATTTAATTAACCACAAAAAAGCACCTGTTCGATTCGAGCAGGTGCTTTTTGATTGATGCTGAGGTTGAGTCTTTTCTCTTTAGAGCAGGAAGAGGAAGATCACCGTAAACATGGAACCCAGCAGGAAGATTGAGTCCTCCTTGCGGTTGATGTCAAAGGGCTCGTGGGGCTCTGGAATCATTGGAAGAGCTGTTGAAGCCGGCAAGCTAAAGGACTCGGCTGTCCCTTGGCGGTTTGATCCTGTTTCAATCGCGCCAATCCCTAAGCCGAGCTCCATTCCATCGCTCACTCGATAACACCTCTTGGAGTTGATCAACCGCAAGCTGCTTTGCATCATTCCAGTCGTGGTTTGAGAGTCTGATCAGATATTCGTGCTGAATGCCTGAGCCTCTTTGCCTTGATGTGATGATTGAAACGTCGTCGTAGGTGATGGGGAATGGGCTGCCAGCTGGTGCTCCAAGGGCAGCCTCTGAGGCGAACAACAGGAAATCAAAAATCACTGGATTGAAATATTCTTCGCTTTCATCCAGATCCCCACAAGCCAGCATTTGTTCTCTGTTTTGTGGTGTGTAGGTCACAAAAGAAAAGCAGCAGGGATCACCGGTGGCTTGCAGGTAGAGCCCTTTGAACCGACGCTTGCTCATCAATCAGCCTGCCGCCAGATGGAAGAGTTCGGATCCCAGACGGGTTTGGCGTAGGTGCCCTTCAATTGCCGTTGAGGCTGATCGATGCCCAGCTGGCCATGGCATTGGCTTGCAAATTCAATCGAGTTTTTGTGGTAGTCCTTCCAGGGCACCAAGGTTTTGCCATTCCAGATCGGCGGCAAGCCTGTTTCTTTGAGCAACTGATCAAAGGCGTCAAAGTGGCTTTGCAGTTGCTCGTTTGTGAGCACAGCCTCTGGCCGCGGCACCTTTAGAGCCTGTTTGAAGGGAGCGCCCTCCATGCATGCTTCAAAGCGCTTTGTGAGTTCCGCTTGATGGCTCCAGGCTTTCTGTTGGTCCAATCCAAAGACAACGAGGCCAATCAGCAAGAGCCCGATCCCGATGATTGCGCTGAGATGACCAACCGGCTCTCTGGTGTTGTCCATCGGCTCGCTCTCCCCAGCCAAACCTAAGGAGGCGTTTCTTCTCCGCGGCCCCCCACCGACTGTTTCACCCGAGCAGACTGGAACTCCTTGTCTTGCCTGCGGATGCGAGTGCTGCTCACGGTTCTCCTCTCAATCGCGGCTTGTGCGTTGGTGTTGGCGACTGGAGAGAAGAGCACCGAGCGTTTCACGACCCACATCGGTTCGCGGTTGCCGCCAGCAGAGCTGGGTTGCGTCCAGTCAGGGCACGTTCAAACCGATGAGGGGCGCCGGCTGAAGGTTTTCAAGTGTCCGGTTTGAGGTTGGTCAGGCAAGGGTGATTGAACCCGCTGCACCTCCATGACCAAAAGATTGAACAGTGATGCCGCACGGACAGTCGGCAGCGCAGAACAAAAGAATCAGTCAGCAGTCGCCAGCAAAACGCCCTTCGTAGAAAAAAGCTGAGAAGCTGACGACGAATTTGTGCTGATCCCATGTTTGGTCTGTTTCAGAAGAAGCCCGAGGTCTGCAACGTTCTTGGTGATTCCATCACCCTGCGCCTCACCGCTGAGCAAACCGATGGGAAGTACAGCGTTGCTGAGTTCGCGACCCCTGGCGGAGTCGGTCAGCCTCCCCACACCCATGCCTGGGACGAAACCTATCTGGTGCTGGAAGGAGAGTTGAACCTCAACATCAATGGCCAGCCAACCGTTGTAGGAACAGGCGGTTGCTATCAGGTCAAAGCCGGTGTGGTCCATGCCCCCACCCCCAACGGTGACTTCTGCCGTTACGTCATGGTCGGCCAGCCTGGCGGCGTTGAGTCTGTCTTCAAGAGCCTTAAGGCGAACCAGAAGGACCTCAGTGATATGGGCAAGGTTGTCGAGATCGTGACCAAGGAAGGGGTCAACATCGCTGGTTGATTAACGAGCGGTGCTCGCATTCAGAAGGGCGGCGGATCCTTTGATGGCCGCTCTTCCATCCACTCCCACGCTTTATCCGTAATGGCATCAAAATTTTTCCACGTTCATCATGAGTTCCGTGCTGGCAAAGCCCAGCAGTGGTGGGAGACAGCACAAGCGGCGATGGCGCCAGGTGGTGGCTGGGATGAGGCTGTAGCCAAAAACCTGGAGGCGGGCTTCTACAACCATTCGTTTTGTCCCATTGGCCCTGAGGGCCCTGCCTTTTGCATCTGGGAAGTCCGCGAGGGAATCACTGCAGAGGAATTCCAGGAATTCATCGATGGCCCCAATGGCGTGAACTTCGGATTGGGGGCATGGATGAACATCTGCCGGGAGATCAACGTTGAGATGGCAGGAACACCCCCTTACCCGAGGAAGTTCTGATATCGAATTGTCGACAGCCTCGGGGTGCTGATGTTTTCGCTATCCATCTCCCGACAAAAAATCACCCCGTCGGAAGACAGCGTTTTTCACTGCCTTATCAGCCGTTGGCCGGCTTGGTCAGCTTGTAGAGGTTCAAGGCGAAGAGGGCCATGCCGAAGCTGCCGAAGGCGATGAGCAGGTCTTGGGTGGTGAAGGCCACGGCTCTCGTTACAAAACTTTGTTGACTAATGTAACGGAGGCGCAGGACTGCGTCGTCAAGTCGTTCCGAGGGGGCTGTGGGCGGTCCTCTTTTTTTATGACCTACCCCTTTGGTGTCATCAAGACAGATCTCGAAAAAGCCTTCCGGTTTCCTGACGCTCCACCGCTTGAGCAGCCTCAGAAGCAAGATGCTGCCGAGCTGAGCGAGTCAGACCTGTCGACGGTTCTGTTTGAGCACCCAGGTGTCTGAGGCGTCCATACTCATGGCCCAGCAAGGGATTGACCCATGGCGGTGCTTGGACGTCAGGCCATTCTTCAAGCGGTTGGCGAGGGCCTGATCGCGATCACGCCCTTCAATGCCGACCATGTAGGGCCGGCATCGGTGGACCTCACCCTCGGCTCCACATTTCGGGTGTTCCGCAAGGTGCATGAAGTGATCGAGGTTCGCGATCACACCGACTACCGCGAATGCACCGACAAGCTGGAGATCCCTGAGGGCGGCCACATCCTGATCATGCCGGGGGAGACCGTGCTGGGGATCACCCGCGAACGGGTCAGGCTCGGGCCTGGCCTTTGCGGTTGGCTTGAGGGTCGCAGCCGCTTTGCTCGCCTGGGGCTGATGGTGCACATCAGTGCACCGTTCATGGGGCCGGGGATCGACAGTCAGCAGGTGCTGGAAATGAGCAACTTCGGTCCAGCTCCGCTGGCGGTGGTGCCGGGCACGCTGATCTGTCAGTTCATCTTTCAGCGCATGGATGGTGAAGAGCACTACGCCGGCCGCTTCGCTGGGCAGAGCCAGAGCAGTTTTTAGAGGTCTTCTTCGGCTTCTCCTTTGATCTGGCAATCACTTGTTGGGTAAGCCACGCAAAGCAGGGCAAATCCTTTGGCGATTTGTTCGTCGTCCAAAAAGCTCTGATCCGACTGATCCAGAGAGCCACTTGAGAGCTTGCCTGCGCAGGTGGAGCAGGCACCAGCTCGGCATGAATAGGGCAGATCAGCACCCGCTTCCTCTGCAGCATCAAGGATGTACTGATCGTCGGCACAGGCAAAGCTGGAAGAGCCTTCCGATGTGGTGATCGTGATTTGATACGAAGCCATTGGTTTCAATCAATGCATGCATCAATCAAAAATCCAATTGGATGCCTTCGCTGATGCATTCAAGGAAGACTTCGGGATCGATGTAGCAAGTCATACCGGATTGATTTTGATGTTCTTGATCACTGATTTTGCAGGTCAGATTGATTGCTGTTGAGGGTGTTTTGATTCAACCGCTCAACTCAGAAAACCCCGGTTGCACTCAGGCAAATCAGGGTTGTGGCGAGCAGCACCCAGCCCACCAGCTGAAGCCATTGCGTGAGTGGCGTTCCCATGGCTTGTCAGTCGAGTGGGTCGTCCCAAAGCGGTGGTTCATCAAATTCTTCCAACAGAGAGTTGGCTTCTAACTCCTTGCCAGCCAGCAGCAGTTGAATCACTTGATTCCAGATGAATCGAGTCAGGCGTTCTGCCTCCTTGCCCTGATGCCCGGTCTCGAACTTGATCGGAGGCACATCACTTGTGTCGTCGTGAAATCGTGAGATGAGCGACACAGGATTGGGCGCATCAACTGCTCCGTCGTAACTCTCCTGGTTCGACGGTTGACGTATCAACTGACTCCGTTTGTTCGCACACGTTGAAAGCCAAACAAGGCCTCGCCATGGGCAACCCAGCGGCGCATGCTCGAAGCATGCAAGCCAAAACATCGGAAGGCTTAGAGGTTCTCGCGGCTGTTGTTGTCACCGCCGGCTTGGTGGCGGGCAACCTCGTGTTGTTTTCGCCGTTGCGCGTGGACAACCGCGTGCCGCCTGCTCCGGCATCGCAAACCGCGGAACGCCCCTAGCGCCTGAACACACCGTTGCAGTCGCCTGGAGCAGGTTTCACAAAGCAGTGCTCCTCAACAGACCAGTACCCCAGAGCTGGAAAAGCCAGGCCTTGGGCCCGGGCTTCGGCGTTAACGGCATCAACGCCTCGGGCCTGGATCAGCACGTTTCCCTCGCCATCCACCAGGTCCAGGAAATCCATTTCCTCGGTCTCGGTCTCAGCCGTGGGGTTGGCATGCCCAAACAGGGGAACAACCACCAGCACACAGGCCATGAGTAAGGAGCGCAGCATCGGCCTGGAAAGGGGGAACGAAGGATGAGTTGAATCAGCCGGCTTGATGGGCGGCGAGGGCACGCACCACGTCGCCCCGGGTGATCACGCCGACGGGGCATTGGTTGCCGTCCAGAACAAACAGGCGTTGCGTGCCCCGTTCATGCAGCTGGGATGCCGCCTTGGGCAGCGCTAACGCCGTATCGCAGCTATGGGAGTCCTTGCGCATCAGATCGCTCACCTTGGTGCCGAGCACCTGGTGCACCTGCTTGTCCCAGTTCAAGGGATTGCGCAGGTAGATCACGCTGTCCAACAGCATCACGTAGGGGCCGGCATCAACACCGCTCTCCCGCACCATCAGATCCTGCTCCGTCAGCTCGCCGATCAGACGTCCCTCTGCATTCACCACCGGCAAACCACTCACGTGGTGGTCGCTGATCATCTGCACGGCCTGCTGCAACGGGGTGTCGGGCGTGACCGTCAGCACCGGCTGGGTCATCACATCAGCCACCGTCAGCTGCAGGACCATGATCAAGGTTCAGCTCCTCACATTCTGAGCGTTGTTTCTGTCCTTGCGTTCGATTGCCAACGGGCTCACCGTGGCACGAGCCGTTGCCGGTTTCCCGCTGATCCTTGCCCTGCAGTTCGGCTGGCAGGGCTGGGCCTGGTGGTTGCTGCTGCTGGCCGGGTTCAGTGATGCAGCCGATGGCTGGCTGGCCCGGCGCGCCGGGGGTGGCAGCAGCTGGGGCGCTCGCCTCGACCCCCTTACCGACAAGGTGCTGATCGCGGCACCGTTGCTCTGGCTGGCGTCGTCGGCTGTGCTGCCGCTCTGGGCGGTTTGGTTGTTGCTGGCCCGTGAATTGCTGATCTCGGGTTGGCGGTCTCAGGCCAGTGATGGTGGGCCGGCTTCGCTGTCGGGCAAAGCCAAGACAATCCTTCAGTTCCTCAGCCTGCTGCTGATGCTCTGGCCCTCCGGCTGGATCGCTGCTGCCGGGCTTCAGAGCCTGGGCTGGTGGCTGTTCTGGCCCTCCCTCGCCCTGGCTCTGAGCTCAGCTCTGGGCTACATCACGCCCCGATCAGCGCCTCGTCAGAACTGAAGTCTGGCGCTGCGGTTGGGTTCAGGGCGTAGTCGTTGCTGTAGCTGTCGGCCAGGCCCTTCGCCAGGTCGAAGCTGGGTTGCCAGGCCAGTTCGCGTTCCACCCGGGTGATGTCGGTGAGGAAGTGATTGAGCCGCAGCGGGAAGGCCTTACGCGCCTTGGGGTCCAGGTCGCTGGGGTTGAAGCTGCGCAGTTCGAGGCCATCGGGATCGCGGCCGCAGGCCACGGCGGCGGCGCGGATCAGGCCCCGGAAGCTGATGCCCTGCTTGCCGGAGCAGTTGTAGATGCGATTGGCGGCAGCATCCACCTCGATGCAACGGGCCATCGCTTCCGCCAGATCCTCCACATGGCCCAGTTGGGTGATCGTGCTGCCGTCACCGGGCAGCGGAATCGGGCGGTTGTGAACGATGCGATCGAAGAACCAGCGTTCCACCGGGTTGTAGTTGCCCGGTCCATAGATGTAGGTGGGCCGGAAGCTGGTGAAGGGGATGCCTTCCTTGCGCAGCCAGGCCTCGGTGTCGGCCTTGCCGGCGTGACGGCTCTGCGGATCGGTGGGGCTGGATTCATCCAGGGGCCACTGCTCCGAATCGGCGTACACCCCGGCTGAGCTCACATACACAAAGCGATGGCTGGGGGCCCCGGTGATGGCCACCACCCGGCTGCTGTCCTCCTGCTTGCGTCCGGAGCTGTCGACGATCACATCGAAGCTGCGGCCCTGCAGCGCGCTGAGACCTTCATCGCTGCTGCGATCGCCACACAGGTGTTCCACGCCGGCGGGGACGGGGTTCTTGCCGCGGGTGAACAGGGTGAGTGCATGGCCCTGGGCCTGCAGGCGGGCCACCAGGGGCCGGCCCACGAAGCGGGTTCCCCCCATCACCAGGATCTTCATGCAGTTGGGCCCGAAAAGCGCAGCCATTGAAGCGTGGCGCTGCAGGATGGAGGGTCTCTGGTCCGACCCCGATGGAGATCATTCCCGCCATTGATTTGCTCGATGGAGCCTGTGTTCGGCTTCACCAGGGGGATTACGACCAGGTGACCCGATTCAGTGAGGATCCTGTGGCGCAGGCCCTCAGCTGGCAGAGCCAGGGGGCAACCCGTTTGCACCTGGTGGATCTCGATGGCGCCAAACGGGGTGAGCCGATCAATGACGCAGCGGTGCGGGCCATCACCGCCGCCCTCGACATCCCTGTTCAGCTCGGTGGTGGTGTGCGCTCGCTCGAGCGCGCCGAAGAATTGATCGCCTGTGGCCTGGATCGGGTCATCCTCGGCACGGTGGCGATTGAACAGCCGGAGTTGGTTCAGGAGTTGGCCCAACGCCATCCCGGCCGCATCGTGGTGGGCATTGATGCCAACGATGGCCGGGTGGCCACCCGGGGCTGGATCGAGCAGAGCGATGTTCTGGCCACCGATCTGGCCAAGCAGTTCAGTGCCGCCGGCATCGCGGCGATCATCACCACCGACATCGCCACCGATGGCACCCTCGCCGGCCCCAACCTTGAGGCCCTGCGAACCATGGCGCAGTGCAGCGCCGTTCCGGTGATCGCCTCCGGTGGCATCGGCTGCATGGCCGACCTCCTCTCGCTCCTGCCCCTGGAGCCCCTTGGTGTGACGGGGGTGATCGTTGGCCGAGCCCTCTACGACGGCCGTGTCGACCTGGCGGAGGCCATCGCCGCGTTGGGTGAGGCAAGGCTTCAAGACGTCACCGCCGTGGCGGCAGACATCGCCTGAGCTGGCCTAGGGCCTTATGGTTGAAGAAGCAGGCACCTTCTGTGGTAAGTGCAGCCGCTGGCAAGAGCAGCACGCCGTCCCCCGCGGGCAGCTTGCAGGAGGTGTTTGAGCAGTGCCGGCGGTTGGGGATGCGCCTCAGCCGTCAGCGGCGCATGGTGCTCGACCTGCTCTGGAGCGAGAAGAGCCACCTCAGCGCCCGCGACATCTTCGAACGGCTGAATTTGAGGGGCCGCAGCATCGGCCACACCTCGGTGTATCAGAACCTCGAAGCCCTGCAGTCGGCTGGGGTGATCGAGTGTCTCGACCGCGCCAGTGGTCGCCTCTACGGCTACCGCAGTGATCCCCACAGCCATCTCACCTGTATGGACAGCGGTTCGATCGAAGACATCGACGTTGTTCTTCCCGACGACCTGTTGCGTCAGATCGAACAGCGCACCGGCTTTCGCATTGAGTCGTACACCCTGCAATTGAACGGTCGGCGCACCCTGGAGAACTGAGCAGAAGCTCGTTACCTTGAGCCCAACTGTTTCGGGTTCAATCCTTGGTCTCCCCTTCGCCGGTGCGGATGTTGCTACTCGCTCCGGATTTGCTCGGGGAGTCGCTGGCGCTGAAACTCACCTCCTCCCGGGACGATTGGGAGGTGGTGCTTCGCCCTGAGCGCCTGACGGGTGCCCCGGCGTTGGTGATCTGGTCGATCGACAGCGTGGCCTCATTGGCGTCGCTTCAGCAGGAGCTGTTCGCTCTGCAGGAGCGCTGGCAGCCCGCCCCGGTGCTGCTGCTGCTGCCCAGCGAGTTACGCCTGTCTCGGGAGCAGCTGCTGGAGCTGCCCGCGGCCGGCCTGCTGCAGAACGTCGATGCCCAGGGCCTGCAGAACGCCATCGAAACCCTGTTGCAGGGCGGACGGGACATTCGCCTGGAGGCTGCGCCGGAGACGCCAAGCCAGCAGCAGACCATGGGCCTGGGCCAGTGGCTGCTGGTGAGTGGCCTGCAGCAGGTGAGCCGGGACCTGCAACGGGTGGAGGCCCTGCTCAATCCACCCCCGGAGCAGCCGTTGCTGTTCCTGCTGCTGCAGGGGCGCCGCCGTGAATTGCGCTTCGCCAAGGGCTTGCTGCTTTGGCTATGGGGGCCACTGCAGATGGGCCTCGAGCATGCAGAACCCCTGGGCCCCTCCGTCTCCAGCGATGGATCACCCACCACCACGGCGATCAGCCTGCGCGAACGCAATGCCGTTGCTGTTTGGGATGCCATCCGCGACCGCATCGATGCATCGGTTCAGGCTGGATTGACCAATTCCACCGGCCGTTTGCTGGCAATTGAGGGCCTGCACCCGGATCGTCGCCGGGAGTTGCTGCTGGCCCTGTTGCAACAGCTTGATCAGGTCTTGCAGCGCCTGCGCAGCCGCCAGGACGCCACGGCGATCGCTCAGGTCTGGGATTCGTTGCAGCCCGAGTTGCGCCAGCAGGCCCTCACCGCCCTGGCCGGCAGTTACGTCCAGATCCCCTGCGACGGCGAGCTGCAGCCGGTGGTGGCTTCGCTGCTCAGCCGCGCTGATCTCACCGGCGCCGACGGCGAGCTGCCCGATCCAACCGGAATGCTGGCGCCGCTGGTGGCCGATCAACCGATGCTGGTGAACGGCCTGCTGCTGCCGGCCGATGACCCCAGGGCCTTCCTGCAACTGGAAACCCTGGTGAGCAATTGGCTGGTGAGGACGGCGGAACTGATTGGTGCCGAATTGCTCGATGCCTGTGGTGACTGGCCGGAGCTGCGCCGTTACCTGCTGCGGGACCCCCTCCTGGCCACCCGGGAACTCGACCGGCTCAGGAACCGCTTGAACACCCAGCTGCGTTGGGCGGATTGGGTGGAGCGCCCCATTCAGCTCTACGAAAGCCAGCGCACCCTGTTTCAGTTGCGCTCCGGTCGCATCGAACCGCTGCTGCTGACGGAGCCCCGCGACAAGGAGCTCAATCAGCTGGGTTGGTGGCAGCGGCAGGTGGCCTTGCTCCTGGAAGCCCGGGATGCCATCGCACCCCAGGTGCAGGCCCTGGTGCGCCGCATCGGCGACCTTGCCGTGATCCTGCTCACCCAGGTGCTGGGGCGCGCTATCGGTCTGGTGGGGCGGGGCATTGCCCAGGGCATGGGACGCAGCTTCGGCCGCGGTTAGGCCCCTGGGTCCACAATGGCGATCCGCTGCTTCGGCTTGATGCTTGCTTTGGTGCGCTGTCTGATCACCGTTTCGATCGCGCTGCTGCTCCATGTCGCACCAGCCGCCGCTGTGTTGAACAGCGACAGCTACGACGGCAACATCTATGCCCTCTACGCCGGCAATGGCTCGTTGGTTCCCCCCGCCAGCACCCTGGAGGAGTCCCTCGCTGAGGGACGCACGGCCGTGATCGTCTACTACCTGGATGACAGCGCCGTGAGCAAACGCTTCGCTCCTGTGGTGTCGGAACTGCAACGGCTGTGGGGCCGCAGCATCGATCTGCTTCCCCTCTCCACCGATCCGCTGCAGGGCCGTGAAGCGCTGGGGGCCGGAGATCCAGCCACCTATTGGTCCGGAACCATTCCGCAGGTGGTGGTGATCGGCACCGATGGCCGGGTTGTGCTTGATCAGAACGGTCAGGTTCCCCTGGCGGCGATCAACGACGCCATCAGCGCCTCCACCGGTCTTCCCGCTCCGGATCTGGGACGCATTGATCAGGAAGGCAGCTTCAACGAAGTGAACATCGAAGTCACCGCCAACTGAGACGCCCACCGCCATGGCGCCTACGCTGCCGGCCAGTTGTCCCGGTCGCTGAGCCGGATCCGCTGTGTCGCTGCTGCTTGCTCCGCTCGGCCTAGGACTTGCTGTGGCCTGGCTGGAGCTCCGCCATCGCCTCAGACCCGCCTCACCGTTGCGGATGACGCCTCGCGACTGGCGGGTTGATGATCTGGGCGGGCGGCTCCGTATCGAGGGGGTGCTGGAGATCAGCAACCCCCACCCCCGCATGGAGATTTTTGTGCCGGAGCTGCGGGTCGATCCCGTGCTGCTGGGGTCCTCTGATCCCGCCGGCCTGGAGGTGACAACGCGGATCATTGCCGACCATCCCGACGAGGAGACCCGCGCAGACGGCTACTGGGCGGCCTACATCGTCAAAGGACGCAAAACCACGCGTGCCCGGGTCTCGATCGAGATCACCGGCCCGACCCCATCCGCTCGGGTCGACAGCCTCTGGGTGGATGCCCACTGGGTGAATTACGGACCCTTCGGTCGCCTGCAGCGCCGTCAGGGCGTGCTGGTGCCCTTGAGCCGTCCCCAACCCCTGCAGCCCGATCAAGCCCACTTCCGCCAGGGGGAAGGCTGCCGCGTCTTGCCGCTGCGCACCCACCTGCTCGGTCCCTTGGACGACGCCATCGACGTCCTGCGCACCTACGCCGCTGATCTGGTGCAGCCCGGCGACATCCTCACCATCGGCGAGACCCCCGTGGCTGTGATCCAGGGTCGCTACCGCCATCCCAGTGAGGTGGAGCCCGGCATGGTGGCGCGCCTGGCCTGCCGTGTGTTTCACCCCACCAGCAGCCTGGCCACGGCCTGCGGGATGCAGACCTTGATCGATCTGGTGGGGCCCACCCGGGTGCTGGCCGCCTGGCTGGGGGGGCTGCTGATGAAGCTGGTGGGCATCCCCGGTGGCTTCTATCGCCTCGCCGGTGATCAGGCTCGCTTGATCGACGACATCACCGGCACCACACCGCCCTATGACCAGACCATTGTTCTGGGGCCATCCCGGGCTGAGCAGTTCTGTCGTGATGCTTCTGCCGAACTCGGGGTCGACGTTGCCATCGTTGACGTCAACGACCTTGGCCGAGTGAAGGTGCTGGCCTCCAGCCCCGGCTGTGATGAGGGCTTGCTGGGCCGGGCCCTGCGTCCCAATCCCGCCGGCAATGCCAATGAGCGCACCCCCCTGGTGTTGGTGCGGCCAGGCCTGGAATGAGCGATACATTGTGAGCAGTTGGAGTTGGAGGGTGTCCGGTGACAGAACCCAAGACCACCTCCATCCGCATTGAGCCCCTCAATCCGGCCCACCTGGCCCAGTGGGTTCAGGATGCGCCGATCGATCAGCTCTCACGGTTTCAGGGGTTTCTGATCGGTGAATGGCTCTCCAGGGTCGAGCAACGCTTTCCCGATCTGCTCCCCAGCCGCTCGCCCCGTTGCCTGATGGCCCTCGCGGGGGATCGCCCGGTGGCCAGTGTGGTGGCCCGGCCGTTCAACCGCCGCGGCAGCTGCTGGATCCTTCATCTGCCGGAGCTGCTGGGCCCGCTGGACGATTACAGCCATCGCACCATTCAGCAGTCCCTGCTTCAGCAGGCTCTGCAGTCCTGGACGGCCCAGATCTGCAGCTGGGTGATCCGCTGCCCGGCCACCGATGCCGATGCCATTGCTCTGCTGCGGGAGCTGGGCTTTCAACCGCTTCGTCCGTACCAGTGCTGGTGTCCACCAGGGGCTGGGGTTGATCCACATGGCACCGATCAGTTGCCAGGGGGTCTGCGCTGGGCGGCCTTGAACCGCCGCACCGCCCAATTGCTCTGGCCGATCGAGCAGGGGGGCAGCCACAGCCACCTGCGTCAGATCACCGACCGCCATTGGCTGGATCTGCTGGACCGCAACGGCCCCGGCTGCGGCGTGCTGATGGCTGGAGATGCTGTGTTGGCCGGCTGCATCCGCCTTCCCGATGCGGGAGAGGCCGGGTTCCTGGAACTGATGCGCGACGTTGCCTGGGATCCCCGGCTGGATCAGGCCCTTCCCCAGGTTTTGAACGGGATCCTTCAGCGCGGCCGCCCCCGCGGGCTGCTCACGGCCTTTGACGATGCCCCCCTCAGCCTGATCCTGGAGGCGGAGGGCTGGACCCGTGGCGACGAGCAGCTGCTGCTCGGACGCAGCATGTGGCGGCGTCAGTCACCCCAGCGCAACCTGCAGCTGACCCGATCGCTCGATCAGGTGCTGGGCCGATTGCGGCCCCAGGGCACACCCTTGCCTACACCAAGCCTGGGTGATCGGCACTGATGCGGCCGCGTCCCTGTTCGATCCTCAGCCTCGATGTGGGCCGGCGGCGCATCGGCCTGGCCGGCTGCGATGCCCTGGGCATCAGCGTCACGCCCCTCGCTGCCCTGCGTCGTGGTCGCTTTGATGCGGATTTGGTGGTTCTGCGGGCCCACTGCCGTGAACGGTCGGTGCAGGGGCTCGTGGTGGGTTTGCCTCTGGATGCCGCGGGCCAGCCTACGGCCCAGGCGGAGCATTGCCAGCGTTACGGCCTACGGCTGGCTGCCGCCCTCGATCTGCCCTTGGCCTGGGTGAATGAACACAGCAGCACCTGGGCGGCCGGTGAACAGTTCGGGTTGACGGGCGATCGCAGCGGACGTCTGGACAGTGCAGCTGCTGCCCTGCTGCTGGAGCAATGGCTGGCGGAGGGTCCGGAGCTCAAACCGGCCCAACAGAGTGCGTCAAGGTCGGGCGCCGGGGCGGGCGATGGTGGATCCTGAGCCCAGTCAGAGCCGCGTCGATGTCTGAGTCGGGCCCCGGTAAGAGCAGCGATCACCCCACCCTGCTGGTCCGCGACCGCGAGGGCCATGATCTGCTGTGCTTCCTCGAGCATCTGATCCCCATCGAGGGGCAGGACTACGCCCTGCTCTCGCCGGTCGACACACCGGTGTCGCTGTTTCGGCTCAATGACGATGCAGAGCCGGTGCCGATCACGGAAGTCGCCAGCAGCGAGCCGATTCTCTCGGTGGCTGATGTGGTGCTCCAGGAGCACGACCTGGTTCTGGTGCGATCGGCGATCACCCTCACCGTCAGTGGTGAACTGGAGGAGCCGGATCAGGACGAGCTCGACGAGCTGGAAGAGGACGACGACGTTGATGAGGATGCTGAGACCTTTGAGCTGCTGGTGAGCTTCATGGTCGACGCGGAGGAATACGGCCTCTACATCCCCCTTGATCCGTTCCTGGTGTTGGTGCGGATGGTGGATGGCCAGGCGGTGCTGCTGAGCGACGATGAGCTCGACCGCGTTCAACCCCTGATTGAGGCGGAACTGGAGGAGCGTGAATGGCCGGATTGACGGCACAGCACTGGTTGACCCCCGATTGGGATCCCCACCTCACCATTGCCCAGCTTTCGCTGCCTCACCTCACGGCCCACGGCCTGAAGGCCGCCGTGGTCGATGTTGACCGCACCCTTCTGCCCGGTCGTGACGTGACCCTGCCAGGGCCGGTGCGCGACTGGCTGGTGGATGCCGGCCGCCGCCTGCAGTTGCATCTGTTCAGCAACAACCCCTCCCGCGACCGGATTGCTGCCGTGGCTGATCAGCTGCAGGTCAGCTTCACCTTTGGTGCCGGCAAGCCCCGCCGTGGCGCCCTGCGCAGCGTGGTTCGCGATCTCTCGCTGCCCCCGGAGGCGATCGCGATGATCGGCGACCGCCTGTTCACGGATGTGCTCTGCGGCAACCGGATGGGGCTTTACACAGTGTTGGTTCGCCCGGTTCGAGACGACGGAAAGCCCTGCCGCCATGACCGTGTTCAGCGGTTTGAACGCGCCATGGCCCGCGTGATGGGGGCGCCTTCAGCATGACCCTGTGGGTCGTGAAAATCGGCACCAGCCTGCTTCGGGGGGAGACCGCCAGCACGATTGATGGCTACGCCCGCTGCTTTGCAGGGGCCATGCACCGCGGTGACCAGGTGGTGCTGGTCACCAGTGGTGCCGTTGGCCTGGGCTGCCAAAAGTTGGCCCTCACCAACCGACCCGACACGGTGGTGGCCCTGCAGGCGGCTGCGGCCATCGGCCAGGGCGCACTGATGGCGCTGTACGAACGGGCCATGGAACGCCATGGTCGTTCCGTGGCGCAGGTGCTGTTAACCCGCTCCGACCTGGCCGATCGGCGTCGGTATCAGAACGCTTCGGGCACTTTGCGGCAGCTGCTGAGCTGGGGGGTGCTGCCGGTGATCAACGAGAACGATGCCCTTTCGCCGGCGGAGTTGCGCTTCGGCGACAACGACACCCTCTCGGCGTTGGTGGCCGCCGCCGTTGAAGCCCAGCAACTGATCCTGCTCACGGATGTTGATCGCCTCTATTCCTCGGATCCGCGGGTTGATGCCAACGCCGAACCGATCTCTGATGTTCGCCACCCCCGGGAGCTGGACTCGTTGGAACAGGGGGCCGGCGACGGGGGGCGCTGGGGCACCGGGGGCATGACCACGAAGCTGGCGGCAGCCCGCATCGCCACCGCCAGTGGCATCACCGTGCAGCTCGCCGATGGCCGCGACCCTGCTCGCCTCGAGGCTTTGCTGTTGGGCGAACGGGGGGGGACGGTGTTCCATCCCCACCCCGAACCCCTGGGCAACCGACGCAGTTGGCTGGCCCACGTGCTTCGGCCTGAGGGTGAACTGCAGCTGGATGCGGGGGCCTGTGCAGCGCTGCAGCACCGTGGTGCGTCCCTGCTGCTGGTGGGTGTGACGGCGGTGCGGGGTGAGTTCGCCGCCAATCAACCCGTTCAGTTGCTGGACCCCGATGGAGAGGACCTGGGCCGTGGCCTCTGTTCGATGGACAGCGACCAGCTGCGGGCCGCGATGAATGACCCATCGCCGGGGGAGTCCTCCCCGGTGGTGGTGCATCGCGATGGTCTGGTGCTTCGCAGCCGTTAACCACGTCTACGATCCGCCGGACTGCCCTGGCCTCCATGCGTTTCAGCACCCTGATCAAGGTTCTGCAGACCGGTGATGCAGGTCTGCGTTGGAGCCAGCCGGGCTTGGACCCATGGCTTGAGGGTGCCGCTTCACTCGATCAGGCCTCAGCCGCGCAGCTCAGCTTTCTGGAGAAGGGCAACGCCCTCACCGCGGCCTTGGGCGCCAGCGGTGTGGGTGCCCTTTTGCTGCCCGACCAACAGGATCTGATTGATCTGGCCTCGAAGCGTGGCATCGCCTTTGCGGTCTTCGCGGATCCGCGTCTGGCCTTTGCTGAAGCCCTCGATCAGTTGAATCCCCGCCGCCGGCCCTTGGCGGAGATTCACCCTTCGGCGGTGATCGATGAACGGGCTGTGGTGGGCCCCGGCACAGCGGTGGGCCCGCGGGTCTGCATCGGGGAGGGAAGCCGTCTTGGTGCCGACTGCATCGTTCACCCCGGGGTGGTGATCTACGACAACGTGGTGGTGGGTGATGGCTGCGAGTTGCATGCCAATGCCGTGCTCCACCCCGGCAGCCGTCTCGGGCGTGGTTGTGTGGTGAACTCCAATGCCGTTGTCGGCTCTGAGGGCTTTGGCTTCGTGCCGACGGCCAAGGGCTGGCGAAAAATGCCGCAGACCGGCCAGGTGGTTCTTGAAGACGGCGTTGAGGTGGGTAGCGGTACCACCATTGATCGCCCTTCCGTCGGCGAGACCCGCATTGGTGCCGGCACCAAGATCGACAACCTTGTGCAGATCGGCCATGGCGTCACCACCGGCCGTGGCTGTGCCTTCGCCTCCCAGGTGGGCATCGCCGGTGGCGCCCACATCGGTCAGGGGGTGATCCTGGCGGGCCAGGTGGGGGTCGCCAATCGTGTTGTCGTCGGCGATCGCGTCATCGCCAGCTCCAAGACCGGCATTCACGCTGATGTGGCCCCCGGAGAGGTGGTGAGTGGTTTTCCCGCGATTCCGAATCGCCTCTGGCTGCGATGTGCCTCCACCTTCAGCAAGCTGCCGGAGATGGCCAAGACCCTGCGGGAGCTCAAGCGGGACACCCCTCAGTAACCTCAGCGGTCGACCTGCCGCACCGCACCGTCATGGCTCAGCACCGCGTTGTTCTCCTGCCCGGTGATGGCATCGGCCCCGAGATCACCGCTGTTGCCCGTCAGCTGCTGGAGGTGGTGAGCCAGCGCCATGGCTTTTCGCTGAGCTTCGAGGAGCAGCCGATCGGTGGTAGCGCCATCGATGCCACCGGTGAGCCGTTGCCCGCCAGCACCCTCGAAGCCTGCAAGGCAGCCGATGCGGTGTTGCTGGCCGCCATCGGCAGCCCACGTTTCGACAGCCTTCCCCGAGAGAAACGCCCGGAAACCGGCCTGCTTGGCCTGCGCGCCGGCATGGAGCTGTTTGCCAATCTGCGGCCGGTGAAGATTGTTCCGGCCCTCATCGATGCCAGCAGCCTCAAGCGTGAGGTGATCGAGGGGGTGGACCTGATGGTGGTGCGGGAACTCACCGGGGGGATCTACTTCGGTCAGCCCAAGGGACGAATTGAGACCGAGACGGACGAGCGCGGCTTCAACACCATGACCTACTCCGCCTCGGAGGTGGATCGGATCGCGAAGGTGGCCTTTGAGATCGCCCAGGAGCGGCGGGGCCGGCTCTGCTCGGTGGACAAGGCAAATGTGCTCGATGTGAGCCAGCTCTGGCGGGACCGCGTGGATGCCATGGCGCCCAGCTACGGCGCTGTGGAGGTGAGCCACATGTATGTGGACAACGCGGCGATGCAGCTGGTGCGTGATCCCCGCCAGTTCGATGTGCTGCTCACCGGCAACCTCTTCGGCGACATTCTCAGCGACGAGGCCGCGATGCTCACCGGCTCCATCGGCATGCTGCCCTCCGCCTCCCTCGGCAGTGAGGGCCCGGGGTTGTTTGAGCCTGTGCACGGTTCAGCCCCCGACATCGCCGGCCAGGACAAGGCCAATCCCATGGCCATGGTGCTGTCGGCCGCAATGATGCTGCGCATCGGCCTCAAGCAGGCCGCGGCTGCCGATGATCTTGAGGCTGCTGTGGATGCCGTTCTGGCCGGTGGCTTCCGCACCGGTGATCTCATGGCAGAAGGCTGCACCCAGCTGGGTTGTCGCGCCATGGGTGAGCAATTGCTCAAAGCTCTGTAAGCCAGAGATTGGTGCAATCGGGCCCTGATCTGGCAGGATCGCCGGGCCCGTAGTCCCTGCGTCGATGTCGAAGCGTCATCCGGTTGTCGCTGTTACCGGTTCTTCCGGAGCTGGAACCAGCACCGTCAAGCGCGCCTTCGAGCACATCTTTGCGAGGGAAGGCATTACCCCTGCAGTGGTGGAAGGCGACAGCTACCACCGCTACGAGCGGATGCCCATGAAACAGGCCATGGCGGATGCCCTGGCCAAGGGTGAGAACTTCTCCCACTTCGGCCCTGAGGCCAACCTCTTCGACAAGCTCGAGGAACTGTTCCGCACCTATGGCGAAACCGGTGCTGGTCAGAAGCGCTACTACCTCCACAGCGTTGAAGAAGCGGCTGAACACAATGCCCGTCTTGGCGTCAACCTCGAGCCGGGTCAGTTCACGCCTTGGGAAGACATCCCGACCGGCACTGACGTTCTGTTCTACGAAGGCCTCCACGGCGGTGTGAAGGGCGAGGGCTACGACGTGGCCGCCCTGGCCGACCTCCTGGTGGGTGTGGTGCCGATCACCAACCTTGAGTGGATTCAGAAGATCCACCGCGACAACGCTGAGCGTGGTTATTCCGCTGAAGCGATCGTTGACACGATCCTGCGCCGGATGCCTGATTACATCAATCACATCTGCCCGCAGTTCAGCCAGACCGACATCAACTTCCAGCGTGTTCCCACTGTGGACACCTCCAACCCCTTCATCTGCCGGAACATCCCGACCCCGGATGAAAGCTTCGTGATCATCCACTTCCGCAAGGGAGCTCGCGAGAAGTGGGGAATCGACTTCGGTTACCTGCTGAACATGATCCACGATTCCTTCATGTCCAGCCCCACCAGCATCGTGGTGAACGGCGGCAAGATGGGCTTCGCCATGGAACTGATCCTCACTCCGATCATTCACCGCATGATCGAAGAGAAGAACAAGCTCAGCTGATCGCTTCTCCCACTAACAATCGTCTCTACAATGGGCCCATCTGAGTGATCAGGTGGGCTCTATTTCTTTGTCAACGCCCTCCTTTGAAATCCGCGGAGCCTCGGGGGCGCCCTCGACGCCCCGCTGGGATCGCATTGACAGCCGCTCGCTGATCGCCCAGGCCCGTCGCATTTATTTCGCCTATCTCTCCAGCACTCCTGCGGGGCAGGAGCCTCTCGGTGTGGTCGTGGATCCGCAGGAACCCGATGGCCGCGTGGTCTTCGAGACCCCTGTTCTTCTGCCGGACGAAGAGTTCATTGCCATCGATCTGATCCGGGGACGCACGAGCCGCGGTCGGACCCGATGGAAGGGTTGATCCTGGCTTGGGCCGGCCTGCTGGGCGCCTGCGTCGGCAGCTTCACCAACGTGGTGGCCTGGCGCTTGCCCCGCCAGGAATCGGTGGTCTTTCCCGGCAGCCACTGCCCCAAATGCGGCCATGCCATCCGCTGGCATGACAATCTCCCGTTGCTCGGTTGGCTGCTGCTGAGGGGCCGCTGCCGCGACTGTGATGCAGCGATCAGCTGGCGTTATCCCTCCGTGGAGGCCCTGAGTGCCGGCCTCTGGATCTCGGCGCTGTTGGTGTGGCCTGGTGCTGGTGGGGGGCTGCCTGATCTCTGGCTCCCCTGGGCTGGTCTCCCCCTGATCGCGCTGCTATTGCCGCTGGTGTTGATCGATTTGGATCACCTTTGGCTGCCGGAGCCCCTGTGCCGCTGGGGGGTGGTGCTGGGCCTGCTCGTCAGCACGGCTGCTGGCATTCCTGTTCTGGCCAGCCATTTGATCGCTGCGGTGCTGGCCCTGCTGCTGTTGGAAGGTCTCAGTGCCCTGGCCGAACGGTTGTTGGGACAGCCTGCGCTGGGCCTGGGCGATGCCAAGTTGGCGGCGCTGGGTGGGGCATGGCTGGGCCCCGGGGGCATCGCAGCGGCCATGGCCCTTGCGGTTGTCTCGGGAGCTTTGGTTGGAAGCGCCGCTCGCCTCAGTGGCCGGTTGGGCCCCAGGGAACCGTTCCCCTTTGGTCCCTTCATTGCCCTGGGCATTTGGCTGGTCTGGTTGACCGGTCCGCAGTGGTGGTGGAGCACCTGGGTGATGCTGTTGGGCGCTTGATTCCCCAGCGTCTCTTCCCAGTCCGGCTTTTAATGGTGTGAGCTGACAGCCCTGTGTGTCTCTGTTCGATTGGTTTGCTGATCGCCGCAAGGGTCAGTACGTCGCCAACATCAAGCAGGAACCCGATGAAGGCGATGGGCTGTGGAGCAAATGCCCGGAGTGTGGTCAGGTCGTTTATCTCAAAGACCTGAAACTCAACGCCAGTGTTTGCGCCAACTGCGGCCATCACCACCGGATCGACAGTGCTGAGCGCATCGCACTGATTGCTGACCCCGACAGCTTCCAGGTGCTGAATGCGGATCTGTCACCGGTGGATCCCCTCGGATTCAAAGACCGGCGCGCCTACGCCGACCGGCTGAGGGAAAGTCAGGCCTCAACGGGGCTGCGGGATGGTGTGGTCACCGGGCTCTGCCGGGTGGAAGGCATCCC
Organism: Synechococcus sp. M16.1; assembly: GCF_014279895.1. Classification (NCBI taxonomy): domain Bacteria; kingdom Bacillati; phylum Cyanobacteriota; class Cyanophyceae; order Synechococcales; family Synechococcaceae; genus Synechococcus; species Synechococcus sp. M16.1. The sequence continues at coordinate 1,408,918 of NZ_CP047954.1, read as the reverse complement.
CATGGGCTTGGCAGCGATGGACTTCCGCTTCATGGGGGGATCGATGGGCTCGGTGGTCGGGGAGAAAATCACCCGTCTGATCGAGGAGTCCACCGCCCGCAAGCTGCCGCTGCTGATCGTTTGTGCCTCCGGCGGTGCCCGGATGCAGGAGGGGATGCTCAGCCTGATGCAGATGGCGAAGATCTCCGGAGCGCTGGAACGCCACCGCGAAGCCGAGCTGCTCTACATGCCCTTGCTCACCCACCCCACCACGGGGGGTGTGACCGCCAGTTTCGCCATGCTGGGCGACCTGATCCTGGCGGAACCGAAGGCGTTGATTGGTTTTGCTGGGCGCCGGGTGATCGAGCAGACCCTGCGGGAGAAGCTGCCCGACAATTTCCAGACGGCTGAATACCTGCAGGAGCACGGCTTCGTGGACACGATCGTTCCCCGCACCCAGCTGCGCTCCACCCTGGCCAATCTTCTGCGCCTGCACGGCTGCAAACCGATGGAGCTCACCAGCGCATGATCCGAGCTGGTTGTGTGCTGATCCTGGCTTTGGTCTGTTGGGTCGCCCCCGTGCTGGCGGGTCCCGTGGAATGGATTGAGGTGCCTGCCACCGACGCGGGCCAGCAGTGGTGGGATCGCGGCAGTGTGCGCATCGATCGGGATGGATACCGAACCGTGCTCAGCCGCTTCACCCCAGCGGCCACTGAAGCTGGAGAGCAGCCCTCCGGCGAGCTCTATGTGATGCAGCTGGACTGCTCCCAGGAGCTGTATCGCGACAAACAGGTGAATGGTCTGCCGCGTTTTCGTGCCCAATGGCAGCCTGCCGGGGATGACGGGCTGATCACCTCCGTGATTGAGGCTGTCTGCACCGAACCCCTCCCCAGCTGAGATGTCCCCACAACCCCTTGGTGTTGCCGTCGCCGGTCTCGGCTTCGGGGAGAAGGTGCACCTGCCGGCTCTTGCAGCAGCAACTGATCTTGAGGCGGTGGCGCTTTGGCACCCGCGCCAGGAGCGCTTGGATGCCGCCACAGCCGCCCATGGCTTGAAGGGATTCAGTAACTGGGATGCCCTGCTGGCTGATCCCGCGGTGGACGCGATGATCATTGCCACCCCACCGGCTCCTCGCTTCGACCTGGCCCGTCGGGCCCTGGAGGCAGGCAAGCACCTGTTGCTGGAGAAGCCCATCGCGCTGCATGCCGATCAAGCCCGCGAGCTGCAGCGGCTGGCCCTGGCACGGGGGCTGTCGGTGGCTGTGGATTACGAATACCGCGCTGTTCCCCTGTTCATGCAGGCCGCACGCCTTCTGCAGGCCGGTGCTGTCGGCACGCCCTGGCTGGTGAAGCTCGACTGGTTGATGGGCAGCCGTGCCGATCCCCAGCGCGGCTGGAACTGGTATGCCCAGGCGGATCAGGGCGGCGGTGTGATCGGAGCCCTCGGAACCCATGCCATGGACATGCTGGCCTGGCTGATCGGTCCCCTGGGGGCCGTTCAGGCCCTGAACAGCGTTTCGATCAAGCAACGCCCCCACCCAGAGGGTGGCCTGGCCGCCGTGGATGCCCCCGATGTGTCGCTGCTGCAGACCGTGGCCCATTGGCAGGGAAGGCAGGACCTGCCGGTGCCGGCGCAGGTCAGCCTAAGTTCCGTGTCGCGCAACGGACGCGGGTTCTGCCTGGATGTGGTGGGGTCGTCGGGATCGCTGCTGCTCAGCAGCACCAATCAGAAGGACTACGTCCACGGCTTTGAGCTTCAGCACGCCCCGCTCGGTGAGCCCTTCCGCGCCGTGGAAGCTGATGCCGATTTCGCCTTCCCTGAAACCTGGTCGGATGGCCGCATCGCCCCTGTGGCCAGGGTGCTGAGCTGGTGGGCCGAGAGCATCCGTAGTGGGCGACCGATGCTGCCTGGACTGGCCGAGGGCGTGGCCAGTCGTGTGGCCTGCGATCAAGCAGCAGGCGGCACATTGGATCTTGCGTAACACGCGGTAAAATTGCCGGCGATTCGTCTTTGACGACCCCAACCCTCCGAGGATTTATCCATGGCGCTCGTTCCGCTTCGGCTCCTGCTCGACCACGCCGCTGAGAACGGCTACGGCATTCCTGCGTTCAACGTGAACAATCTGGAGCAGGTCCAGGCCATCATGGAAGCGGCTGACGAGACCGACAGCCCTGTGATCCTCCAGGCCTCCCGCGGCGCTCGCAGCTACGCCGGTGAGATCTTCCTGCGTCACCTGATCCTGGCCGCGACCGAGACCTATCCCCACATTCCCGTGGTGATGCACCAGGACCACGGCAACGCACCTGACACTTGCTACTCCGCTGCCATCAACGGTTTCACCTCCGTGATGATGGACGGTTCCCTGGAAGCCGACGCCAAGACACCCGCCAGCTACGACTACAACGTCAACGTCACCAAGCAGGTGGTGGACTTCGCCCACTCCGTCGGTGTGAGCGTTGAGGGTGAGCTGGGTTGCCTGGGCTCCCTGGAAACCGGCAAGGGTGAAGCCGAAGACGGCCACGGTTTCGAAGGCGAGCTGTCCAAGGACATGCTGCTCACCGATCCCGCTGAGGCTGCCGACTTCGTCGCCAAGACCAAGTGCGACGCCCTGGCCATCGCCATCGGCACCAGCCACGGCGCTTACAAGTTCACCCGCAAGCCCACGGGTGAAGTGCTGGCCATCAGCCGCATCGCTGAGATCCACAAAGCCATCCCCAACACCCACCTGGTGATGCACGGCTCCTCCTCCGTTCCCCAGGAATGGCTGGAGATGATCAACAAGCACGGTGGTGCTATCCCCGAGACCTACGGCGTTCCCGTCGAGGAAATCCAGGAAGGCATCCGCAACGGTGTGCGCAAGGTGAACATCGACACCGACAACCGTCTCGCCTTCACCGCTGCTGTGCGTGAAGCGGCCATGGCCGATCCTTCCAACTTCGACCCCCGCCACTTCAACAAGCCGGCTCGCAAGTACATGAAGCAGGTCTGCCTGGACCGTTACCAGCAGTTCTGGGCTGCCGGCAACGCCAGCAAGATCCAGCAGCAGAGCATCACCTACTACGCCGGCCTCTACGCCAAGGGTGCTCTCGATCCCAAGGCTGCCGTCGCTGCCTGACCATCACGATCAATCGATCACTCGCTGGGGGCCGAAAGGCCCCCTTTTTTTGTGGTGCTGCTCGATCGGGAGCAGCGTCACGCTTTGATCAGGCCATCACATCAGGCCATCAGGCTGAGCAGGCCGTGGTTGCCGTCCAGTTGCGCTTGCGCTCCCAGGGGCAAGGCTTGGTTGGGCCGTCCATGGCCCAGCGGCAGATTCAGCACCAGCGGTATGCCCAGATCGCCCAGGCGTTCCTCCAGGATCTCCTCCATCCTGAAATCGCCGGGAAGGATGTCGTCTTCAGCCCAGCTGAAGCGGCCGCAGGCCACCCCCGCCAACTGCTGCAGCAGGCCTGCGCTGCGCCACTGGGTCAGCATCCGATCAACCCTGTAGGGCGCTTCGCCCACGTCTTCCAGCACCAGGATGGCCCCCTTCAGGGAGGGAAGCCAGGGCGTGCCGATCAGGTGGGTCGCCACGGTCAGGTTGGTGACCACCAAGGGTCCGCGGGCGATCCCCCGCCGTCGTGGCTCGCCCAGCAGGGGTGCCACTTGACGTCCGCAGAGCAGATCAACTGTGCGTTGCCATTGCGCCTCTGTGCCGCCGCTGGATCCATGGATGGCCCCCGGCAGGCCAGCGGCCCACTGGGCCAGAAGCAGGGAGCTGGTGTCGGAGAACCCCAGGCTCCATTTGGGATGGCGCGGAAAACGAAAACCGGTTTCGAGCACGCGGGCGGCCCCCCAGCCCCCGCTAAGGGTCACCACGGCATCCACCGTTGGATCGTTCCAGGCTGACCTCAGATCTTCAACCCGTTCCTGGTCGGTTCCTGAGAAATAGCGCCATTGACGGGTGACGGCTGCGGGAATCTCCAGATGCCACTGCTGTTGATCACAGCGCTCGCGCAAGGCTTGGAGATCCGTATCCGGATCCATCCAGGTGCCGGGGTTTACGGCGCGGATGCGTGATCCAGGCTTCAAGGGTTTCAGCCTGCGCTGGGCCGCCATGGCCCTGGGGGAGAGCAGGGCCGTGATGATCGTGGATGCCCCTGAGATCAGCAGCGTCCGGCGGGTTGGCATCAGCCCAGCAGGGCTTCCAGCATGCGGCGGCCGTCGGTTCCTCCCGTGGCCGGATCACAGGCCCGCTCGGGGTGGGGCATCAGGCCCAGAACGCTGCCGCTGGCATTTGTGATGCCCGCGATGTCGGACACCGACCCGTTGGGGTTGTTGCCGTAGCTCAGGGCGATGGCGTCGTCGTCCTGCAGCTGCTTGAGCGTGTCATCGCTGCACTGGTAGCGGCCTTCACCGTGGGCGATCGGCAGGGTCAGGGCCCCGTCGTTGTACCCCTGCATCCAGGCCGTGCGCTGGCTCACCACCTTGAGGGGTGCGTCTTCACAGATGAAGTGCAGATCCCGGTTCCGGGTAAGGGCACCGGGGAGCAGGCCCAGTTCCGTGAGCACCTGAAATCCGTTGCAGATGCCGAGCACGCGACCGCCCTTGGCGGCAAAGTCGATCAAGGACTGCAGGGCTGGAGCGAAGCGGGCAATGGCGCCGCAACGCAGGTAGTCGCCGTAGCTGAAACCGCCCGGCAGAACGATGGCGTCAAAGCCGCTGAGGTCGGTTTCCTCATGCCAGACCCGACGCGTGCTCATCCCAAGGCAACCCTCGGTTGCCCATTGCACATCCCGGTCGCAGTTGGAGCCGGGAAAAACGATGACCCCGATGCTCATGACTGCTCCAGCTCCAGGCTCCAGTCTTCGATCACCGGGTTGGCCAGTAAGCGATCACTGAGCAGTTCCAACCTGCGGCGGGCCTCGGCCTCATCAGGGGCCTCAAGCTCCATTTCCACGGCTTTACCGATCCGCAGCTTGCTGAGGCCTTCCACCCCAAGTCGTTCAGCGGCACCACGCGCGGCTTCTCCGGCTGGATCGAGGACGGAGGGGCGCAGACGCACGAGGACGCGGGCTTGAAAACGCGGCACGATCAGCAACTGGTCTGATCAAATCCTGACAGACACCAAACCCTGAAGAGATCCGGTGCGCCTCAACGGCGTGACCATCGCCCGGCCCCATGGTGAAAAGGAGGCCTTTCGCCAGCGTGCTGCCGAGTTAGTGTCTGTGTTTCGCATTCAGCTCTGGACCGCGGCTCTGCTGCTGATGGGCATCTCTGCAGCTGGAAGCTCCGCAGCAGCGGCTTCGATGCGCTGCCGGATCGCGCAGCAGGCCTGGAGTCCCTGTCGGATGGTGGCCGCCAGTCCTGGAGAGCGCTGGGTGTTGACCTGGAATCAGCAGCGCGTCGAATTTGTCCATGACGGCAGCGGCCAGATGATGATGCGGGTTGGTGAGGGCGAGGACTGGCGGGAGGTGCAACCCTTCTGGACGGCTGACCACAGCCTCTGCTGGGGTTCCGTTTGTGCCACGGGTGCCGTTCCCTTGGAGTGAAACCGGGGTGATAGATCTGAATTGAGGGCAGATTCCCCATGGCAGTTTTTTCTCTCCCTTGTTCCAGCTGTGGAACACCCGTTGAGATTCCGGGGCGTTACGGCTTCAAGTTGAAGAGTGCAGGCGTCACCAACACGGTGTGCATCCGCTGCCGGCAGGGGGCATTTCTGGCGTCACGACGCGACAACATCTCCAGCCCGATTGCCCTTGCTTCCAGTTCTGATCGTCGTCGCCTGATCCCCCTCACAGCTGCTGTGGCGGCCTTGTCCCTGTTGATCGGGGGTGTTGTTTGGCGCTCTGCTGTGCCGACGGCTCAGGAGGCTTTGCCGGCGAGTGAATCTCCCTCCAAGTAGAGCGTCCTGCTTGGGAAGGCAAAGTCGATGCCTTCTTGGGCGAAGGCCTCCATGATTCCGAGATTGATGGCTTGCTGTTCGTTCAGAGCGACCGTGAAATCGCGGGTGTCGATGTAATAAACCAGTTCAAAATTCAAGCTTGAATCAGCAAATTCGGTGAAGTGACAGCGGTTGAAGGTGCTGTGGGCCTGAGCGTCGATCACGGCCTGAATCATCGTCGGGATTGCCTTCATCTGCTCGACCGATGTGCTGTAGGTGACGCCAATCGAATAGATCATCCGGCGTTGCGCCATTTCAGCGAAATTGAGGATGGTGGAGCCTGTAAGTGATGAGTTGCTCATCACCACCTGTTCGCCGCGGAGGCTGCGCAGATGGGTGGAGCGAACACCGATGCGTTCCACCGTTGCTGAGGTGGAGCCCACCGTGATGAATTGCCCAACGGTGAAAGGCTTGTCCAGAAGAATCATCAGGTAGGCGAACAATTCCTGGGCCGGTTCTTTCAGGGCCAAGCCAATGCCGATGCCGCCGGCACTGAGCAAACCCCAGATCACCGTCATCTTCACGCCAAGGCTCTGCAGCAGCACCAAGGTGCCGATCGCCCAAACCACGGTTTTCAGCAGCGGGAGCAGGCTTTGGAGGAGTTGTTGAAGATCATCCGCGCCTGCACGGCCCACCAATCCGAACAGGAATCGCGCTCCGATTCGGTTGACCAACCGAATCAGAATGATCGTGCCAACAATGCGCAGCGATGTGTCGTAGGCCCTTGAAATGTTGGTGGGCAAGCCCAAATCATCCTGAGCAAGGATCAGCGTGACCACCAAGCCGAAAGGCACCACCGAAGCGGCGAAGGCATTGAGCACAAAGTCGTCGAAGTCGGTTTTGCTTCGCTTGGTGAACCGAGGAAAAACTGTCTTACAAAGGAACGCCAGGCTCAAGGTGATGGCTGAACCGATCAGCAGCTTCGCTAGGAAATCAGTCAGATCCATCGCTCACACCGGAGATACCGCGTGATTGTCGGTGGCCTTCCAGACGCTGGCAAGCGAGATGGGGCTCAAGCGCGCTGAAACACCAAAGTCAGATTGTTGGCGGGCATGGAGACCACGTTTTCGGTGTTGAAGCCAGCCTTGGCGGCGATGGCTGTTACGTGATTCAGCTCCCGCAATCCCCATTGGTGGTTGCGTTCTCTCAGGGATTGGTCGAAGGCGGCATTGCTTGCACTGGTGTGAGCACCATTGCGCCTGAATGGGCCATAAATGATCAAGGGGGCGCCGCTGGGCAGCAATAGGGCTGATTCCTCGAGCACGGCATCCGTGCAGCTGGCTGGGCTGATGTGCAGCAGGTTGATGCACACAACAGCCTTCACGGCCCCTTGGAGGTTCTGGGGCAGGGGCCAGGGGCGGTGTTCAACATCGAGGTTGAGGGCTGCTGGCATCACCTGGCTCAGACCCTGGTGCTGGATCCAGGCGTTGATGCTGGCGCGATGGTCTGGATCCGGATCGCTGGCCTGCCAGCGCAGATGGGGAAAGCGCTGCTGAAAGCAGACGGCATGCTCACCACTGCCGCTGGCCAGCTCCAGCACGGCTCCTGAGCCAGGCAAGAGCTGCTTCAGCAGATCTCCGATGGGGCCGCGGTTGCGTTCCGTGGCCGGGAAGAAAAGCCGTTGGTCCATCGTCAGCTCGGGCAGGGGGCAGCGCTCTGGCTGCAGTGGAGGCGCAGTTCGGCCAGCCAGGCTTCCAGGGCTGCCAGGGCGTCCGGTTGCAGGCGGTAGTAGATCCATCGGCCGCTCTGCCGATCCGTCACCAGCCCCGCCTCTCGCAGCACCCTGAGATGGAACGAGAGCTTCGACTGGGAGAGGTTGAGCTCACCGGTGAGGTCACAGACGCATCGTTCCCCCTGTGCCAGCGCATGGATCACGTCGAGACGGATCGGGTCGGCCAGTGCTTTGAGCAGCTGCCTCGACTGCTCCCTGTTGAGGGTGTTCTGGATCACAAGAGCAGTGTCCCCCGCTCTGTTTGGATCAACATAATTTGATTGATCAAAGGAGCTGGTATGCGGATCGGCATCAATGGCTTTGGACGGATTGGTCGCCTGGTGTTCCGGGCCCTCTGGGGACGGCCCGGCATCGAACTGGTGCATGTCAATGATCCCGCTGGCGATGCAGCAACGGCGGCCCACCTGCTGGAGTTCGATTCTGTGCATGGTCGCTGGGATCGAGGCATCACCAGCAGTGCTGATGGATTCAGCGTGGAGGGATCCGCCCTCACCTGGTCCAGCGAGAAGGACCCCACCGCCGTGCCTTGGAGCGATCGGGGGGTGGAGATGGTGCTTGAAGCCAGCGGCAAGATCAAAACGCCGGAGACGCTCAATCCCTATTTCGATCAGCTGGGCCTCAAACGGGTGGTGGTGGCCTGTCCCGTGAAGGGTGTGGTTGCCGGTGAGGACGCGCTCAACATCGTTTACGGGATCAATCACCACCTCTATGAACCGGCGCGCCACAAGTTGGTGACGGCCGCCTCCTGCACCACCAACTGCCTGGCGCCTGTGGTGAAGGTGGTGCACGAGAGCTTCGGCATCGAGCACGGCCTGATCACCACCATTCACGACATCACCAACACCCAGGTGCCGATCGATTCCTTCAAAAGCGACCTGCGCCGGGCACGCTCCGGGCTCAGCTCACTCATTCCCACCACCACCGGTTCGGCCAAGGCGATCGCGATGATCTTTCCTGAGCTGAAGGGCAAACTCAACGGTCATGCCGTTCGTGTTCCCCTGCTGAATGGATCGCTCACCGATGCGGTGTTCGAGCTCAAGCAGAGCGTCACGGTGGAGCAGGTGAATACTGCGTTCCAAGCAGCTGCGGAAGGGCCTCTGAAGGGAATCCTGGGTTACGAGGAACGCCCGTTGGTGTCGTGCGACTACACCAACGACAACCGCAGCTCGATTGTCGATGCCCTCTCGACGATGGTTGTTGATGGCAACCAGTTGAAGGTGTTTGCCTGGTACGACAACGAATGGGGCTACAGCTGCCGCATGGCCGATCTCACCTGCCACGTGGTTGGTCTGGACGGATGAAGCTCTCCCCTCTGCAGCAATACGGCATTGTCACCGCCAACTACTGGGCCTTCACGCTCACCGATGGGGCCCTGCGGATGTTGGTGGTGTTCCACTTCCATCAACTCGGCTACACCACCCTCGAGATCGCCTTCCTGTTTCTCTTTTATGAGCTGTTTGGGGTGCTCACCAACCTGTACGGCGGTTGGATCGGTGCCCGCTATGGGCTTCGGCTCACCCTCTGGGTGGGAACGCTGCTGCAGATTCTTGCGTTGTTGATGCTGATGCCCGTCGCCGCCAGTTGGCCGAAACTGTTGAGCGTGATCTATGTGATGACCGCTCAGGCCATCAGCGGCATCGCCAAAGATCTCAACAAGATGAGCGCCAAGAGTGCCATCAAGACGGTGGTTTCGGAAACGCCGGAGGATCAGCAGCAGGGGCAGCAGCAGCTGTTCAAGTGGGTGGCGATCCTCACGGGATCCAAGAACGCCCTCAAGGGTGTGGGCTTCTTCCTCGGTGGGGTGCTGCTCACCGCCTTTGGCTTCAATGCTGCCGTGGGCTGGATGGCGGCAGGTCTGGCCCTGGCCTTCCTGCTCACGCTGGTGCTGCCCGGGGAGATCGGAAAGATGAAGTCCAAGCCGGCCTTCTCCTCGCTGTTCTCCAAATCCCAGGGCATCAACGTGCTGTCCCTGGCGCGCTTCTTTCTGTTTGGTGCCCGGGATGTTTGGTTCGTGGTGGCTTTGCCCGTGTTCCTTGAGGCCTCCCTGGGTTGGAGTTTCTGGGAGATCGGTGGCTTCCTTGGTCTCTGGGTGATTGGCTACGGGATCGTTCAGGGATCATCGCCTGGTCTGAGACGGCTCTGGGGGCAGACCACATCCCCGGGAGCATCTGCTGTGCAGTTCTGGAGTGCTCTGCTCACCGCCATTCCCGCCCTGATCTCGGTGGCGCTGTGGCGCCAGGTGGATGTGGCGGTCGCCATCACCGCAGGCCTAGCCGCCTTTGGGGTGGTGTTCGCGATGAATTCGTCGATCCACTCCTACATGGTGCTGGCTTACACCGATGCGGAGAGCGTCAGCCTCAATGTGGGCTTCTATTACATGGCCAATGCGGCCGGACGCTTGATGGGCACGTTGCTCTCAGGGGCAGTGTTCATGCTCGGCCGAACCGAAGCCGCGGGCATGCAGGCCTGCCTCTGGGCTTCATCCCTGCTGGTGTTGTTGTCGTGGTTCAGCAGCCTCAGATTGCCGGTTGTGGCCAAACTCTGAATTTCTGCTGAATATCGCCGCGTTGGTATGGGATCAGACACCCGCAAGCAGAGATTTTCTGCTGAATGGATTAAATCGCTTCAGATCCTATGCGAGACGAGCCTGGCAGCCCCGATTGTCGTTTGGTAATCGATGCCAAGCGATCCCTGGAGGATGTGTTGCGTTTGATCGCTGATCTGCCCCATACCGACCACATGCGGCGGCAGCTCTTGTCGGTGTACAACCAGCTGGAGGGCATGCACGACCTGAAACGTAGTGGTGGTGCCAATGTGTCGTTTCGTTCCGCCGATTGGAGTTCGTCGGCGAAGTGATCCGGTCGACACCGATAAGGTCAGGTGTCGCCTTTCGCTGTCCTGAGAGATGTTTGAAAACGACCGACGTCCGGCTTGGCTGAACTGGGTCTTCCTGGGGATGTTCCTCTGGTCGTCGTGGCAGCTGTTTGGGTTTTGGTCCCAGAGGCTGAGTGGTTGAAGGGCCTTAGACCAACACGCCGGTCAGACGCAGCGTTCCCCACAGGTCGAAGACGCAGAAAATCAGTCCGATCACGATGATGTCCCAGGCTTTGTGGCGGATGGCCCAGGGGGCAAGGAACAACTCCGCAATCCCATGCAGTGCCGTTCCAATGGTGATGTGCTCCAGCACCAGCAGACCATGGGCCACCAGGAACAGTGCGCTGGCGATACACCGCATTAGGACTTGCCAGGAACCGAGCAAAGCCTGCAGAACTGGATGGTCGATCACCTTAAAGCGTGCTGCTGTGTGACCTCAAGCCAAGCGAGGTGGTTTTTTGCGGGTCGGCTAGCTTTTACTTGAGTAAGTGAACGTAAAAATAATTATTTTTCGCATGAAAAAGGGCTGCTTGATTGAAGCAGCCCAAGCTAATAGTTGCCCTGAAATTATTGCTTTTCTCTTTTGCTCACTGTTTTCTCAGTCCTTGTATGGATAGTTGTTAGGTACAAAGAATTGCTCGTTGAAAGGAGGCCGTTTGTAGCTTCCTTGCTTCGGGCGCTTCGGCATCTTGATGGGTGGCGGTGTCATGTCTTCATAGGGCACCTTGCTGAGAATGTGGCGCAGGCAATTCAAGCGGGCGCGGCGCTTGTCATTGGCCTCCACGGTGAACCATGGGGCCTCCGGGATATGCGTCTTGGCAAACATGGTGTCCTTCGCTTTCGAGTACTCCACCCAGCGGTTGCGCGACTCGATGTCCATCGGACTCATCTTCCAGCGACGCTCTTCGTTATCAATGCGTTCCTGGAAACGTTTTTCCTGTTCATCATCGTTGATGGAGAACCAGTATTTGAGTAACAGGATTCCGTCCTGCACCAGCATTTGCTCAAACTGTGGGCACGACACATAAAACTGCTCCACTTGTTCGCGTGTCGCGAAGCCCATCACCTTTTCCACGCCGGCCCGGTTGTACCAGCTCCGATCAAAGACAACGATTTCTCCGGCACTGGGAAAATGCTCCACATAGCGTTGGAAATACCACTGGCTTTTCTGATGCTCTGAAGGCGTGCCCAAGGCCACCACCCGGCATCCCCTGGGGTTCAAGGGCTCCGTCAGCCGTTTAATCGATCCTCCCTTGCCTGCGGCGTCCCGCCCTTCGAACAGGATGATCATGCGAAAGCCGGTGACTTTCACCCAGTACTGCATCTTCACCAGTTCCGTCTGGAGTTTGGCCAGCTCTTTTTCGTAGACCTTTTTGTTCAGCCGTTTGTGCTTGTTGGAGCAACCCTCCTGCAGCTCCACCATGATTTCCTGCGGTTGGTCGACGTCGCCATCGCTGTAGTGATCGATGGCCTCGAGGACGGCTGTCATGTCGTGGTCGACGGGCTGGCTCATGCTTTCGGTGGATCGCCAGTTCAGTTCTGCCAGCGCTGCAATCTGCGGGGTCGATCTGGTCCGATTTGTTACGGAATGTCTGGTGCTTTCGGCTTCAGCGCCTGCCTTGAATAGGGGGCGACAACACCAGTCGGATGATGCGAATCAACCTCCAGAGCGCACCAAGCAAGAGGATGCCCGCCAGAAGTGCGATAGCAGCGACCAGCACGATGGCGGCGAGCCCGAGCATGGCTTCCAGCAGTTGCTGAACGCCGCCGATCAGGTCATCAATGGCCTTGCTCAGCAGCAGCATGATGTCCACCTGCTGGGGCAGCTGATTCAGCAGCACTGCAATCCCTGCGGCAGCAGCCAGCATCAGCACGACAACCGTCAACTGACGCAGGACGGGGCCATAGGGGAAGCGACGACGGGGGCGGAAGACCCGTCGTTGATCACGTTTGCTGCTTCGGCGCGCCTTCCTCATGGCATCGGTGTGATCAGGGTGCCGTCACTGCGGCGATTCTGAAGCGTGTTTCCTGCACGTCAACGGTCGGACTGCGTTTCAGGCTTGCCCACCGGTGCCGGTGTTGGCGATGTCTCCTTGGTTTCCTGGGGAAGAGGCACAAGCCAGGCGGTGGCGATGCTGCACGCCAGAGCAACACCAGCCAGAAGGGGAGGTCCGAGGCGTTTCTGCAGAGGAATGCGATCGACGATCTCCTGACGCTTCAACGGGCGGTCCTCGGGGAACGTCCAGGCCAGCTTGACCCGGTTGTCGAGCCGCAAGCGATCGAGGCAACGCACCAGATCGGCCAGTTCGGCGTCATCGAGCTTCAGTTGCAGAGGCTCAACGCCCTCTCGGCTGCTGCGCAGTTCCAGCCGATGGTTGGCCTGATCCGGCGCGATGCTCACAAAACCGTTTTCCAGGCCAAACCGGCGCTGCACGCCGGACAAGCGATGCCTTGCGTAGGGCATCACCGCTGCCATCAGAGCCTCGAGATGATCTCGAGTGCCTTCCAGTTCCGGTGCTCCGATCAACTGCAGCCGCCAGGACGACAGGATGCCGATCACTTCATTCGAATGTCCGGCGGAGAGGTCAGGCAAGCCCTCCACCACCAGCCGTGCTGCGGTCTGTTCGTATTGGTATGTCGTTTTCAACATGGTCGGCCTAGGGCGTGGGGTCGAGCAGGGTTGCGCGAAGACGATCGATTCCTCCTGGGCCTGCGCAGAACGCCAGGGTGCTGATCAGCTGACGGTGCACAGGGCCCGCCGGCTCCATCGTGAGCAGGCGAACAACGGCTTCCCGGCGCTGATTCATCCGCTCCTCAATCAGGTCCCGCAGGCGCTCGTGGAACAACTGCCAACGCTGTTGGGTGAGCTGTTCCGGTTCGCGGCTCGAAAGGAGTTGATGGAGCATGGGGTAGAGCCGATCAGCCATGGCACACACCAGGCAGATCAGCGATTCGGCGTCCACCGGGTCGAGCTGGTCCCGCCGGGTGGTGCGCCGAAGCGGGTTGTGACAGCGCCGCTTCCAAAGTTCAACCCGGTTGGGGAATTGCGCCTGGAGTCCCATCTGCTGGCTGGTCCAGACCATCGCCTCGCCACCATTGAGGTCGAGAGCCTCAATGGTCAGTAGCAACAGGTCGAGACGCTCGACGCCCCGTCGGCTGAGACGCGCGCCGTCGGTGGGTGCGCTGGGGGCTGGAGCTTCAGTCATGGCTGCGATGATGCCAGGGGCACCGCCATTGCGTCACCTGGATTTGGATCTTCAGTCGCACATTCGCTCAATTCCAGATTTTCCCAAGCCTGGAATTCTGTTTCGAGACATCAACCCGATGCTGCGGTCGCCCGAAGCCATGGCCGAGGTGATCCGCCAGCTGGGTGCGTTCTGCGACCAGGTGAAGCCTGATCTGATCGTGGGGATCGAATCCCGGGGATTCATTTTTGGGGCACCTTTGGCCAGCGACCGACGGCTTGGCTTCGTGCCTGTCCGGAAGCCCGGAAAGCTGCCCGGTGAGGTGGTGGGTCTGGATTACGCCTTGGAGTACGGCACCGATCGGCTGGAGATCCAAGCCGATGCATTTGAGAATTCACCCCGGGTGCTGGTGGTGGACGATCTGTTGGCCACCGGTGGAACGGCTGCAGCAACGGGACAACTGGTGGAGCAGGCCGGTGGTTGCTTGGTGGGCTTTGCCTTTGTGATCGAGCTGGCAGGGCTTGGAGGCCGTCAAGCCTTGCCCGCAGGCCAGCCCGTGGACGCGTTGTTGCGCTACGGCTGACTGTTCTGCCAGTCGAAGACGTCTTCCAACTGCTGCAAACTCAACAACCCGAAGCTCCACAGCACGATCGGGAGGGGGGCTTGTTCCAGTTCCGCCTGGCGTTGCCCCAGCTCAAGGGCGCTTGGACTCAACCCCAAACGGCGCTGAAGGAATTGCAGCAAGGCGTCTGTTGCTGGGGGTTGCCGCTGGCTGGACATCACCATGGTCGCGACCCGCGCTTGGCTCAGTTTGGCAAGGCCCGCCAGAGCTGCATGGGGCCGTCACTCATGGCCCGCAGGCTGAGCTGGCGCAGCCCAGAGAACTGTTTCAGCAGCAGCAGGGCCAAACGCCGCAGGGGCAGTAACAGCGGTTGGCGGTTGGAGAACACCCGCACCAGAAGATCCGTCGCCACACCCACCTGAAGCACATCGAGCCAGCGGCTCATCCCGTAGCGTCGAGCGATTGTTGTGGCGCTGCCGCCCCGCTCCACGGCGCGCAACAAACCTTCCACATCACGCCAGCAGAGATTGAGTCCCTGGCCTCCCACGGGATGGCAGCGGTGGCCCGCTTCGCCGATCAGCACGCCCCGTCCGAGATGAAAGCGGCGAGCCAGCAGCCATTGCTGGGGGAAGGCTCGGGGCTGATCCAGAAGGAAATCCGGTTCAATCCCCTCCGGTAGAACAGCGGCCAGCTGATCGAGAAAGGCACTGCGCTGCAACGTGCTGCGCTGCTGGCAACGCTGCCAGGGTGCACTCCACACCACCTGGAACGTGCCCTGCCCCAGGGGCAAAACGGCGAGAGGGCCTTCCGGGCGAAACAACTCGCAGGCCCTGTCGTGGGGGAGTCCCCTCAGGACAACTTTGGCGGTCAGACACCCCTGGCGATAGCGGATGCCCCAGTGACGGATGCCCCAGGCCTCCCGTGTGGGGGAGCGAGGTCCGTCAGCCGCCACGATCAGAGCATCAGCGCTTGGATCAGGGCTTGGTTCGGACAGGTGCATCGCCACGTTGCCATTGGCCTCGAGCCGAGCCAGCAACAGCTTCATCAAGGGCCGGTGATCGAGGATCCAGCCAATGCCGTCGTGGTGTCGATTGGCTGATGCCAGATCGTCCTCGCCGAAGAGAACGCGGGCGTTGGTGGCTCCGTCCCGCAAATCCAGATCACGGAAGGGAACCAAGGCATCGCGCAGGTCGTTCCAAAGGCCCAGATTGGTCAACAACCGGCGGCTGGAGTGGGTGATGGCGTATGCCCGGCTTCTGGCCTGAAGTTCCGATGCCGTCAGCGGGTCAAACAGGACCACGCGCTGACCACGGAGGCCGAGGGCGAGAGCGGTGAGGGCACCGGTGGGACCAGCTCCCAAAACATGAATCTCTGGAGGGGATGGAGCCATTTAGGGAGTCTGACCAGCCATCCCGATCCAGCGCGAGGTGATCAGCCCAGGCCGAGCAGCCCGTGAACGAAGGATTCGCCGCCCAGGGCCAGTTCAGTCGCCAGCAGAGCGATGAAACCGAGCATGGCCATGCGGCCGTTCAGTTTTTCGGCGCGATCGTGGAAACCCCAACCCTGGGTTGCTTCAACCACTTCCATGCGGGGTTCCGTGGCAAAGGCGTTGAGGCGGCCGCCATCTTCCGTGGTGACCTGTGCACCGCGCACGACAGGAGTGGTGGGAGAGGACTGGGACATGGATGCCGCCGATTGATTGCTAAGAAGTGTAAACCAGGTTTAAGAAATGTTCAGCAGTGGCTGTTCAACGCCTGTTGCTCAACGCCGGCTGTTCAGGCGGAGTTGGCAGAGCTCCTCAAAGGCGGGGCGGAGCAGGAAGGGGTACTCGCCAACCCACATCCGCATGCCCGGCAGCCAGGCATCGCTGAGGGCTCCGACTTTTGAGAAATCCTTGCGCTCGCTCAGAACCAGGCAGCGGATCAGGCTGCCGCGGCGGATCGACTGATGTTTTTTCTCCATCGGAAAGGCCACCCGGCCGAGGTAACCCTCCTCGTCTTCCAGTTCGAGCAGCATCCAGGTGCGTCGGTTCTCCACGAGTTCCAGCCGCCCGCGGCTGTCGGCCTGTTCGTGGCGGTTTTCCACCCGCTCTCGCCTGATCACGTCCGCCACCTCGCCCTCAAACAGGGCAGCGGCGGGATAGCGCCGCAGCGTGGCGTTGCGCTGGCCGGCCTGAACGATCGGGCCCCACAGCACATATAGAAAGAACACAACGCTGATCACCAGCCAGACGGGGCCCCAGCGGCTGCCGAGCTGCGCCTGGTTGTAGATCAGGAACGTGATCACCCCACCGATGGCGGCGATCATCAGGCGCTGCAGCACCTCTTGGGGGTTGCCAAGTGCAAAGCGGAACTGGTTGCCGGTGGCAACAGCGGGGATCAGCCGTTGCAGTTCACCGGGGCGGAGGGGAATGAGCATGGTGTCGCCTTCAGATCAGCCGCTCGAGGCCGTACACAAGGCTGCCGAGGCTGCCCACCTTGCGCACCGTGAGCAGCACCCCAGGCATGTAGGCGGAACGATCGATGGTGTCGTGACGCAGGGTGTAGGTCTCCCCCGGGGCACCGAACATCACTTCCTGGTGAGCCACCAGGCCTGGCAGCCGTACGGAGTGCAGCCGCAGGCCGCTGTCCCGCTGTCCGCCGCGGCAGCCCGTAAGGGATTCGTGCTCATCCACTTCCTCGGGATTGAAGCTCTTGCCCAGCTCCTCCATCAGCTCAGCGGTTTTGATGCAGGTGCCGCTGGGGGCGTCCGCCTTGCGGTTGTGGTGCAGTTCCGTCAGCTCCGCGTGGTCGTAGAAGCGCGCCGCTGCGGCTGCGGCTTGCTGCAACAGCACCATGCCCACGGAGAAATTGGGAATCACGGCCCCACCCACGGACGCTTTGGCCGAGAACTCGGTGAGGTCGTTGAGTTGTTCAGGCGAGAGTCCAGTGGTTCCGATCACGGGGTGAACGCCGTAGGCGATCGCCGCGCGGGTGTGCTCATAAACAACGGAGGGGTGGGTGAAATCCACCAACACGGCGCCGCTGCCGCTGTCCCGCACCGATTGGCTCACAGCGCAGAGACAGCCTTCGAAATCAGCCGTCACGGCCACCTCCAGTTCGCCAAGGCCCAGCTCCAGACCCACGTCTGCCCCTTCTTTGCCGGGGGTGTTGTCGATGGCGCCAACCAGGCTGCAGTCTTCGGCTCCCACCACAGCCTTGATCACCTCGGCGCCCATGCGCCCCAGGGCACCGGCAACAACGACGGGAATCGGAGCGGTCATGAAAGCGCAGCAGACGCTTCAAAGCCTATGGGTCGGCTCGTGTAACGGCCGATCAGAAATCCTCGCGCCCTAAGGGCCAGTCGCCGTAAGGTTCTTCACATTGCTCAAAGCGCGCTGATGTTCACACAGGTCCGCTCCGCCGATCGCCGCGTTGCTCCTGTGGAGGGCCAGAACCACAAGTCCGTCATGAAGGCGGTTTATGTGGTGCTGGAGCCCCAGTACCAAAACGCCCTCACCCAGGCAGCGACGGCTCTCAATGCATCGGGTGGCGATCTCGGGATCGAGCTCAGCGGCTATCTGATCGAAGAACTCCGCGACGACGACAACTACTCCGGCTTCTGTGCCGATGTGGCTGAGGCTGATGTCTTTGTGGCCTCCTTGATCTTCATCGAAGATCTGGCGCAGAAGGTTGTGGACGCCGTTGCCCCCCACCGCGACCGACTCAAGGCGGCTGTGGTCTTCCCGTCCATGCCGGAGGTGATGCGTCTCAACAAGCTGGGCAGCTTCTCCATGGCCCAGCTCGGTCAGAGCAAGAGCGCCATCGCCGGCTTCATGAAGAAGCGGAAGGAAGCCGGAGGTGCTGGTTTCCAGGACGCGATGCTCAAGCTGCTGAACACGCTGCCCACCGTTCTCAAGTACCTGCCGGTTGAGAAGGCGCAGGACGCCCGCAGTTTCATGCTCAGCTTCCAGTACTGGCTGGGCGGTACCCCCGACAACCTGCGCAACTTCCTGTTGATGCTGGCGGACAAGTACGTCTTCCCAGCTGCAGAAGGTGACAAGCGCCCGGCAATGGAGGTGGCGGAGCCCGAAGTGTTCCCCGACCTCGGCATCTGGCACCCCCTAGCCCCCTCGATGTTCGAGGACCTCAAGGAATATCTGAACTGGACCTCCAGCCGCACCGACCTTTCTGAGGAAGCCCGCAAAGGGCCGGTGATCGGCTTGGTGCTGCAGCGCAGCCACATCGTCACCGGTGACGATGCCCATTACGTGGCCACCATCCAGGAGCTGGAGTTCCGTGGCGCTCGCGTGATTCCGATCTTCTGCGGCGGTCTCGACTTCTCCAAGCCGGTCAACGCTTTCTTCTACGACCCGCTCAATCCCGAGCAGCCCCTGGTGGACGGCATCGTCTCCCTCACCGGTTTTGCGCTGGTCGGAGGTCCGGCCCGTCAGGACCACCCCAAGGCGATTGAGTCGCTGAAGAAGCTCAACCGTCCTTACATGGTGGCGCTTCCCCTCGTCTTCCAGACCACCCAGGAGTGGGAACAGAGCGACCTTGGCCTGCACCCGGTGCAGGTGGCCCTGCAGATCGCCATTCCGGAACTGGATGGCGCCATCGAGCCCATCGTTCTTTCGGGTCGCGACGATGCCACCGGCAAGGCGCACACCCTTCAAGACCGGGTTGATGCCATTGCTGAGCGGGCCATCCGCTGGTCTTCGCTGCGGATCAAGCCCCGCAACGAGAAGAAGCTGGCGATCACCGTGTTCAGCTTCCCTCCCGACAAGGGCAATGTCGGTACGGCGGCTTACCTCGACGTCTTCGGCTCCATCCATCGGGTGATGCAGGAGATGAAGGCGAAGGGCTACGACGTGCAGGACCTGCCTTCCACGCCCCGAGAGCTGTTGGAGGCCGTCATCAACGACGCCGATGCCATGCAGGGCTCTCCGGAGCTTTCAATCGCCCACCGCATGAGCGTTGAGGAGTATGAGCGTCTGACGCCCTACTCCGAACGGCTCGAAGAGAACTGGGGCAAGCCCCCCGGCAACCTCAACAGCGATGGCCAGAACCTGCTGGTTTTCGGTCGCCACTTCGGCAACGTTTTCGTTGGCGTTCAGCCCACCTTCGGCTACGAGGGTGATCCGATGCGCCTGCTCTATTCCCGCAGCGCCAGCCCCCACCACGGCTTCGCCGCTTATTACACCTATCTCCAGAAGATCTGGAAGGCTGATGCGGTGCTCCACTTCGGCACCCACGGCTCCCTTGAGTTCATGCCCGGCAAGCAGATGGGCATGAGCGAAACCTGCTATCCCGATTCACTGATCGGTGCGCTGCCCAACCTCTACTACTACGCCGCCAATAACCCCTCAGAGGCCACCATCGCCAAGCGGCGGGGTTATGCCTCCACCATCAGCTACCTCACCCCTCCGGCTGAAAATGCAGGCCTTTACAAAGGCCTGAAGGAACTGGGTGAGCTGGTGGGCTCCTACCAGCAGCTGCGTGAGGGTGGCCGCGGCATTCAGATCGTCAACACGATCATCGAGACGGCACGTCAGTGCAATCTCGATAAGGATGTCGACCTTCCTGAGGAGGATGCCTCGACCCTCGACCTGGAGGGTCGTGATGCCTTGGTGGGCGCAGTTTACCGCCAGTTGATGGAGATCGAAAGCCGTCTCCTTCCCTGTGGCCTGCACACCATTGGCAAGCCCCCCACCGCAGAGGAAGCTGTCGCCACCTTGGTGAACATCGCTGCTCTCGAGCGTGAGGAGGATGGGCTGCGCTCACTCCCCGGCCTGCTGGCTGAGGCGATGGGCCGCTCGATCGAAGACATCTACAAAGGCAACGACGAGGGCGTCCTCGCCGATGTTGAGCTCAACCGCACGATCACGGAGACATCCCGCGCTGCCATTGGCGCCATGGTTCGCACCCTCACCGGCCGTGATGGCCGGGTCAGCCTGCGCAACAGCTTCGGTTGGTTCTACGACCTGCTGGCCAAGTTCGGCTTCAAGCTCCCCTCACCTTGGCTGCGGGCCTGCTGCAGTGCTGGCTTCGTGCAGATCGATGCCACCGAGCTCGACAAGCTCTTTGCCTATCTGCGCTTCTGCCTTGAGCAGGTGTGTGCCGACATGGAAATGGAGAGTCTGCTGAAGGCTCTCGATGGTGAATACATCCTTCCGGGCCCCGGTGGTGATCCGATTCGGAATCCTGGTGTGCTGCCCAGCGGCAAGAACATCCACGCCCTCGACCCGCAGGCGATCCCCACCCGTGCGGCGGTGGCTGCAGCCAAGAGTGTTGTCGACAAGTTGATTGAGCGTCAGCGCGAGGAGCAGGGCACCTGGCCCGAAACCATCGCCTGCGTGCTCTGGGGAACCGACAACATCAAGACCTACGGCGAATCTCTGGCTCAGATCCTCTGGTTCGTTGGCGTCAAGCCGATGCCGGATTCCGTGGGTCGGGTGAACAAGCTTGAGCTGATTCCCCTGGAAGAACTCGGCCGCCCCCGCGTTGATGTGGTGGTGAACTGCTCCGGTGTGTTCCGCGATCTGTTCATCAACCAGATGGCGCTGATAGATCAGGCCGTGAAGATGGCTGCCGAGGCCGACGAGCCTCTGGAGCAGAACTTCGTCCGCAAGCACGCCCTCGAGCAGGCGGAGAAAGAAGGCACGAGCCTGCGCGATGCGGCGTGCCGGGTGTTCTCCAATGCCAGCGGCAGCTACAGCTCCAACGTCAACCTCGCGGTGGAGAACAGCACCTGGGAGGAGGAAGGTGAGCTGCAGGAGATGTACCTCTCTCGCAAGACCTTCGCCTTCAATGCCGACAATCCTGGTGAGATGAACCAGAAGCGGGAGGTGTTCGAGAACGTGATGAAGACGGCGGATGTCACCTTCCAGAATCTCGATTCGGCTGAGATCTCTCTCACCGATGTGAGCCACTACTTCGACTCCGACCCCACCAAGCTCATTGCTGGCCTGCGTGATGACGGCAAAGCTCCCACCAGCTACATCGCTGACACCACCACGGCCAACGCCCAGGTGCGGTCGCTGAGTGAAACGATCCGCCTGGATTCACGCACCAAGCTGCTGAATCCCAAGTGGTACGAAGGCATGCTCGACTCCGGCTACGAGGGTGTGCGTGAGGTGGCCAAGCGCCTCAACTTCACCTTGGGTTGGAGTGCCACCAGCGGTGCCGTTGACAACTTCGTCTACGAAGAAGCCAACGAAACCTTCATCAACGATCCTGAGATGCGCAAGCGTCTGCTGGAACTCAACCCCAACAGCTTCCGTCAGATCGTGGGCACCCTGCTCGAGGTGCATGGCCGCGGATACTGGGAGACCTCGGATGAAAACATCGAGCAGCTTCAGGAGCTGTACCAGGAGGTTGAGGATCGGATTGAGGGTGTTGTCACCGACTGATCGTCGACCAAGTGTTGAGCATCAAAACCAGAGTCCCTGCCGGACTCTGGTTTTTTTATTGGCGATGAATGCTGTGCAAATCAGGCTTTCATGGGTTTGAATTCTGCATGTCTTGCGGCCTGGCTGATCGCTGCCGTTTTGAAATCAATTCCAGCCCATTGTTGATACATATGCAGGCTACGTTTTTTCCCTAATCCAAAGGGTTTAAGTTCGCCAATCTCATCATTCAGGCAGCGGATTGATGCCGGTGCGTTGTTGAGACTGCCGAGCAGTGTGTGTACACGTTTGAGTGCGTGAAGGTTGTAATCGTGCCAATTGCTGTGATCGCCCCAATGGGTGGCTGCATGCTCTTGATCGGTATGTTCTGTCTTGTAGAGATGAAACAGCAGTAGGCGATTTGGGGCGTAGATGTTGAAGCCTGACGTCCACAGTCGTGCCGAAATGGCAATCTCTTCTCCATAGAAGTAGAGATCGGGGTCGTAGGGCACGTCGCTCACGATTGAGCCCGGGCCGAACAGGAATCCTCCGGCGATAAATGCACCGGGGATGGGGCGATCAGGTTGTTCTTCTGGAAGTTGGAATCGGCTGATGCCTCGCAGTTTGAGAATGCCGTAGGAATCGAAACCGGCGGCTGCCATCACAGGCAGGGTTGATGTCTGCAAACGGCACGGCTGTTGAAAGCCGTTCGGGTAAACACTGAGAACGGCGCGCTCATCGCTGCATTCCCTCCAGGTCGTCAGCAACAGGTCATCCCAGTGCTCCACGGCCCGCATGTGGCTGTCGATTTGCAGCAGAAAGTCTTCTCCGCCGTAAACACCCTGAGCCTGTCGTCGGGCCCAGCAGGCCCCGCGGCTTTCCGCTGCATCGAACCTGATGCACTTCAGGTGTGGATGATCCGGAAATGCGCTTGTTCCCCAGTGGGGCGGGTCATCAGTCGCCAGTTGCAGGCAGATGCCGAAGCGCAGGCGCTCTGGCTTGGCCGCCCGCTCGATCAGGTTGTGCAGTGTGGCGGGGAGATCCGGATCCCTGTAGGCCGCGATCTGAACAAAGATCGTGGAGCTCACCAGAGTGCAGCTGCCATGCGCAGCGTCTGGCTGATGGGCCCCACATCGTGCACCCGCAGCACGGCAGCACCGGCCTGGGCGCAGCGGCATGCCACGGCAGCTGTTCCCCAGAGACGCGCTTTGGGTCTGGGTTCATCCAGCACGGCCCCGATGAAGCGTTTGCGTGAAGGGCCGATCAGCACCGGTCGCGGCCCTGCAGTGAGTTGTTCCAGATCCCGCAGCAGCTGCAGGTTCTGCTCGTGGGTCTTGGCGAAGCCGAGACCCGGATCCCAGATGATTTGGCTTTCATCAACGCCGGCTTGAATCGCAGCTTCACTGCGCTCCAGCAACGCTTCTTTCACATTTGCCACGACATCGGCATAGGTCGTGAGCTGATCCATGGTTTGGCTGTCGCCGCGGCTGTGCATCAGCACCACCGGACAGCCCGCATCGGCGACCACCCTCAGCAGATCGGGATCCCGACGGCCACCGCTTACATCATTGATCCAGTTGGCCCCTGCTTCCAGTGCCTTGGCGGCCACCGGCGCCAGAAACGTGTCGATGGAGATCAGCACCGCTGGGCAGTGCTGCCGGATGCTCTTCAGCGCTGGCAGGAGCCTTAGCAACTCCTCTTCGGCGCCCACCTCCTCCGCTCCGGGTCGGGTGCTTTGCGCCCCCAGATCCAACACGTCCGCACCACGGCTCAGTTGCCGCTGAGCTTCAGCAAGGGCCCGTTCGCTCGCCAGAAATCTCCCTCCATCACTGAAGGAATCCGGGGTGACGTTGATCACCCCCATCACAGCTGTGCGTTGGCCCCAACCCTGGGGCCAGCCGCCTGAATCAAGCCGCTTGGTAGTTGGCAATTCGTCCAAAGCTTTCGGGCTCCAAGGAAGCACCCCCCACCAGCACACCGTCGATATCGCTCATGCCCATC
Organism: Synechococcus sp. M16.1; assembly: GCF_014279895.1. Classification (NCBI taxonomy): domain Bacteria; kingdom Bacillati; phylum Cyanobacteriota; class Cyanophyceae; order Synechococcales; family Synechococcaceae; genus Synechococcus; species Synechococcus sp. M16.1. Next base: position 1,385,296 of record NZ_CP047954.1, on the reverse strand, counting down.
AACTCATCAATGTTGCTGGGTTTGACGGAGCCGCCGTACTGAATCACCAGATCGGGGGAACCCACCCAGCTACGGATCAGACCACAGATGCGGTTGGCTTCTTCGGCTGCGCAGGTCTTGCCTGTGCCAATCGCCCAGATCGGTTCGTAGGCCACCACCAGTTTCTCTGCATCGAGACCCTCCAGGCCCTGCTCGATCTGACGGCGGATCACCCGTTCAGCTTCGCCCCGCTCGCGCTGCTCATCGCTTTCGCCAACGCAAACGATCGGAATCAGGCCGTTGGACTGTGAGGAGCGGGCCCGGTGGTTGATCTGTTCGTCACTTTCACTGAAGTATTTCCGCGGTTCGCTATGGCCCACGATCGTGTGGGTCACCCCGTGCTCCTTGAGCATGGCTGGGGAGATCTCCCCGGTGAAGGCTCCCTGGCCTTCCCAGTGCACGTTCTGGCTCGAAAGGCAGACCCGGGAGTTCTGGCTGAGTTCCGCCATGGTCGACAGCGCCGTGAAGGGTGGTGCCAGCACCAGGTCGCGGTCGTCCGGGGTGTCAGCAATCAGTGGCAGGAAGGCTTCCATGAACTCCCGCGACTGGGCACAAGTCATGTGCATCTTCCAGTTGCCAGCGATCACCGGTCTGCGCACGCCTTGCTTCCCCATGGAATGTGGCAGCCAACTTACGGCCCGGTCGCGTTTTCGCTGCCGACAACGGACTCCTCCCCAGCAAGCACAACCCGATCTCCCGGGGAAAGCTGACGTCCCCGCCGGGTTTCAACGCTTCCATTCACCTCCACTTCACCCATCTGGATGCGTTGCTTCGCTTCACCGCCGGTGGAGACCCAACCCTTCCATTTCAGGAACTGATCCAGCTTCATTGGGCAGAGTTTTGAGCTCACCATTGATACTGTGCCGCGATGCTGACCTCATCCCAGGCCGGTTTTCGCCGGCTGCTGCCTTTGCTTAGCCCCCACCTGCGGGAACTGCTCTGGGGGGGCTGCTGCATGGCGATTTACGTGGGCAGCTTTCCGCTGCTCGTGCAGCTGGCCGGGGAGTTGTTTCCCGCGCTGGGCTCGGGTGATTTGGCTCGCGTGCTTCCGCTGATCGGGCTGGCGTTGCTGATCTTTGCTGTTCAGAAGATCGCCCAGTTCGGTCAGGACTCGCTTCTTGCCGGCCCTGCATTGCTGGTGAGCCAGGACTTACGGCGTGATCTGTTCCGCCGCCTGCAGACCGTGGAGCTGGGGGCACTGGAGAAGCTCTCGGCCGGTGATCTCACCTACCGCTTCACCGAAGACGCCGATCGCGTCAGCGAGGTGCTGTACAAGACCATTCACGACACGGTCCCCAGCGTTCTTCAGCTCGTTGCGGTGCTGGGGATGATGCTCTGGCTCGACTGGAAACTGACGCTGGCCATCCTCCTGCTGGCGCCGGTGATCGTCTGGCTGATCAGCCTGTTTGGTGCTCGCGTGATGGCGGCCACTGAACGCAGTCAGAAAAAGGTGAGCGAACTGGCCGGTTTGCTGGGTGAGGCCATCGAAGGTTTGCCCCTGGTGCGTGCTTTTGCCGCCGAACCCTGGCTGCAGGACCGTTTTGAGACGGAAATCGATCAACACCGGCAGGCCCGCCACCGCACCTACAGCCTTGTGGCGCTCCAGCATCCGGTGGTTGGCACCATCGAGGTGGTGGGTCTGTTTGCCGTGCTGGCTCTCGGAGCCTGGCGAATCCAGAGCGGTGATCTGAGTATTGCCGGACTGAGCAGTTACCTGACAGGGCTGATCGTGCTGATCGATCCCATTGCCCACGTCACCAACAACTTCAACGAATTTCAGCAGGGTCAGGCGTCGCTGCGACGTCTGCGGGAGATCGAGCGCGAGCCTCAGGAGGCTGCGGATCCAGCTGAGGCGCAAGCCATCGGTGTACTTCAGGGTGATCTGGTCTTTGACCAGGTGAGCTTTGGCTATGATCCAGCCCAGCAGGTGTTGCGTCAGCTGAATCTGCGGGTGGATGCGGGCCAGGTGCTGGCCATCGTTGGCCCCTCCGGTGCGGGTAAAAGCACCCTGCTGTCGCTTCTGCTCCGGTTCAACACGGCGCAACAGGGCGAGATCCGTCTCGACGGCACCGACATCAGCTTGATGCGCGCTCGCGAGCTGCGTCAGCAGGTGGCCCTGGTTCCGCAGCGCACCACCGTATTTTCCGGAACCATTGCCGAAGCGATTCGGTTTGGCCGTCGTGCGACGGACGACGAGGTGCGCGATGCGGCACGGTTGGCCAATGCGGATGATTTCATCCGTGCCTTGCCCCAGGGGTATGACACCCAGCTCGAGGAACGGGGAACCAACGTTTCCGGTGGCCAACTGCAGCGGATCGCCATTGCACGGGCGGTGCTTGGCAATCCAGCGCTGTTGCTGCTGGATGAAGCCACCAGTGCCCTTGATGCCGAAGCCGAGGCGGCGGTGCAACTCGGACTGAAGCAGGCGATGAAGGGGCGAACCGTGTTGGTGATCGCCCATCGTCTGGCGACGGTGCAGGAGGCCGATCGCATTGTGGTTCTTGAAAAGGGAGCCGTGGTCGATCGAGGAACCCACGACGAGTTGATGCAGCGTGGTGGGCGTTACCGCGAATTGTGCGAACGGCAGTTCATTCGAGATCGGCAGAAGTCCTGAAGCCCTCTACGATCTGGCCGCCGGTACACCGCCATCCCGGCGATGAACGATGACTGATTCCGCAGCCAACAACCCCGTCTTGACCTTTGAAGGCAAGCGCTACGACCTCAACACCCTTCCTGATGAGCTCAAGGAGCTTGTGCGTGGCATGCAGGTTGCCGATGCTCAACTGCGGATGCACGAAGACACCCTCAAGGTTCTGGCGGTGGGTCGTCAGAGCTTGGCGACTCAGCTCAATGAAAGGCTCAAGTCCGTGACTCCGTTGCCCGATCAGGGTTGATTGACTGCCAACAAAAAAGGGGGGCTGTAAGCCCCCCTTTTTATTGCTCGTCGTTCTGCTCAGTCGCTGAAGCTGTAGGCCTTGGTGAGTTTGAACACGGTTCCGGAGAGCAGGATCAGGGCCACGAGGTTCGGGAGGGCCATCAGGCCATTGAGCGTGTCGGCAATCGACCAGATCACACCGCGGTCGCCGGCGACAGCACCAATCACGACCACAGCCACCCAAGTCAGACGGAAGGGCAGCACGGCGGAATCACCGAAGAGATAGGTGGTGCAGCGTTCGCCGTAGAAGCTCCAGCCGAGAATGGTGGTGAAGGCGAAGACCACCAATCCCAGGGTGACCACCACGCCGCTGCCGGCGATGCCGGTGTTGAAGGCCGCGATGGAGAGGTCTGCGCCGCTGAGCTTGTCGCCGGCTGCATCGAGGATCAGATTGGCTTTGGTGGTGATGATCACCAGGGCAGTCATCGTGCAGATGATCAGGGTGTCGATGAAGGTGCCCAGCATGGCCACCGTGCCCTGGCGAACGGGATCATCGGTTTTGGCAGCCGCATGGGCGATCGGAGCGCTGCCCAGGCCCGCTTCATTGGAGAAGATGCCCCGCTTGAAGCCCATCAGCACCACCTGACCGAGGGCCCCACCGGCTGCAGCTTGACCGGAGAAGGCGTTGGAGAAAATCGTGGCGAATGCTTCAGGCACGCTGTTCAGATTGGCCAGCAACACCAGAAGGCATGAAGCGATGTAGAGGATCGACATCAACGGAACAATGGCGGAGGCCGCCTGGGCAATGCGTTTGATGCCCCCGATCACGACAGCGAAAACCAGGGCCGCCAAAACGACTCCGGTCGCCAGCCTCGGGATGCCGATCAGGCTCAAGGCAGACGACACCTCAAAGGCCTGCACTCCATTGCCGATGCCGAAGCCCGCCAACATTCCGAAGAGGGCAAACAGGCCCGCCATCCAGCTCCAGCCGCTGCCGAGTCCGTTGCGGATGTAGTACATCGGCCCACCCACGTGGTTTCCGTCTCCATCGGTTTCGCGGAACTGAACCGCGAGCACCGCTTCGGCGTACTTGGTTGCGATGCCGAAGATCGCGATGATCCACATCCAAAAGACGGCACCAGGTCCACCAACGGCGATGGCTCCCGCCACACCGGCAATGTTTCCCGTGCCGATCGTGGCCGACAACGAGGTCATCAGCGCTTGGAAGGGGGTGATCTCCCCTTCCGTTTGTGATGCAGCCGGCCGCAGCATCATCGAGATGCCATAGCCCAGCCGTTGCAGCGGCATGAACCGCAGGCCCACCATCAGAAGAATGCCCGTCGCGGCAATCAAAAGAACGGTGGGCCATCCCCAGACGATGCTGTTGATCGGGCCATTGATGGCCTGAATGGTCGACTCGACTCCGCCCATGCCTTTCAACAGGTTTGGGCGGATGGTCTCATAGCCGGCTTGCACCGGCAATCAACTCAGAGCGATTCGAGATCTTCAAAACGGAAGGTCTGGCTTCCGGCGGGGGTATCGCCATGGGCTTCGGTGGTCACGACCCGCTCGGTCAGCACCCAGGGACCATCTCCAGGAAGAGCAGCAAAGCTGTCTTTGAAGCTGCTGCGACCGCCCCGGGCTTCTCCCGTTGCCGGGTCGGCGTACTGACTGGTGTAGGTGTGGCTGAGGTAGCCCGCACCCGTGTCGGTGACATCGGTCGTGTAGATCGTCACGACGGTGCCGTGGATGTGGCGGTGAACCATGGTCACCACGTCATCTTTGATGCGGTATTTGTCCCCGGCTCCCTTGCCGCCGACGAGCACTTCGGTTCCCACTTCGTTGGTGTCACCGGCGGTGAAGGTGTTCTCACCGTGGGTCTGCTCGAAGCTGCGACGCACGCGATGGATCGCGACTTCCCAGAGCTGGGAATTCACCGCCTTGAGGATCTCTTCGTTTTCAATGCCGTCCACCTTGGCTTTGAGATCGGCACCGATCTCAAAGGTGCCCTCGACCCGTTGATCGCCCTGCTGCCAGATGCAGCGGCCGCGATAGCCGGAGAATCCAGGCGCCCAGGTGTAGCGGTTCTCGTAGGCGCGACGGAAGTCATCACGCAGGTCGCTTCCAGGCTTGACGGGAACGGAGGCTGTCACAGCGTTGAGGTGGCTTCCGCAACCCTACCGGTGGCCTAACGCTGCATGGCGTGCACGTCCTGCAGGGCATGGATGCTGAGCCTCGGCTCTTGCTGGAGCGCCGAGATCGCCTCCACAGCTGCCCGTGCTCCCGCGAGGGTCGTCACCGTTGGAACGGCGTAATCGAGCGCTGCCCGACGCAGGTACTTGTCGTCATGGGCGGCTTGGCGGCCAATCGGCGTGTTGATCACCAACTGCACCTGATTGGAGCGGATTTGATCCTCGATGTTGGGGCGCCCCTCGTGCACCTTGAGCACCGATTGCACCTTCAATCCCGCGTTGGCGAGCGCTTGAGCCGTGCCTGATGTGGCCGTCACATCGAACCCGAGTTCGATCAGCCGAGCGGCGATGGGCACCAGCGCCTGTTTGTCGCGGTCGTGGGTGGAGAGGAACACCGTCCCCTGGGTGGGCAGCGCTTCTCCAGCGCCGAGCTCAGCCTTGGCATAGGCCATGCCGAAACTGTCGGCGGATCCCATCACCTCTCCCGTGGAGCGCATTTCCGGCCCCAGCACCGTGTCGGCCCCCGGGAAGCGCCGGAACGGCAGCACCGCCTCCTTGATCGACTGAAGCGGCGGCTTCGGCTCGCTGGTCATGCCGATGTCGGCCAGGGTTTCGCCCGCCATCAGTCGGGTTGCCAGGCGAGCAAGGGGTTGACCTGTGGCCTTGGCAACGAAGGGGACCGTCCTGGAGGCGCGGGGGTTGGCTTCGATGATGTAGACGACTTCCGAACCATCGGTGTTGCGCTGTACAGCGAACTGGAGGTTGATCAGACCCCGCACCTCGAGGGTTTGCGCCAGGGAGCGACTCCACTCACGAATCGTGTTCAGTGCCGCCTCGCCGAGGGAAACCGAAGGCAAGCAGCAGGCTGAATCGCCGGAATGGATTCCCGCCGGTTCGATGTGCTCCATCAGACCACCCACGATCACAGCACCGGTGTGATCGCAGAGGGCATCCACGTCCACCTCAACAGCGTTTTCGAGGTACTGGTCAATCAGCACCGGATGGTCGGGCTCCACCTGCACGGCTTCGCGCATGTAGCGGTTGAGTTCCTCTTCGTCGAACACCACTTCCATGGCCCGTCCGCCCAGGACGTAAGAGGGACGTACGACGACCGGGTAGCCCACTCGTGTGGCCACGGCCCGTGCTTCCTCTTCGCTGCGTGCCAAGCCGTTGCGGGGTTGGCGGATATTCAGATCGCGGAGGATGGCTTCGAACTGCTCGCGGTCTTCGGCCCGGTCGATCGATTCAGGGGAGGTGCCCCAGATGCTGGTGCCCGTGGCGCGCCCCTCATCGCTGTCCAGCCAGCGCAGCAGAGGAATGGCGAGTTTCAGAGGCGTTTGTCCACCGAATTGGACCACCACGCCATCGGGACGCTCCGCTTCGATCACATTGAGAACGTCCTCCAGGGTGAGCGGTTCGAAGTAGAGGCTGTCGCTGGTGTCGTAATCAGTGGACACCGTTTCCGGATTGCTGTTCACCATCACCGTGGTGATCCCTTGATCCTGCCCGGCAAAGGAGGCATGGCAGCAGCAGTAGTCGAATTCGATGCCCTGCCCAATTCGGTTGGGTCCACCGCCGAGGATCATCATCTTGCGGCCGTCCTCACGACGACTCACCTCGGATGAAGCGGGAAGGGGCTTGAGGGATCCGTCGGCCTGCAGGGTCTGCAAGGGACGCTCGTAGGTCGAGTAGTGATAAGGAGTGGAGGAAGCGAACTCCGCTGCGCAGGTGTCGACGGTTTTGAAGACGGCCCGAACATCGAGCTGATGGCGCCGCTGACGCACCGACAATTCGTCGCTTTTGGTGTGCCAGGCGATCTGTCGGTCTGAAAAACCCAGCTGCTTGGCCTCAAACAAGCTGTCGGCATCCAGCTGATCCAGGCTTTTGCCCTTGATCAGCCTGACCTCCGCCTCAATGATCCGCCGCAGTTTGGCCAGGAACCAGGGGTCAATCCTGCTGATCCGATGAATCTCCTCATCGCTGCGTCCGCGCACCATCGCCGTTCGCACACTGAGGATGCGCTCCGGAGAGGGGGTCCTCAGCTGACGATCCAGCTCAGCATCCGTGAGTTCCGGTTCCTCCCGGTCGCCTCCCCAGCCCGAGAATCCGGTTTCCAGGGAACGCATTGCTTTCTGGAACGACTCTTCGAAACAACGGCCGATGGCCATCGCTTCGCCCACCGATTTCATTGAGGTGGTGAGCACCGCCGGACTGCCTCGGAATTTTTCGAAGGCGAAGCGTGGAATTTTGGTGACGACGTAATCGATCGTCGGTTCGAAGCAGGCAGGCGTCTTGCCGGTGATGTCGTTGAGGATTTCGTCGAGGGTGTAACCGACGGCGAGGCGAGCGGCGATCTTGGCGATCGGGAAGCCGGTGGCCTTGCTGGCCAATGCCGACGATCGGCTCACCCTGGGATTCATCTCGATCACCACGACGTCGCCGTTGTCGGGATTGATCGCGAACTGGATGTTGCTGCCGCCCGTCGCGACACCGATCTCCCGAATGATGGCGATCGATTGGTCGCGCAACCGCTGGTATTCCCGGTCCGTGAGGGTCTGGGCTGGAGCCACCGTGATCGAATCCCCGGTGTGCACCCCCATGGGGTCGAGGTTTTCGATGCTGCAGACGATCACGACGTTGTCCGCCAGATCACGCATCACCTCAAGCTCGAATTCCTTCCAGCCCAGAAGCGATTGCTCGATCAGAATCTGAGATACCGGACTCGCTTCAAGCCCGCTCTTGCAGATTGCTGCGTATTCCTCGGGGTTGTAGGCAATGCCCCCGCCACTTCCCCCCAGCGTGAAGGCGGGCCGGATGATCCGGGGGAAGCTTCCAATCGCGGCCCCGACGGCTTCAGCTTCTTCTTGAGATGAGGCGATGCCCGAAGGGCAGACCTTCACCCCGATGCGCTCCATGGCCTGCTTGAACAGCAGACGGTCTTCCGCCTTCTGGATCGCTTTGAGATCGGCACCGATCAACTCAACGCCAAAGCGATCGAGGGTGCCGTTTTCCGCCAGGGTGACCGCCAGGTTGAGGGCGGTCTGCCCCCCCATGGTCGGCAGCAGAGCATCCGGGCGCTCCTGCTCGATCACCCGTGTCACCACGTCCGGCGTGAGCGGCTCGATGTAGGTGCGATCGGCCATTTCCGGGTCGGTCATGATCGACGCCGGATTGGAGTTGATCAGGATGACTTCATATCCCTCGGCTCTGAGGGCCTTGCAGGCCTGGGTTCCGGAGTAATCGAACTCACAGGCCTGGCCGATCACGATCGGACCAGATCCCAGCAGGAGAATGCGACGCAGATCAGACCGCCTCGGCATGGGAAATCGTCCTTGGCCAAACAGATCAAGCCTCTCACGCGGCCTCGCCCCAACTGGGGGACTTGGCCTCGCTACGGTGAAGGGAGATCAGCACCAGAGTTGCAATGAGTGAGCTCCAGCGCCTGAAGGGGCTGCTGCCACCGGAAATGCAGAGCTGGGTGTTTGTGGAATCAGCTGCTGCAGTTGATCCTCCATTGATCACCCTTGAGGAAATCGGCCGGGATGAAGTGGAGATCCAGGTGGATCTCGACGAATGGGATGCCTTGGCGTTGGATCACCGCAATTTGCTGTTTTGGCATGAAGTTGGTCGGATCCAGAACGACACAATTCCCCGGGACGGTTGGGAGATGGCTGCTCTGGCCATCGGCCTCGGAGGTGCCATCGGTGAATTGTGGGTTCAGGACGGCCTGCTGCTGTTGATGGCCCTGGGCCTGTCCGGTTTTGCGGGGTATCGTCTTTATCTGAAGAACAATTCCGAAAAACGCCTGCAGGACGCCATCAGTGCAGACGAGCGCGCGATCGATCTGGCCTGCCGATTTGGTTACAGCGTGCCGAATGCCTATCGCAGTCTTGGGGGCGCGTTGAAGGAGCTGGTCGAAAAGACCCGTAAGAAGCGCCGCCGCAGCTACTACGAAGACCGGCTTGAGGCGCTGCGCAAGAGTGCCAGTAAGGCCAGAGCTGAAATGGCCCAACAGGAGGGCTCACGCAGCTCCGTTACCAGCGAGAACGTTTATGGATAGCGAAAAGCTTGCTGAACTGGTGGCCGATGCCTGCGATGACCGCAAGGCCACCGACATCCGTCTGATTCGTGTGGATGAGGTGTCCAGCCTGGCGGATTGGATGGTGATCGCAGGCGGTCAGTCCGACGTTCAGGTGCGTGCCATTGCCCGGTCGGTTGAAGACCGCCTGGAAACTGAGGCAGACCTGCTCCCCTTGCGCAAGGAAGGGCTGAATGAGGGGCGCTGGGCGCTTCTTGATTACGGCGATGTGATCGTTCACGTGCTGATGCCCGATGAGCGCGGCTACTACGACCTTGAGGCGTTCTGGAGTCACGGCGAAAGCAGAACCTTCTTACCGTCGGTGAAGTAGCCGCTTGATCCATGCCAGAAGCGGTGTCCTGCCCGGTTCCACCGGAGCAGCGGCCTCTTGAGGAGTTTCAACAGCTCTGCGAGTCGTGGTTCTTCTCCTGGCCAGCGGGTCAGGAACCTCGCCTGAGCCAACGCCTAGCAGGCTTCTGGCTGCTGATGTTGCCGGTGTGCATCCTGATCGCCAGTGGGAGTTGGACCCTGAAGCAGGATCCGCCCCGGCTCCTGGCCGCAGCCGCTGTGGCCGCTCTTGTGCTTCCCCTGCTGTTGCTGGTGCGGCAATGGCTGGGCTGGACCTACGTCATGCAGCGGCTTCTGCGTGAGTCCGTCGACTACGAGGAATCCGGCTGGTACGACGGGCAGACCTGGGAAAAGCCTCTGTCTTGGCGGGAACGCGACCTGCTGGTGGCCCGGCATGAGGTTCGTCCGATCCTGGGTCGTCTGGGACGGGCCATGGCCACCTCAGCGGGTTTGATGCTGGCCGGTGCCAGTCTCTGTCAGGCTCTCTGAACCAATCGGGGTTCCGATGACTTTGCCCTCGGGCTTCAGCCCTGCAGCCCGGTCCGGGTCAGCCCCCCTTGAGGTCTGCTTGCGGCGCGGATCGATCACGGAATCGGTGCACCGTGTTCATGCCGTGGTCTGTGATGGCCGAGGACGGGTGTTGATGTCGGCAGGAAATCCAGGCATGGAAAGCTTCATTCGTTCGGCTCTGAAGCCCTTTCAGGCCCTGCCGTTTCTCAGCAGTGGCACCGCTGACCAGCTGGATGTTGATGAACGGGGCATCGCCATCAGCTGCGCGTCCCATGCGGGCACCAATGCTCACGCCCGGGAAGCCTTTCGGTTGCTCTGGAAAGCGGAGTTGGATAGCGCATCACTTCAATGCCCTGTGCCGAATGGGGCTGACAGTCCGCTTCAGCACAATTGTTCCGGCAAGCACGCTGCCTTCCTGGCCACCAGCCGAAAGATGGGCTGGCCGATCGAGACCTATCTCCAGCAGGACCACCCTCTCCAGGTCGAAGTGAACCGCAGGGTCGCTGAACTGATCGGCTTGCCTGCTGAGGAATTGGTTGCCGAGCGGGATGACTGTGGCGCTCCCACCCTGGTGTTGCAGTTGGCTCAGATGGCCTTGCTCTATGCCCACCTCGGTGCCTCACAACATGCCGAACTCGAGCAGATCAGTCGGGCGATGCTGAGTCACCCCGACCTTGTGGCTGGTGAGGGTCGTTTCGACACCGAGCTGATGCGGCGCAGCCACGGTCAGGTCTTGAGCAAGGGCGGTGCAGAGGGCATTCAATGCCTCAGCCGCGTGGGTGAAGGTCTTGGAGTAGCCATTAAGGTGGAAGACGGCTCCCGTCGTGCCAAGCAAGCGGTTGCACTGCATCTCTTGCGTCAACTCGAGTGGCTCACACCCATGGGGCTAGACGAGCTCGATGAGCAGGTGCTGGTCGTGAACCCGAGCGTCAAGCTCAGCGTGTCCGGTGCCTTGCAGTCGTGACTTTGCTGTCACCTGCGACACCGACATGTATGATTTTTGGGTCGTCGCGGGGTAGAGCAGTCTGGTAGCTCGTCGGGCTCATAACCCGAAGGTCGGGAGTTCAAATCTCCCCCCCGCCACCAACTCTGATTGAATCAATAATCTCCCTTTCGGGAGATTTTTTTTTGTCTGTCGTACCTCCATGAGCAGTCGCTCCATGAACTGCGATGGCCCCTGGGACGCCATTGTTGTTGGCTCGGGAGCGAGTGGCGGCGTGGCCGCCATGACCCTGGCTGAAGCAGGAGCTCGGGTGCTTGTGGTGGAGGCAGGACCTGACCTCAACAGCACGCAAGCCTTCGGGGCTGAACCGGGAAATCTGCTGCGTCGGATCGTGGGCCTGACCAGCGGCAGCCATCGCCAGCAGTCCCAGCATCCCGGCTACTGGAAAGCCAACCCTCGTCTGTATGCCGACGAGCGTCTGCATCCCTATGAGCACCCGGCGGATCAGCCGTTTCTGTGGACGCGAGGCCTGCAGGTTGGCGGCCGCAGCCTCACCTGGGGTGGCATCACCCTGCGTCTCTCGGATGAGGATCTGGCCGGAGTGGATGTGGAGGGTGAACAGGTCCGTTGGCCGTTGCGCAGCGGTGAGCTGACACCGCACTACGCCGAACTGGAGCGCTGGCTGGGCGTTCGTGGTGGGCGCGATGGTTTGCAGCATCTGCCGGACGGTGAAACGCAACCGGCTCTGGCGGCGACGCCGGCGGAACAGCGTTTTGCTGATGCTGTGCGGCAACGGTTGGGCTATCCCGTGATCCCCTCGAGGGGGTTTGGTCCGGCGCCGCAGGGAGAAGATCCCGCCTGGCCCCGCTCCAGCAGTCGCGGCAGCAGCCTTCCTCGCGCCATGGCCACAGGACGCACCCAGCTGCTCTCTGCTCATCTGGTGGAGCATCTCTTGATGGATGCCGGCGGAGACAGAGCCATTGGTGTGGTTGCCGTTGACCAATCCAATGGCAACCGCAGGGAGTTGAAGGCGGATCTCGTGGTCTTGGCCGCTTCCACGATTCAGACCGTCTCCATCCTGTTGCGCTCCCGTCGTGGTGAACAGAGCAACGGTTTGGACGACCCTTCAGGACGACTGGGCACACGCTTGATGGACCATGTCTCCACATCGCAGTTTTTTGCCTTCCCCGAGCCTGTTCAGGGGGAACAGCCCATGCTCACGGGCGCTGGAAGTTTTTTCGTTCCGTTTGGCCGACACCTGCCATCGGCTGATTTTCAGGGCGGCTATGGCCTCTGGGGTGGCATTGGACGGTTTGATCCGCCGCGATGGTTACGTCGTCGCCCTTCAAGCATCACCGGGTTTCTGATTGGTCATGGCGAAGTTCTTCCCAGGGCTGACAACAGGGTGACCCTGAGTGAGCGCACGGATCGCTGGGGTGTGCGTGTTCCCTCGATTGCCTGCCGTTGGAGCAGCAATGAACTGGCCATGGTCAGGCACATGCGTACCTCGATCCAGGCCTGCATCGCTGCCGCCGGAGGTGAAGCCAAATCGATCAAAGACCTCTTTCACCTCCCCTTGGTTGAACCTTTCCTGGAGGGTGCTGTTGCTCTGTCTGAAGGCGCAGCCCCCCCTGGGTACTACATCCATGAGGTGGGAGGGGCTGCGATGGGGAGAAGCGAGACCAGCAGCGTCGTTGATTCCTCCAACCGTCTTTGGCGTGCTCCCAACGTTCTTGTGGTGGATGGCGCCTGTTGGCCGACGTCGGCCTGGCAGAGCCCAACGCTGACGATGATGGCCTTGAGCCGTCGGGCCTGCCTGCTGGCCCTCAGTGGTCGGGGCGGATGAACAGATCGTCGAGATAGCGCTCGGTCACGGCGCGGTCGTCACAGCCGTTCTGAAACAGGAAGTGGGCAAGAGCAGAACTCATCACGCGGTATTGGTCCCAGTTGGGGTGCTCACCGATGAAATCCTTCATGCCTCGATAGAGCACCTCGGGGATTTCCGTCTCAAGGCTCACGTAGCTGGCTTTTGAAGCAGTTCCGCGCTCCGTGGTTCCCATTTCATGGCATCGCTCGAGGTGATTTCGATCCATTCCGTCCAGCTTGTCCCTGTTCAACGCCCACCAAGAAAGCCACACAACCGGCGCTTGCGTCAAAGCCGTCGCCATTTGTTGAATTGCGGGTGAGACGAGATGAGACAGCAGTCTGTGACTGGGTTTGGGAGTACGGGAAGTGACGAGGCGCGGTTGCTCTAGGCCGAATAGACGGTCTGTCAACCCGGTGGTGCGATTCCCTCGGAAATTCACAGGTTGACCGTCACAGCCGGCGAGCCAACTTCAGCCTGTGGAAAACGACGTTTTTTTGTGTGGAAAAAGGGGGTGAACCCTGGCGAAGCAATTTCGATAAGAAAACCTGATCTTTACTTCGTCGCTGCTGTCGCTTTCGAGAACCGTGTCATTGGCGACAAGCCATCAGCAGGTTCTCTTTGGATCCATGGAATCAATCTTTAGGCGCACCGTTGTTGCGCTTCAGCGTGGTAGGGCCCAGGGGATGGTCGGCGTGGGGATAAGTGGGGTGATGGTGGCCATGGCTGTGGTCTGAGCCATGGCTGTGGTCTGAGCCATGGCTGTGGTCTGAGCCATGGCTGTGATTTGAAGAGTGGCTGTGGTCATGGGCAATCGGGATGCCGTCGGGTTGGCAGGCACCCGTGCACTCCAGTTCGCAAAGCGTGCAGCTTTCCGCAAGGCCTTCCACATGGTGGTGGTGGCTTTCCTGGGCGCGTCCCACGTCCTGTTCGAAGCCCAGCACCTGGGCGCGGTACTTGCAGAGCGAGCAGTTCATGGCGGTGTCCCCCCGCAGCACCTCCTCGACCCGTTCCTTGAAGGTGTCCACCACGAGTGTGTGGTCGCCCAGATAGCCCGCAGAGAGAAACTCCACCTCGGGGTGATCGGCAGCCACAAGCTGGGTGTGTTGGCGGATTCGGCTCACCAGAACCCCTGAAAAGAGGAAATAGGGCACCACCACCACCCGGCGGAAGCCCAGTTTTACGGCGTGACGCAGCCCCGGTTCCACCAGGGGGAAGGTCACACCGGAATACACCGTTTCTCCCCAGCCGAAACCAAATCCCTCCACCAACAGCCGGGTCACCTTGGCCACGTTGGAGTTGGCGTCTGGATCCGAGGAGCCTCGACCCACCACCACCAAGAGAGTTTCGGCCAGGGGAACGTCGTGCTCAGCGGCATTCAGGCACTCCTGAACGCGAGCCCCGGCGGCCGACACCATCAACCGGTCCACCCCCAGCTCCCGGCCGTAATCGATCGGTAACCCCGTTTCGGCCGTGTACGTGTTCAGAACGGAGGGGATGTCGTTCTTGGCATGCCCCGCTGCGAAAAGCATGGCGGGAATGGCCAGCACCTTGGTGACGCCTTTCTCGCGGAGCGCTTCAAGACCATCCCGAAGGATGGGGCGGGCAAATTCCAGGTAGCCGTGTTCCACCGGCATCGGGGCCAGCCGAGGCCGCAGGGCGTCCACCATCTGGGCGAACTCTTCAACGGCCAGTCGGTTGCGACTCCCGTGGCCGCAGATCAGAACGCCAAGACGCTCGTTGCTGGTTTCCGCGTGCTGTTCGGCCAAAAGGTCGCTCTGCTGTTCCAATGGTTTGACGATATCAGTCGCATCGCAATGGATTCAGACCGTCCCGTTTTCTTCAACGCGCAGGCGGCTGATGCGAGGCGATCCGGTCTGGTCTCCCCTCGACCAGCGGAGTTGGCTGAGTTAGTTCAGAACTGGTCCGGTCCCCGGCCGCTGCGTCTCTGTGGCGGGGGCACCACATCTCGGGCTGCCGTGGCTGACCACTGGACCCTGGACCTTCAAACCCATTTCCAACGTGTGGAGTGGCAGTCCGCGGATCAGTCGGTCTGGATTGGCGCAGGCTGCCGCATGGGGGACGTGCTGGAGGCCTTGCTTCCCCACGGCCGAACCGTCGCGGCTGGTTTGTCGGGTCTGCCTGGGCTTGGCTATGTGCTCACGGGTGGCATGGGACCGCTGAGCCGGCAGGTGGGGCTTGCTGTGGATCAAGTGCTCGAGATCCATGGGGTCTGGGGTGATGGCAGCCCCTTTGCCCTGTCTCGGGTTGACCATGCCGGTTCGCTGGAGTGGAGAGGCCTCTGCGGTGCAGCCCCGTTTCTAGGGGTGGTGAGCGCGCTGCGCATGGCCACCCAGCCGCTCCTGCCGCTGTGGGTGGAGCAGTGCGTGGTGTCTCCGGATCAACTGCCAGAGCTCATGCTCAGGGCCGAAGCATCAAACGCCAGCACCAGCCTGCAGTGGCATTGGGAGAGGGCTGACGCTGTGCAGTTGCTCCGGATTGCCGATGCCCCCTGGACCGGTGCGCAGAAGATCGAAGGGTTGCACCAGCTCCCACCCTTGCGGGGATCGGCTCCGATGCCTTCGCGATCTCACACGGAGGTGGTTGGCTTGCTGGGGCCGGCAGCTGCTGAGCTCTGGAGGGTCGTGATGCCGGATTTATGCCGTTTGCTGCAGCATCGTCCTCATCCCTTCTGCAGCCTGGCCTGTCAGCAGCTGGGGGCGGCAACGCAACAGGTTGCCGCGGAGGCCAGCTCGTTCGTGCATCGCACTGCCGAGTGGAAGCCCTGGATCACCGCCGCCTGGACTCCTGGAGATGCCCCGGGCCAGAAACGCAGTCTTGCTTGGTTGGAGGAGGTCTGGCAGGTCCTTCAGTCGGTCTGCCCTGGTGTGCATCTGGCGCAGTTTCATGACCATCTGCCCTTCCATCACAAGGAGTTGGAGGCGGCGTTCGGCCCCTGGTTGCCCGAGTTGCGAAAGCTGAAACAGCGCTTGGATCCAGCAGGCACCCTGCCGGCGCTCTGATTTACGGTCGCCCCTAATCGGCATCCTTTGATGGCCAAACGACCAAGCCCAACCCTGATGAATCAGTGGTTGGCCAACCCCAGCAAAGATCTGCTTTCAGGTCTGGTGGTGGCTTTCGCGATGATTCCCGAGGCCATTGCCTTCTCGGGGATCGCTGGGGTGGACCCCAAAGTGGGCCTGTTCGGAGCCTTCTGCCTGTCGCTGACCATCGCCGTCGTGGGTGGTCGTATGGCCATGATCACCTCAGCCACGGGCTCCACCGCCCTGTTGATGACAGGCCTTGTGGCCACCGGTGAAGCCCGGGGGCCAGGCCTGGGGGTCCAGTACCTGATGGTGGCGGGGCTGGTGACGGGTCTGCTGCAGATCCTCTGGGGGTATCTGCGTCTTGCCTATCAGATGCGCTTTGTTCCCCAAGGGGTGCTGAGCGGCTTCGTTAATGCGCTGGCTTTGCTGATTTTTCAGGCCCAGCTGCCTCAGCTCGGTCTCAACCTTCACGCTGGAGATGGTGACCATGGGGCCTCGTCGTTGCTCCCCCACGGCGGCCAGATCCCCGTCGTCTGGGGCTTGGTCCTGCTGGGCCTGGTGATCATCTATGGCCTTCCCCGGATTACCCGGGTGGTGCCTTCACAGCTGGTGGCCATCATCGTGTTGACCGCGATCAGCGTGGGATTCAGCTTTGACATCCCCACGGTCAGCAGCCTCGGCACCCTTCCTGCAGGTCTGCCCTCCTTCAGCCTTCCCTTTGGTGAAGGTGGTGTTCCCTTCAGTCTGGACACCCTTGGCTTGGTGCTTCCCACCGCCTTGGCCATCTCTTTGGTGGGTCTGATGGAAACCTTCCTGACTCAGGACATCCTCGACGACAAGACCGACACCACCACCAACAAAAACGTTGAGGCCCGGGGCCAGGGCATCGCCAACATCGTTTCCTCCCTGTTCGGTGGCATGGCCGGTTGTGCCCTGGTGGGTCAGTCCGTGATGAATGTGGACAACGGCGGCCGCACGCGACTGTCCACCCTGTTCTCGGGGGTGAGCCTGCTGGCGATGATCCTGCTGGCTGGGCCCTGGCTCAAGCAAATTCCGATGGCGGCTCTTGTGGCCGTGATGATCAGCATCGCAGTCAGCACTGCTGACATCAACGGTCTGCGCAACCTGCGTCGCATCCCCAAGAGCGACACCTCGGTGATGCTGATGACCTTTGCAGTCACCATGCTCACCACCCCGCACAACCTCGCCCTTGGCGTGTTGGCAGGCGTGGCGCTGGCAGGAATTTTGTTCAGTCGCAAGGTGGCCAAGGTGATTCAGGTGGAGGCCGTCGAGATCAGCGATCAGGAGCGGTTGTACCGGGTGCAGGGGCAGCTGTTTTTTGTGAGCAAGGTGTACTTCCTCCAGGGATTTGATCTTCACGACCATCCCGAGCGCATCACGGTTGACCTCTCCCAAGCCCACATCTGGGACCAGAGCGGCGTGGCTGCGCTGGATCAGGTCATCCGCAAATACCGCAGCGGTGGATCTGTGGTCAGCGTGATTGGCCTGAACGAGGAAAGCCTTGATCTGTTCGAGCGGATCGGTGGTCAGGAATCAGCCCATGCATGAGCATCGGCTTGGTTGGCAAGACAGGCCCTGAGGTCTTGGCGCATCGCCATGAGCCGCTGCTGGATCTGCACGTCCTCAGGGTTGGTTTCCACGTACTGCTCGGTGACGTCGTTGCTGATGCTCATCAAGAGGCAAAGGGTTTGAACATCACGTCCGGCCCGTTGCTGAGCACTCTCTAGAAGTAAGCCCAACAGCGCCATCTTGTTGTTGTAGGTCCCACGGTCGTGCTCGTCCCCCGCGACAGCACAGGGAGTCGTGCTTCCAGCGATCAGTCCGGCCAAAAGGCAGGCCCAGACCTTCATTGCAGCCAGGCTGATTGCCATGAACGTAGGTCGGATGTGGGGGATGTGCTGGGGATCTGGGACAATCCCACCCGATCCGTACCAACGCTGATGTTCCGATCCAGTTCACGTGTTCTGATCGTTGCGTTGGCCGGGTTGTCCTCGTTCCTGGCGTCCTGCGCGTCACTGGACAGTGCAGCTGGCTCGCGTCTGGATCTGGTCAAAGCGCGTGGTGAGTTGCTTTGTGGGGTGAGCGGCAAGATTCCAGGCTTCAGTTTTCTCAGTCCTGATGGTCGTTACACCGGCCTGGATATCGACATCTGCCGTGCCATGGCTGCCGCTTTCGTTGGTGATGCCGAGAAGGTTCAATACCGGCCTTTAACCGCGCCCGAGCGGTTCACGGCCTTGCGATCGGGCGAGATCGATCTGTTGTCTCGCAACACCACCCACACCCTCAGCCGCGATGCTATGGGGGGCAATGGGCTTCGCTTTGGACCTGTGGTGTTCCATGACGGACAGGGCTTGATGGTGAATGCCGCCAGCGGAGTGCGTTCGCTGGCTGACTTGAGCGGTAAGTCCATTTGCGTGGGATCGGGCACCACAACCGAGCAAAACCTCAACGACGCCTTCGCCTCCGAGGGGCTTCCCTACACACCGATCAAATATCAAGATCTCAATCAGGTGGTGGGCGGCTACCTCCAGGGGCGCTGCGCAGCCATGACGTCTGATCGCTCGCAACTGGCGGCGGCACGCTCAGGGTTCAGTGATCCCCAGGCGCATCAGATCCTCGACGACCGGATCAGCAAGGAGCCTCTGGCTCCAGCTGTGGTGGGTGGGGATCAGCCCATGGGTGATGCCATGACCTGGGTGATCAACGCTCTGATCGAAGCCGAGGAACGGGGTATCACCCAAGTCAGTGTTGATGCGGTGGTGAAGCAAGCCGCAGCTGACCCCTCCCAGACCGCTCTGCGGCGTTTCCTGGGGGTGGACCCAGGTCTGGGTCGAAAACTCGGACTCGCCGATGACTTTGTTGTTCAGGTGATCCGTGCCACCGGCAATTACGGCGAGATCTACAACCGCCATCTCGGACCCGACAGTGCCGTGGCGATTCCCCGGGGGGCGAACCGGCTGTCCGGTGAAGGTGGTTTGATGATTTCCCCACCGTTCACCTGATGCGGCAGCGTCGTCTCCTGGTTCAGGTTGCTGTCGCCGCCGTACTGCTGGGCCTTGTGGCTCTGCTGGTCAACAATCTGGCGGTCAACCTGATTCGAACGGGCTTGGGACTGGGTTTTGGCTGGCTGGGCCGACCCGCTGGTTTTGCTCTGGCGGAAACAGCCCTTCCCTATGCCCCATCTGATAGCTACCTCTGGGCCCTGACCATTGGTTGGCTGAACAGCCTCAAGGTGATCGCGGCTGGCCTGGTCTTGGCCACCGGCCTGGGTGTGGCTGCCGGTGCAGCCCGCGGTAGCAACAACCGTCTGCTGCGCAGCCTGGCCGGAAGCTACGTGGCCTTGATTCGTCAGATTCCTCTGCTGCTGCAGTTGCTGTTCTGGTATTTCGTTGCCTTCCTTGGCCTTCCCTCGGTGCCGATCGGTGGGTTGATCCGGCTTTCGAATCAGGGCATTCAGCTGTTGGGCCTGAACCTCAGCGTTGAATTTTGTGCGGTCCTTGTGGGGCTCACGGTGTTCACGGGTGCATCGATTGCCGAGATCGTGCGCGGTGGCATCAATGCGGTACCGCGGGGCCAGTGGGAGGCCTTCCGCAGCCTTGGGCTTGGAGAAGGGCTTGGGCTGCGTCGGATTGTGTTGCCGCAGGCCCTGCCGGCGATTCTTCCTGCGCTCACGAGCCAGTACCTCAATCTCGCCAAGAACAGCACCCTGTCCATTGCCGTGGGCTACGCCGATCTCTACGCCGTCAGTGACACCACCATCACCCAAACCGGCCGCGCCATTGAGGGCTTCCTGCTGCTGTTGCTCAGCTTTCTGCTGCTGAATCTGTTGATCAGCGGGGGCATGGCTGCCTTCAACCGTGCCGTGCTGGGTCGTCTGAACAGGAGCCGCTGATGAACCGTTGGTTGGATCGTGGGATCACCCTGCTGCTGCTGGTTCTGCTCGGATGGGCTGGCTGGTCCATGCTGCATTGGCTGCTGGTGGCAGCCGACTGGTCTGTGGTGGCCACCAATCTGCCGCTGTACGCGGTGGGCAGTTTCCCTGCGGATCAACGCTGGCGTCCGTTGCTGTGGATGGCAGCACTGATCACGCTGACGCTGCTGACCCTCACTGGTCCGAAGCCTGGCTGGGTTCGCCGTTGGTTGCCGTTGGTCTGGATCGCGATGGCACCGCTGGGGCTCTGGCTGTTGACCGGAGGTTTGGGTCTGCTGCCGGTGGGGACACGCAGTTGGGGTGGTCTGACGCTCACGCTGCTGCTTACGGGAGGCAGTGGAGCTTTGGCGCTTCCGTTAGGGATCCTCCTGGCCCTCGGCCGGCGCAGTGAGCTGCCGGTGCTGCGTTGGAGCAGCGCCGCCTACATCGAGTTGATGCGGGCTGTGCCCTTGATTGCGGTTCTGTTCTTTGGACAACTGCTGATCCCGTTGTTCCTGCCGCCAGGGCTTGAGATCAATCGTGTTCTGCGGGCGGTTGTGGCCTTCGCCTTGTTTGCAGCGGCCTACATCGCAGAGGATGTTCGCGGAGGCCTGCAGGCGATTCCGCCTACTCAGCGGGAAGCTGCAGCCGTGCTGGGGCTGTCGCCACGCCAAGTGCTGCAACTGGTGGTGCTGCCTCAGGCGCTGCGGGTTGCACTTCCATCGCTCACCAATCAGGCGGTGGGTCTGCTGCAAAACACAAGCCTGATGGCCATTCTCGGTTTGATGGAATTGCTGGGCATCAGCCGCAGCCTGTTGGCGAATCCTGCTTTCATCGGCCGCTATCTGGAGGTCTACCTCTGGCTTGCTGCGGTTTACTGGCTGGCGTGTACCGCCATGGCGCTGCTGGCCCGCCACCTGGAAGTTCAGCTTGACCCTGCCCGCTCCGCTTCATGACTGTCGCCATTCGTGCCACTGATCTGGTCAAGAGCTATTCCCAAGGGGTTCGAGCTCTCGATGGCGTCACCCTTGAGGTGAACAGCGGCGAAGTGCTGGTGGTGATGGGGCCTTCCGGCTCTGGCAAGAGCACGCTGATTCGTACGTTCAATGGTCTGGAGTCGTTGGATGGCGGCGCCTTGGATGTGCTTGGGGTTCGCTTGGACGCCACCCATGCAGAACGTCAGGTGCGGGAGATCCGCAAGCGCGTGGGGATGGTGTTTCAGCAGTTCAACCTTTTCCCTCACCTTTCCATCCTCGACAACATCACCCTTGCCCTGATCAAGGTGCAACAGCGTGCCAAGGCGGCTGCCGAGCAGCGGGCAATAGATCTCCTTGACCAGATGGGCATTCGCGAGCAGGCCCACAAGTACCCGGCGCAGCTCAGCGGTGGTCAGCAGCAGCGGGTGGCGATCGCCCGGGCTCTGGCCCTGGATCCTGAGGTGATGCTGTTCGATGAGCCCACCAGTGCCTTGGATCCGGAGCGGGTGAAGGAGGTGTTGGATGCGATGCGCAAGCTGGCGAAAGGCGGCATGACGATGGTGGTGGTCACCCACGAACTTGGATTTGCCCGTGAGGTGGCGGATCGGGTGATGTTCATGGATCGGGGCCAGGTGGTGGAGACCTCCGATCCAGAGACCTTTTTCAGCAATGCCAGGGAGGAACGCAGCCGCAGGTTCCTCAATCAGATGCAGCACTGAACGGTTTGCATAACCGTGTGACTTGCTTCAGGCCGATTGTCGTTCTCTCCAAGCCTCAGTGGGCTTTCGGCTGTGCTTGCCCTGCCAACGGAAGTAGGCCGTCACGCAGATCAGCCAAAACGCCACAAAAGCAAGGGTCAGCGCCAGTCCGTGCATCCGAAAGAAGGTCAGCACGACATGGATGGACAGGGCGACTGAGCCCCCCAACAGAAACGTATTGCTCAGGAACGAAGCGACGGTTGCCTTGAAGGATTTCAACTCTGTCGCGCCAATCCGGCTCACATTACCGAGCAACAATTGTGATGCCAGCCCCAGTGTGATTGCCTCAGGGCCTCGGTTGCTTCGTTGCGCAAAAAAAAGCCCCTCCAGGTAAGGGAGGGGCTGTAGGGGATTCAGCTTGGAATGATGGATCAGTTGATCACTCGTCAACCTGGTCGGCAGCTTCGCTGTGCTCCGCAGCTGCACCCGTAGGGATCAGACGGATGGCTTTCTTGCCGAGCTTGATTTCGAACTCGTCGCCGGGTTCGAGGTTCAGCATGGCGGTGTAAGCCTTGCCGATCAGCAGATTGCCATTGCCCTGAACTTTAGCGATGTAGCTCAGTTTGCGACCACCTTTGCCAATCGCAGCACCACCGCTGCTCAGATTCACGCCCTTGGCCTCGAGCAGGGCCTCGTAGAACGCTGTGAAATTCAGGCGATCGCCACCATCTTTCTTGTCAGAGACGTATCCGCAAGCTCTCACCAGATCGGATTTGGAAACATCTCCAAGTTCTTTGACCTTGGCAAGCAGATCGGAACCGGTCAGCATTTTAAATGCGTCTCAATGGATACATAGTTCATAACTGGTTGGCTGGCTGGATGTCAATCAATCAAGCCGATATTGCCAAGGCTCAGTGCTTTGAAAGGTGGGTATCTAGGGATGCGTCTCTGTGGTCTGGCTTTTGAGACTGCTCTCCTGCGATGAAGCTTGCGGGCTGATGTTGAGGCGTCCTCATTGGTTTAAACCTCAGCACTGTCTGAGGGTTCAGAAACGATCGTGTACTCGACACGATCATCATCAGAGCAGCAAAAATCCCCGTAGTAACGCTCGAGTTCATCGTAGGCAGCGTTGTAGCTGTCAAAGCGCAGCCTTGTCAGCTGATCCTCTGATTGATCACTGCGCACGATGCGATGGCGTGAAGCTGGTTGCATCAGCTGAATCCACGCGGCCAATCAAAAGTCAGATTAAGCCTGGGGCTGAGGCATCAGTCACCACAGCTTTCTAGGGTCGATTGATCTGATGGAGGTGTTCATTCTTCGGTTCTTGCTGGAGCTTGTGCCCTCCCTTCTGATTGGGTTCTGGGCTGGTCGTCGCCATGAAACCCTGTCCACTCGCTTGGCCGCACCGCTGGTGAGGTTCGGTGTGCCGATCAGTGTGATGGGCCTGCTGTTGAAGGGTGGCCTCAGCAGCTACATGTTGCAGGCCGCAGGCCTTGCGGTGTTTGCCATGGGTCTTGTTCTTGTGGGTGCCGCGCGCCTGCCAGGATTGGCTGAGCTGGCGTCTCCCACGCTGCGGCTTGGTAGCTGCACCGGAAACACGGCCTATTTCGGGGTTCCTCTCGCCCTGGCTTTCCTGCCCGACGAGGCTCTGCCCATCAGCATTGGCTACGACCTCGGGGCGACACTGCTGGTCTGGAGCCTGGGACCGCTGCTGATCGGGGGGCAGGTCGATGGATCTCAGCGGTTGCGAGGGTTGCTCAGCAGTGTTGCTGGGAGTCCGGCAACCCGAGGACTCATCGGTGCGTTGCTGGTTCAGGCGACCCCATGGTCTGCTTCGGTGGCCGATGCGCTGTGGTGGCCTTCACGCTGCGTGATCGTGCTGGCTCTGATGGTGGTGGGCATGCGCCTGGGCAGCATTCATCGCCAGGGCATTGCGCCGGAGGTACGTCCTCTGCAGTTGATTAAGCCACTGGTGGCCAAACTCCTTCTCTATCCGTTGTTGCTTGGGCTCCTGGCGTCTCTGCTGCAGTTCAAGCCTTTGATGGTTCAGGCGGTTGCTCTGCAAGGAGCCGCGCCGACGGCAATCTCTCTTTTGCTCATCGCAGAATCTGTGGGTGCTGATCAGGAGCGGGCCGCCGGGTTGGTGTTTTGGAGCACGTTGCTGGCCTTGATCACTGCGCCTGCATGGGGCGTGCTGCTGCGCTCTCAGTTCTGAAAACGGCGAAAGGTGAGATTGATGCGGGGGCTCTGCACTTTGCGCCGCTGAGGAACACTGTGCATCCATCGGCTCTGACAGCCCGGGTGCATCACCAGAAGGTCACCATCGGCCAACGGCAGAGACATTTTCAGGTGAGCAGTTCTGCGGTGGCGGAGCTGAAAATCCCGCGTCGCCCCGAGTGAAAGGGAGGCAATCGGAGCCCGCTGATCAATTTCCGGTTCGTCATCGGCGTGCCAACCCATGCGGTCATCGCCATGGCGATACCAATTGAGCAGGCATCCGTTGAAGTTGGTCTCACAGGCTTGATTCACCTGCTGCAGCAATGGCTTGAACCATGCAGGCCAGCCATCACCGGTGTGAATGGCACCGCTGTATCGGTAGTGAATTCCTTCATTGGCAAGAAACACCGTCAGTCGGGGGACCGGGTGTCGCTTGCCATAGACCTGAACGACGGGCTGCTCCCACTGGAGCTGGTGTTCAAGCTGTGTTTGCCAGTGCCTGGCAAGTTCTGGCTTCAGCCAACCCCCATGCAGGGACCAGTCCGTTTCAGCTGCAGCTGGATGGATGGTCATTCGTGACGTCGGATGACGAGGTCGGTTCGATCCCGAGACTGTCCCATACATTCGGTGGCATGGGAGCCCGAATCACCCAAGACGAATTCCTCAAGCGTGCTGTACAGCGCTTTGGTGATCAGTTCGATTACAGCTTGATCCGCTGGCGCAGTTACAAGAGCCCCGTTCAAATCCGTTGCAACGCCCATCCGGTTCAGCCGATCACGATCACACCGGAAAAGCATCTTCAAACCCTGGGTGGCTGCCGTCATTGCCTTCGCGAGAGACGGATCGCCTCGCTGGAGCGGGAACTCAATCGCAAATCCGCTGAGCGTCCAGAGGCCGTCGCTCAGGAGCCTTCGGCCAATCTGGAACCCACTCCGAAACGACACAGCTAAGGGGGTGTTGCTGCAACCAAGCCTGATCAGGCTTTGAGGCTGACCCGCTGATAGCAGAACCAGAGCCACTGCTGGAACAGAAGGTTCCGGTGGGAGCGCCAGAGGGTCTGGGGTTGGGCCGCATCGAAATTTTCGGGCGGCGGAACATCTCCGCGGGCTCGGTCGCGTTCCATTTCTCCGAGGATCCGCCCCACGTTGTATTCGGGGTGGCCGAGGTGCATCAGCTGCCGCTGATCTGGTGTCTCGAAAATGGTGTAGCCCACCTGTTCGCCATGGGCGAGCAAGCGAAGACGTCCGTCCCGTTCGGCGGCTTCCATCGCGGCATCCGGCAGTCCCGCATGACGGCTCTGGGGGCAGACGAAATGGTCGTCCTGAGTTCCCATCAATGGATGCCCCGGGACAAGGCTGCGCATCGGGTAGATCCCGAACAGCTTCTGCTGGAAGGCCACCTTGTCGACGCCCGCAAGGTAAGCGAGGGCGAAACCGGCCCAGCAAAGTCCGAGGGTGCTGGCACAGGTGCTGCGCGCTTCCTCGATCAACTGGACCAGTTCGTTCCAGTAACTGACCTGTTCAAAGGGCAGGTGTTCCACGGGGGCACCGGTGATGATCAAGCCATCCAGGGGACCCTGGGACAAGGCTTCATCCCAGCTCACATAGAGCTGGTCGAGATGGTGCTGATCCCAACTCTTGTAGGCGTGGGAGTTGAGGCGAATCCAAATCGGTTCGATCTGCAGCACCGATAGGCCCAGCGGATGCAGCAGGTTGAACTCGTACTGCTTGCCCAGCGGCATGATGTTCAAGATGCCGATCCGCAGGGGCCGGATGTCCTGGCGTTCAGCCTGTTCGGGCTCAATCCAGGAAATCCGGTTGCGTTCAACCTCTGCGATTTTGTGGTAACTGCCAGGAAGGATCAGCGCCATGGAAGCTGGGACGTCATTCAGCTGAGAACGGCGAGGGCCTGTTCGAAGTCGGCCTTGATGTCGTCGATGTGCTCGAGTCCCACGGAGACCCGCACCATCGTGGGGGTTACGCCAGCCGAAGCTTGTTCCGCCTCACTGAGTTGTTGGTGTGTCGTGGACGCGGGGTGAATCACAAGCGTTTTGGCATCGCCCACGTTGGCGAGGTGGCTGGCCAGCTTGAGGCTGTCGATGAAGCGAACCGCATCGTCGTAGCCACCGTTGAGGGAGAACATCAGCATGCATCCCATGCCACGGCCTGTCAGGTATTTCTTCGCGGCAGCGTTGTAAGGATCACTGGCCAGACCGGGATAGCTCACATGGGCGATGGCGGGATGGTCCTGCAGCCAGGTGGCCAGGGCCATGGCGTTTTCGGTGTGGCGCTCAACGCGCAGGCTCAGGGTTTCCAGACCCTGCAGCAGCAGGAAGCTGTTGAACGGACTGACGGCCGGCCCCCAATCCCGCAGGCCCTCCACCCGGGCCCGCAGGGCGAAGGCGATGTTGCGGTCATCGGGCAAGCCAAGCATTTTGCAAACGTCACTGCCGAAGCCAAAGGCATCCCAGTGCACCAAGCCGTGATAAGCCGCGCTGGGCTGGCTCATCAACGGGAACTTGCCGTTGCCCCAGTTGAAGGTGCCGGCGTCCACGATCACGCCCCCCAGGCTGGTGCCGTGGCCCCCGATCCACTTGGTCGCACTTTCAACGACCACATCAGCGCCGTGGTCAATTGGTCGCAGCAGAGCTCCACAGGCTCCCAGGGTGTTGTCGACGATTAAGGGGATACCTTTCTCTTTGGCAAGCGCTGAAAGACCCTCAAAGTCGGGGATGTTGAAGCGGGGATTTCCCATCGCTTCCACGTAGAGCGCCTTGGTGTTGTCGTCGATTTGCACTGCAAAGCTCGCGACGTCGTCGCCTTCGGCAAAGCGCACGTCGATTCCCAAGCGAGGGAACTGCACCTTGAACTGGTTGTAAGTGCCGCCGTACAGGTAAGAGGTTGAAACGAAGTTGTCTCCCGCCTGCATGCAGTTGGTGATCGCCAGGAACTGAGCCGACTGGCCTGAGGCTGTCGCCAGTGCGGCCACCCCGCCTTCAAGGGCGGCGACGCGTTTTTCAAACACGTCGGTGGTGGGGTTCATCAGGCGGGTGTAGATGTTCCCGAATTCCTTCAGACCGAAGAGGTTGGCTCCGTGTTCGGCGTCATTGAAGACGTAGGAGCTGGTCTGATAGATGGGAACCGCCCGCGCGTTGGTTGCACTATCCGGGGACTGCCCGGCGTGTAGCTGCAGGGTCTCGAAGCGGTGAGACATGGTCTTCGGCGGGGCCACTGCCCCAGTTCTAGTCGTCAGAGAGCTCGGGTTTGTCGGTTTCCGCCAAAGAAGGGAATGTGTTGCGGATCACCTCTTGAATATCGCGGTGCGCTTCGCTGCGGAATCCATCCACGCCATCGGCGCTGAGCAGGGGATAAGTGCGATCACTTGCATCCACCTCGCGCAGATGCTTCCAGCGGTTGCTGCTGTCTTCTGCTTTCAGCGCAATCAGGGGCGCCTGGAAGTCGTAGGCCTTGGTGTTGCCGAGAGCAGCCACTTGGGCCGTGAGCTTTTCACGCACAGGGCTGAGGGCTTTGGCTTTCAACGTGTCGGGCAAGCCGAGCACGGGCTCGTAATGGTCGAGCAAACGGAGTTCAGCCTCCAGCAGCACCGGCCATGCTCCTCGCTCACCGTCGCCAAGGCCCATCCCCGCCTCGGCTTCGGTCATCGCATCGAGATGGAAGCGCAGCCAGCGGTAGTAGGTCTTGTCTTTGATTGATTTCTTGGCGGCGGCCCGTCCGGTCACAATCGCCGGCAGAGCTTTTTCGGCTTTGCGCAGGAACAGGCGATCCTCCCGTTCCAAATTCATGGCCCCCCAGCGCTGCCGGTATTCCCACAGCTCGACGTAGCGAGCCACATCCGCCTCGGACCAGCCGAGACCCTTCAGTTCATCACCGCGATGGGAGGTTTCCTTGGACACCCGCTTCCTGGATCACGCCAGGTATCAGCGTAGGTGTCGATGCTCACCCGTTTGGTGATCTGCTGGCTGGGTTGGCCTGCAGATGCTGCTCAACCGTGATGCGCTGCGGTTGGTTGTAACCCACCGGCAGCCAAAGATCACCGGCCGCTGCGTTGAAGTGGATCTCCCAGTGATACAGGCCGGTGTAGGCCGCAGGGTTCTCCTTCATCAGTGAGGCATAGAGCAGCACGGCGCGGCCGTAGTAATCGCTGTTGTTGTAGCCCCAGAGGCCGCGGCGAATGTCCTGCAGTCCGCCCCGCCTCACCAGGTAACGCGCTGCTGCCTGGATGGCGTCGTGGGGATCGCGGATGTTCCCGGCGCCAATACCGGGTTCGGCCCAGGTGGTGGGCAGGAACTGCATCGGGCCCTGGGCATTGGCTACGGAGATGCCATCGATGCGTCCCATTCCGGTTTCCACGAGGTTCACGGCCGCCAGAACCTCCCATTCGATTCCTGTCGCTGCCTCGGCCTTGCGGTAATAGCTGAGCAGCTTCGCCGCTGGTTCGGGCTGGATGATCCGCCAGGCGGGGAGCATCGTCGGTCCACGGCCGCGGCTCATGCGAACGAATTCACGCCGTGCTGCCAGGTGGCGTTCCGCCACGCTGCGCCAGCGCGGGGGTAACGCGTCAACGACCTGCTGAGATCTGGGTTGGTCCGTCGACAAGACCCGGTAGATCACCTGTTGTTGGTGGCCGAGATCGGGCAGGGCCTCGGCCGCTGTGGCGGGATCCCTCAGCGCCTGTTCAACGGCCGCCAGCAGTGTTGCCAGCTCGGCTGGATCAGCGGGCACAAGGGGGTACTGCCGGCCATCTTTGGTTTTCGGTTGGCTGGCCTGGGCAGGAAGCAGCACAGGTGATTTCCCCCCTGGCTTGGTGACAGCTTGCTTGGAAACAACCGCTTCGGCTGCGGCCTGCGGCTGTTTTGGTCTCAGCCACAGCCCGCTCAGCAGGCTTGCCGTGATGGCTGAGACAACAAGCACATTGCGGCTGCGCATGGTGGGGCAGGGGCGCTGTGTTGACCCTACCGGTGCGGTTCAGGCGGCAAGAAAGGTGCTGCGGTCGTGAAAGTCGGCCTTGGGGCCGTGGCGGAGGGCCCAATGGCTCAGCCCCTCCTGTCCACGGTCAATCACGGCTGTCAGTGCCAGGTCTGGGCAGACGTCTGGTGTCCACCAGGGCTCCAATGCAATACGGGCGTCGAGCCGCAGTTGGTGCAACCCACGTTGCAGCCGCACCGTTGGGGGTGTGCTCAGTTCCTGCTGCGTTTGTCCACTGCGATAGCCATCGAAGCGATAGAGCGCCCAATCGCCATTGGCAGCCAGATTCACTTCCCAGTAACGCTGCTCCCCGGGGGCAGCGATGAAGGCTTCGAAGCAGGTGGTGGTCCAGAGCTCATCTTTGCGCTGCCCCTGTTGGGGCCCATCGTTCAGCCCTGCCGGCAGCTTCAGGACGCCAATGCCCTTGGCCGCACGGGCCAGAACCCCGTAGCTGAGTTCCAGCCAACCCTCGCGCCTCCACACCAGTTCCGCGCTGATCTGGACCCCCGCTGGAATGGACCGTTCAAAGGGAATCAGGCGGCAGGCCTGACGCAGCATCACGGCAGAACGCGCCATCTCAGAGGTTTGGACTTGGCTGCTGCTTCAGCCGCGCAACCAGTTGCTCCAGGGCGTTGAACTGCTGCTCCACCGCTTCGGTAAGTCGGAACTGCACCAGGGCCCGTTGCAGGTTGTGCCCAGGTCGATCGCAGCGGAAATACACATCGCCCTCCAGGTGATCCGTGAGAAAGCGCAGGCCAAGCTCCAGGGGGATCAGGCGGATGCAGTGGGGCAGATAGTGCAGGTCCCAGTCACTCAGGAACCCACCAGCAACGGAGAGATAGCCCGTGAGGATCGCCTCACAGAGCTCCATGTCGAAGTTCACATCGTCGAGGCAGAGGGTTTCCTCTCCGGCTGGATTGCAGCAGGAGCGCACACAGTCACCGATGTCGTAGTGAACAAGCCCCGGTTTGACGGTGTCCAGATCGATCAGACCGATCGCCTGGCCGCTGGCCTCATCGATCATCACGTTGTTGATCTTGGGGTCCCCATGGATGGGGCGGTGATGGAGTTCACCGCGGCTGAGCGCTGCTTCCAGCACATCGATGCCCTGACGACGTGCCTCGATGAACGCGCAGGCGTCACGTTCGGCAGGACCAAGGCGGTCTGTGGCTTTGGCGACCGCATCGAAGTGTTGGAGGTAGGCCGGCGTGACGTGGAAATTCTCGAGGATGTCCGCCAGTTGATTGATGGGCAGATCGCTGATCAGGTGGTGGAACATTCCCAGCCCGTAGCCCACTTCCTGGGCATGGGCACTGTCCCGGATGACATCGCTGGTGGTTGCTGCGCCGATGTACGTGATCGAGCGCCAGAACTCTCCGTTCTGTTCGATCCAGGGGGAGGCCTCTCGCCGACAGGGAACCACCCTGGGCACTTCCCAGCGCCGCCCCTTCAATTGTGGTGGTGGAGAGGCGAGACGGCGTTCCATGTGGTCGCCCAGGGCCTGCAGGTTCTGCATCACCAGGTCAGGCCGATCAAACACGTTTGTGTTCAGGCGTTGCATGACGAACGCGCCGTCCTGTCCCTCGTGGGTCACGAGGAACGTTTCGTTGACGTTGCCCGAACCAAGGGAACGGATGGCTTTGATCCCCTCGCGAGGATGGAAGCGATCGGCGATGGCTTCCAGGGCCTCGGTCATGAACGGTCGCATGGGTCTCACATGGCACCTTGCCGTTCTTCCGGTGCCTTGCCCCGTTCAGGTGTGCAGAACCACAGCCGACTCAGGCATCGAGCTGGCTTTCGATCACATCCATGAGCTCCAGGTAGGCCGGTGCCCCGGTCTCACCGTTCTCGTTCAGGGCCATCTTGCTGCCCATGGCCTGATTGGCGTTGTCGGCAATCACGGCATTCACCACCAGCTCGAGGGCTTTGGGAACATCGAGGTTCTGAAGTGCCTCGGCGTAGCGACGGCTGTGGCTGGGCCGCACGGATTCCTGGCAGTAACTGGAGAGTTCACGGCTTTCCGTCATCACCCGGTAGGCGGTCTCCTTCACGCCTGCCCGCCCGTAAATTGCCATGTACAGCAGGTTCACCATCGAGGCGTCGTTGGCTGGGATGGCGTACTTGCGGGCGATCTGAGGCCAGTACCGCAGGGATTTGAGCCCCTCCAGTCCACCCTTGCGCAGGCCTGCGGCTTCACACCACTGCTCCAATTCCTCCATGGAATGGGGGCAGCGGCCTTGATCGCGCATCGCCTCGGCCATCACTTGCCCGGCCTGGAAGTTGCGGGTGGGGCTTCCGGAGACCGGCAGCATCATGCTGCCGCGCACATCGGCCACCATTGCCGTGAGTTGGCTGAAGGTGTGGTCACGCACCCGCTCAAAGTCGCCATCGCGCACCAGGGTGGATTCAATCCTGGGGACGGCGTAGCCCAGTTCCGTGAGCGGAAAGGGCTGCCGGTGGTACAGCCGTTGACGGTCGGGGCGTGCCATCGAAACGGTGGCCGCCTGGTCCAGGCACTGGTTCAGCAGCAGGGTCAGCAGCGTTGGCAATATCCCGGGATTTTCCTGATGGAAGCCGTAGCCGAAACCGGCGAACACCGAGGCCATGTTTTTGGCGGCCTTGATGAACTGCCCCTCCACGTTGTGAACACCGGCGGAGACCTGGATGTTCGGGGACAGTTGATCCATCAGTTGAGCCCCCAACATGGCCGTCAGGGCATTGGGATGGCAGAAATTGGCGGTGAAGCTGTCGAAGGGGTTGCGCAGAGCCCCATGGCGATGGAAGCCGGAGAAGAAGGCGAGCTCGGGTTGTTGTTCGCACAGCACATAGGCGCTGTTGCTGATCGGGTCATGGCTGAAGGATCCCGCCAGGCAGGCCAGAACCACCTGCTCCCGATGGAGCTCCTTGCGCAGGCGGCAGGCTTCCTGGAGGTCTTCTTCGATGTGATTGCTGTTGGCGCTGAGCACCACAAGCTCGCAGCGCTGGATCAGATCGCTCAGGGTGTTGGCAACCAGCTCACCTCCGATGCGCTGGCCGCCCATGTTGAGCACGGTCTCCACGTGCTCATCGTCCATCGTTGCAATCGTCTCCTGGGGGAAGGCTCCCAGGAGGTCCCGGCCGGGGCGAGGGGCCAGCAGCAGACGCCCTTTGGCGTTCTGCATGGCGCAGTTGTAGGCCAGCGAAGCTGGATAAAGCCCGACGCTGTAGAACCCCACCTTGCCGGTCGAGAGCTCCTGCACGCGACGACGGATTGCGCCGGCGTCGAGGCTCTGATCGAAGAAGGAATTGCGCATGCCGGCAAGACTAAGCAGCGTTCCAGATAGGACTGCTCACAGCAGACAGACGCCAGTCCCTTGGGTGATGCGGAGTTGGAAGCATCGAGCAGGGCAGAAAGTTAAATACAAGCAGAACGTGAAAATTCAACGGCAATTAAATGATTCAAAGCCCCATGATTGCTCTGTAATTCGGGTTGGATCGTGTTCGCTCATTGAGAGCTTGGATTTCGGGATAAGCCGAGAGATCTTCGTTGGGATAGAAAATGGGGAGATAGCCGAGGTATGCATTGACGGCGCAGTCTGCTGCGGTCCAGGCATCCCCCACTAAAAACTGTTTCTTGGTGTAGATATCATTCAGGGTTGCCATCAGTCGGGGAAACTCCCGTTCCTTATTTGAGGGAACGAACAAGACGATCGCTAAAGTCGAGTTTGCAAAAAGAATCCACTGGCTGATCGAAGCACGTGTTGCGGCGTCATGGACTTCGTTGGCGTAATTCTCAGATAAATACTGAAGAATGGCGCCTGACTCAAACAGCACCAAGCCATTGGTGTCGTCTTTGAGGGCGGGCAATTTGCCGAAAGGATTCACTTCCAGATAGCTCGCTGCAAGGTTTTGACGAGCTGCCAGGTCAATGTTGACGTATTCGTAAGAAATTCCTTTTTCTGCTAAGTACTATTTCGGCATCGAAACACGGGTCTTGGGGCCTCCGTAGAGATAAAGCGTCATCCCTGGTCTTTAATTTCATCCATTTTATCTCTTGGGATTGACCGGTGTCGTTGTTGCGTGGTGCAAGCTCTGGTCGGGTTTGATATCAATGTTGCCTTCCTTGTTGGATGCCTTGTTGGACGCATTGATGGGGATCCCGTTGTGCTGGACATGTGACATGTCAATCCTTTGCGTCGGCGTACAAGCAAAAAACATCTGGTCGACAGCGGCCTGATGGGGCTGGGCGGGCGTTATCACGGGCAGGACCGGTTCAAACACGCTGTAATGCGCTCAAACCATTGCCTGTAGGCCTGTGACCAGCCGTGATCTGCTGATGGCGTAGCGCTGGCCTGCAGCGGTTGTGTTGTCCAGCCTGGTACTGGCGGTCACGGCCGCCAAGCTGTTGAGTCGGCCCATTCCCATCGCGATCAAGGGCGGATTGCAGGTCGACAAGTTGGTGCTTCCGCCCAGTGTCACCATCCGCTGCGATACCCCTTTGCCGGTCGTGGTGCAGGAGCAGGTCACCATTGGTGGCGCTGCACCCCTGGCGATTGAAGGAGATGTGTCCGTCACAGCTGAAGACCCGCTTGCGGTACGGGCAGACGTGTCTGTCGACAACAAAGTCACCATCGGCGGCAAGGTCGATATCCAGGGCAAGGTGAAGCCGACCTTGCTTCCTGTTCCGGGGCTCTGATCAGCGGTTGCGGGGGGCCGCGCCGCTGCCAATGGTCAGCCCCTGCTCCCAGCGGTGGAGTTGCCGCAGTGCCAGGGCCGACAGTGCGGCAGTGACCAAGCCGGTGCTGCTCCAGCCGCTGCCCTGCTGGATGCCCACAAGCACGGCGGATCCCCAGAGCAGGGCCCAGGCCCAGGGGCGTGCCGCACGAATCCGCTTCAGCGCCGACGAGCAGCTGCGGCAATGGATGGTGTGGCTGTTGTATCGATCCATCAGCGCCGTGGTGCTTTGCCGTGGAGGTAGGGGTTGTCCTGCAAAGGGCTCGCCGCCGTTGGCGTTCAACCAGCGATGCAGCGCCGCCACGTAGACGTCTGCCGTTGTGGGCATGAAAAAACTGCGTTCCACGGCGGGGCTGCCGCCGGCTCGCTCCAGCACCCGCTCCTGCCAGTGCAGGAACACCTGATCGTCTTCCAGCACCTTGTGATTGCCGATGTGTTGCAACCAGCGGGGTCTTAATCCGATCAACAGCCGGGGGACGGCGGATTGGAACTGGAAGGGGAAGCGGGCGAAGAGGCGGCACTCGCCGCGGCGAATCGGAACGGCGTAGACCACCGTGAGAATTCGCCCGAAGCCCTTGGCGGTGAGGTCATGCCACATCAGCTGCGGGGCATGAAAGGTGGTGGATTGGGCGCCGAGTTTGCCCCGACGCGGCCCCTCCTCCCAGTGGGCCGTGAAGCCGCCGGCGTCTTCCCCCGTGATGGAAGCTTCCACCGGCGCGGCGTTCTCCCGTTTGCCGACGGTCTTGTGGTGGGTGAAGGGAACGTGGCTCACATCCAGCACGTTCTCCAGCAGGGTCACGGCATCCATCGGCAGATCCCGGAAGGTGTCCTGCACCGTCCAGCTGTCGGGGTTCTCCCCCAGGGCTGGCACCAGGGGGAGCTGACTGGGGTCCGCGGCGTCGGGGGCCCCCATCCACACGAACAGCAGCCCCTGCCCCGTGGCTGTGGGAAGGCTGGCGCAGCGGGATCGACGGTTGTTGGGCTGGGTGTTCTCAAGAGCCTGCGGCACGCGCTGGCACTGGCCGCCGCCGTCGAAACTCCAGCCGTGATAGGGGCATTCCAGTAGCCCTTCCTCGTTGATCCGCCCTTCGCTGAGGGGCACCAAACGATGGGGGCAGACATCCGGGAAGACCCGCCAGCTCGATGCGGCGCGATCCCACCAGATCACCAGATCCCGTTCCAGCAGTGTGAACCGGCTCGGCTGATTGGGGTCGAGGTCCTGCACATAACTGATCGGCCACCACTGTTCGGTCCAGGTGGGGTGCATGGCAGGAGCATCAAGGCCGTCATGTTCGCTGGCCGGATGGCTTGGCTGCGGTGTTTCGCTTGTCATCCGTGCTTCTGACTGCCTCCCCCCACTGGACTTCTTACGGGTTTGGCACTAATCAGTTGCCCGATAAAAGTGCACCGCTGTTCCGTCGGCTGCAGCGACCTCCCCTGAACCTTCATGCCCCGTTTGACGCCCGACCAGTTGCTGCAGGAACTCACCGGTGCTGAGGATCTGCTGATCGTGCAGGACCTGGACGGCGTCTGCATGCAACTGGTGAAGGATCCACTGACGCGGCGCATGGACCCGTCCTATGTGGATGCGGTCGCCGCTCTGGATGGTCAATTCGCTGTGTTGACCAACGGTGAGCATGAAGGGCGGCGCGGGGTGAACCGCCTCGTGGAGCAGGCCCTGGGAAATTCCGATCTCCCTAGACATGAGGGCCGTTATTTGCCAGGCCTGGCGGCTGGAGGGGTGCAGCTGCAGGATCGCTTTGGCGACTTGAGCCACCCCGGGGTCTCGCCGGCGGAAATGGCGTTCCTCGCTGCAGCCCCCACCCGAATGGAAGCTCTATTGATGGAGCGATTGCCCGGCCTGCTGCCGCAGCTGGGTGTGGATGATCTGGCCGAGGTGGCCAAAGCCGCGGTGTTGGACACCCAGGTGTCACCCACCATCAATCTCAACGGGATTTTTGAATTTGTCCCCGCTGATGTCAGCACTCAGCAGGCCCTGCAGACGATGCTCTCGGAGCTGATGCATCAGTTGCTTGCTGAGGCTGCAGGCCAGGGCCTGGAGGAATCGTTTTTCCTGCATGTGGCTCCCAACCTGGGTCGTGATGCGCAAGGTCAGGAACGGATCAAGCCCGCTGCGGCAGGTGATGTGGGAACCACCGACATTCAATTCATGCTCACCGGCTCCATCAAGGAGGCCGGCCTTCTGGTGCTGCTCAATCAGCACATCCAGTGCCGTTGGGGTGAATCTCCCTTGGGTGAGACGTTCAATGTGCGAACGGCTCCCCACGATCCCGAAGCGCTGTTGGCGTTGGTGCAGCAGCGCATCCCCGCGGAACGGATGCCGTTGCTGGTGGGTGTGGGAGACACGGTCACATCCACGGCATCGGGTGATGGCACGGGCTGGTTACGGGGTGGGAGTGATCGCGGTTTCCTCAACCTGCTGCAGGACCTCGGTGCCTGGTGCGGTCGATCCAATCGCGTTGTCCTTGTTGACAGCAGCCATGGAGAGGTGGATCGCCCCAGCCATGCCGATGGGACTTTGCGAGGCATCACTGATCCGGAGGATCCCCTGCGGATTGACACGCTCATGCCCGATGGCCCGGAGCAGTACATCGCCTGGTTCCGTCAGCTTTCTGAGCGTCGCCGGGTGGGTTGATCAGCTGCGCAGCAGCGGGAGCATCCGTTTCTTTCGCCAGGACATGTTCTGTCTGGAAGAACTCTGAGGTTCAGCAAGCCTGATCACAACCGGACAAACGAGTTTTAAGCGCCAGCGTGGGGGTTTTTGTGGGGGTTTCTCGAATCTGAGAAGACCGAAACCCATTGGTATGAAAGGGGCGAACCGCCTGTTTTTTTCACATCAGTGATCTGTCTGGAAGAATCAGCCTCATCCGCGTGGAGCCGGTGGCTGTTGTTGAGACCGTTTTCCCGCCCCTGAAGCGCGGACAGCTCACAACGTTGCAGGTCAATCTTGGCTACCGCTGCAACCAGAGTTGTGCCCACTGCCATGTCAATGCAGGGCCCACCCGCACCGAAATGATGAGTGCGGATCTGCTGGCGTTGATTCCGCAGATCCTTGAACGGCATTCCATTTCCTGCCTCGATCTCACGGGGGGAGCTCCGGAGTTGCACCCGGGTTTTCGCGCGTTGGTGCGCCAGGCACGTTCACGCGGCACCACCGTGATTGACCGCTGCAATCTCACGATCCTCAGCGAACCCGGCCAGGACGATCTGGCTGAATTCCTGGCGGAGCAGGGCGTTTGCATCACTGCCTCCCTGCCCTGTTACAGCGCCGAGAATGTTGACCAACAGAGGGGCGATGGCGTGTTTGAGCGCAGCATCAGCGGACTGCGCCAGCTCAATGCCCTGGGCTATGGAACGGGTGATCCAAACCGGCAGTTGGATCTCGTCTACAACCCGCTGGGTCCGGTGCTGCCTCCTCCCCAGCAAGCCTTGGAGGCGGATTACAAGGAGGTGTTGGGCGGGTTGGGAATCCGTTTCGATCGTCTGCTCACGTTGGCGAACATGCCCATCCAACGTTTCGCCAAGCAACTGGAACGCAGTGGCGATTTGCAGCGTTATCAGACCCTTCTTGAGGATGCGCACAACCCTGACAATCTGGGGGCTGTGATGTGCCGTCAGCTGATCAGTGTGGATTGGCAGGGCCATCTCTACGACTGTGATTTCAACCAGCAGCTCGGCCTGCCCTGCCCCGGTGAGGTGCGTCACCTTCGTGATCTGATCCAGCTTGAGGCCGTTCCGCTGGATCAGCCCATCCATACGGCCCCGCATTGTTTCGGCTGCACCGCTGGCGCCGGCTCAAGTTGTGGCGGGGCGCTTCAGGGCTGATCAGCGCGTTATGGGCATAGTGGGTGGATCTGTGAAGAGGCCATCCCGTTGCAACGCATCTGTTTTGCTGTCGCCGCGTTGATGCTCACGGCAACAACGGCCATGGCCGGATCCCACGGCAAGCCCAAGCAGGCGATGTTCAAAACGCAGGCTGAAGCTGAGGCGGCGGCCCCAGGTTTTGGCTGCGCCGGGGCTCACCAGATGGGCGAGATGTGGATGGTCTGTGACAAGCACGGTGATGCGGATCACCAGGGAGCCCACTGATCCATGACTGAAGGCGGGCATTGCGGCAGCAAGCCGAAGCGGATCGCGATCGGCGTTGCTCCCCTCGGCACCATCTCCATCGGCATTGTGCCGATGGGGGTGATCTGCATCGGTGTCGTGCCGATGGGTGTGGTTTCGATTGGTGTGGTGGCGATGGGCGTGATCAATGCCGCCATCGTCGGGATGGGATTGGTGGCGGTTGGTGTCAACACCATGGGGGTGATCACCGCCGGCCCGATGAGCATGGGCTTGATTCAGATCCGCTCCACCACCAATCCCCGCTATGTGGCCTATCCCAGTCGCGAAGAGGCGGAGCGACAGGCGCGCCAATTGGGTTGTGAGGGTGTGCATCGCATGGGCGATAGCTACTGGATGCCCTGCAACGAGCATCCTCAGTAAGCAGCCCGCGCTTCCGCTTCACAAAAGCTTCGGAAGACTTCTGTTGCTCACGCCTTTTCAGAGGCTGTGCTGCTGGCTTCAGTGTGTGAAACAGGGCGCATCTGATGTCACCATCGTCGCCACGCCAACGTCTTCAAACCCTGCTGAGTGCCCGATGGTTGGAGATGGGTGAAGTGTCATTGATCCATCACCGCCAGGTTCAGATCTTGCTGAACACGTTGAGACGCGAAAAGGAACTGGTGTCCGTTCAGCTGATCGAGCTTCTGGTGGCTGATCTCTACGACAAGGAATTTCGTGCCGAATGATTCCGGTGATGCGATCTATCCCTGACATTTGGGGCAAATCGCACGCACGTTCAGGCTCGACTCAATCAACTGAAAACCAACATGGGCAGCGGCGGCAGCTCCTGCTGCCAGCACGGGTTCACTTTCGAATTCCTCGGTGCGGCCGCAGCGGATGCACACCACATGGTGATGTTGGCGGTGATCGTCAACGGCAAGCTCGAAGCGTCGACCCCCTTCGCTGAGCTCCAGTTCCTGGAGCAGACCCATATCGGCCAGCAGGCGCAGGGTGCGATACACCGTTGCCAGAGACACCTTCATCTCAAGGGCCGCCAGCTGCTGGTGCACCTCTTCGGCACTGAGGTGGCAGCCGGACCCACAGCGCTCGAACAGCTCAAGAACCCGTTTGCGCTGCGGGGTCAGACGGCGACCGTCCTGATGCAGCCCCTGCTGCAGGGTGATGTCCGTTGCGGCAGGCGCGGAGGACGATGTCATAGCTTCTCCTCGCTCATTCTCAAGAGTAGGCCTTAATGAGAGTGATGTCTCGCCCTCAGGATCAGGCCCCTCGTCGGATCCCAACGGTCGCCGATGAGGACGATGAACGTTGGTGATAGCGTCCGCCGACACTGTTGTTCTGGTCGATGGAAACCCACGTCCTCACCTTCACCATCACCAAGTCATTTGCCGAATGGGTCGCCACCTATGACGCATCCCTGCCGCTTCAGAAAATCGCTGGCATCACCTCGCTCTACCGGGGTGTCAGCA
The DNA here is from genome assembly GCF_014279895.1 of Synechococcus sp. M16.1. Taxonomy (NCBI): domain Bacteria; kingdom Bacillati; phylum Cyanobacteriota; class Cyanophyceae; order Synechococcales; family Synechococcaceae; genus Synechococcus; species Synechococcus sp. M16.1. Next base: position 1,346,324 of record NZ_CP047954.1, on the reverse strand, counting down.
AGGACGACCCCAGCAAGGTCTGCGCGGTGATGCAAGCCGCTCCCGGGGTGATGGAGCAATTCATCGCTGACAACACCGACATGATCGCGGCTTCGGGGCACGTGATTGAGAGCACCGTGAGTCAGGTGTTCGTCGCCAGCTGATGGCCTGGCGTCCTGCCCGGGCCTGGACCAGCCAACGCCCGGTGGCCGGTTACCGCCATTTCGAGCTGATCACGCAAGGCGGGCGTGGCCCTCTGCGATGGGTTGAGTTGGCGGCTGTGCTGGCTCCGTCTCATCGCGAGCGGGTGCTCTGGAGTGAGCTCAAGGATCCAACCCGCTGGAGCAGCGGCTGGCAGTCCATTCCGGAGAGCGATGAGGATTCTTCAACGCAGTGATCCACACCGGGTGCTGCGCTGGAGCAGCATCTGAATTCAGCCCATTCCCTTCTGCGACTCGCGGAAGGCCTTGAGTTTGTCGATGTCCTTCTCTTCGTCGATGGAATAGTCCGTCAGGATCAAGGCCTTGCCGATGGTCCCGAGGGCGTATTCGATCCGGTCGAGGTCGCGGCGTCCGTCGTCATCCAGTCGTGCTGCACGAATCACCTCAGGGCGCAGCTGGTCGGCCAACTGCTCCAGCGCCGCTGCGATCGCTTTGGCCTGCTGGAGCGGCGCGGAGTCACCCATGAATCCTGAACAGATGCAATCTGACGACTCTGACAGTTCCCCTCAGAATCCTTTGGCCGTGGGTCGCTGACTCGAGAGCGAAACGTTGCCCAGGGGTTGTTGCTGGGCGGCGGGCTGCTGCATCGCTGTGGGTGGAACACCGGGGGCCGCCACCACATTGAATGCCAGCGACCAGCGTTCCCCGTCCCCGCGGAAGGGCATCACCGAATGGGGTTGCCAGGCCGGAAACACATAGAACTCACCGGGCACAGGCAGCACATAGTGCGCCATGCCGGTGCGGAACGATTGAATGTGCCAGTCTTCCGGGCCGTGGAAGCAGAGTTGGCCATCAAAACTGTTGGAGTTGATCTGCGGTGGGACCTTCAGAAAGATCACTCCGGAGAAGCTGCCGCCATGGGTGTGGGTGGGGTTGTAATCACCGGCGGTCTGGCAATTGAGCCAGAGATTAATCATCTGCAGGCGGTAACGACCGGGAACCCAGGGGCCGCGACCCTGGGGAGGCTGACGGTCCATCACATGGCGGATCCAGCGATCACATGCCGGCAGCAGGTGGTTGTTGCTGAGCTCCTGCACGCTGGGTTGATCAGGTCTCAGTTCGCGCTGCTGACGCAGTTGACCCGCCAGCTTCGCTGATGCATCGGGGCTGGACTCGGGATGGGCGAGCACGCTTTCGCTCAGCGCAGTCAGCTGTTGGAGCAGAGGATCCGGAAGGGTGCCCCGAAGGATGGAGCGGGGAAACAGATCGAGAACGTCCACCAAGGCTTGGTCTGCTGCAGGCCATCGTGGCAGCCCCAAAGTGGGTGCACCGTTCATGACGATCCTGATGCTGCGCCACGTCCTTCTGGTGCCTGTGCTGCTGGGGAGTTGCGTCGCTGCAACGGCCGCTGATCTCCCTGGGCAACAGGGGCCCACAACAGCGCTGCTGCAGGGCGGCCCACTGCAGCTCAGCACCCGTCGCACGGCCGAGCTGTTCCCGGACGGCAACCGCATCTGGAAGGTTGAACTGCATCGAGGCTTGCGCTTGTTGGCCAGCTGGCCAGCGGCCAGTGGTGTGGCCCGGCGTCAGAGTGCTGATCGTCGCTGGAGCCCCGGCAATGCAGCCCCTTTGCCCGCTGGTGAGTACAGCCTGGGGCGTCCGGAACCGTGGGGGAATGATCTCTGGTTTGACCTGACCCCGCGCTTCGACACCACCAGAAGTGCACTGGGCATCCACCGCTGTTACCCCGGCACGGGTTGCATCTGCATTCCCGAGCGGGCTGATATCGATGCGCTCGCCAGTTGGGTCAAGGCCACTGGGATTCGCAGCCTGAAGGTGGTGAACTGATGGGAGAGCCTTGATGTGCAGCTGTCCCAAATTCGGTCTCGAACGGAATTTGTGAATGTCGAAAAATCGTTGCCGACATCCCTGCAATCTCGTTCTTTTCGGCTCATGATGCGTGGGCCAAGCCGCTAAGGGGCTTGGAAGCCGGGCCGAGCGATGCCCGACGGGAACTGCGATTTGGCTTCGGCTTTGGCTGAGGTCAAATCCGTTCGTTCTTAAGACATTTGAGTGTGTATCCCTAAACACCGATCCGTACGACAACGTACGTTCGTGGTCGAATCGCTCCGGTGGTGCATCACCGTCGACCACACAACATTCCTTGATCACGACACGTCCGAGTTGCCTGGAGCACCGACGTTCCTCCTAGAGCTCTTTACAAGGAAGGCAAATCATCGGCTTGATCGGATTCATGGACGTCAGCATCTGGATGCTCGTCGGATTCCTGCTGGCGGCCTATTCCGTGGTGGCGAACGACTCGCTGCAGACCCTCGGCACCTATCTCTCCTCCAACCTGAAACGCACGCCGAAGCCCGTGCAGATGCTGTTCATCTGCACGGTCACCTGTGGAGTGCTGCTGTTGGGCTGGTTCCTCAACAACGGTGATCCCACTTGGGGCCGCCTCAATGTGCCTGGCAAGGAGTTTCCTTGGCCCGAGCCGTTCACCTGGGTCTATGTGATTCCACCGCTCGCTGTTGTGGCCTTGACCCAGTGGGGAGCACCGGTGAGCACCTCGTTTCTGGTGTTGTCATCGTTCATGCCAGCCAACATCGGCACGCTGCTCAGCAGCTCGCTGACGGGGTATGGCCTCGCCTTCGGCGTGGGTCTGGCGGCCTATGGCCTTGGGTTGTGGTCGCTGGAGCGCTGGGTGTTCTGTCGTTCCCAGGACGGCAAAGACCCCAGCAAGGTTTGGTACGGCCTGCAGTGGTTCTCCACCGGCTTTCTCTGGTGCATGTGGCTGGTGCAGGACCTGGCCAACATTTTTGTGTTCCTGCCGCGCCAGTTGGACTTCGTTCCGATGCTCATCTGCACGCTGGTGCTCTGCGTGGGCCTCTGTGTTCTGGTGGCCACCGGTGGAGGGCCGATCCAGGCCGTGCTCCGCACCAAGACCAACAGCTCCGATTTGCGTTCGGCCACGCTGATTGATTTGTTGTTCGGTCTTTGCCTGCTCTACAAGGCCTTCCTCTCCAGCTTCCCCCTCAGCACCACTTGGGTGTTTCTGGGGCTGATCGGAGGCCGTGAGTTGGCCTTGCGGATCAAGCAACAAACATCAGATCTGCCGTTCACCAACAGGGAGGGGGGAAGTCTGGCCAAGGTCATCGGCACGGATCTCTGGAAAGCCGCCGTTGGCGTTGTGGTGAGTGTGGTGATCGCCCTCAGCATCCAGCCCCTCGCTCAGCTCACCGCAGGCTGACCCCTGTGGTCAGCGCTCCGATCCATGGCTAGGTCAGAGAGGGATGAGCCTCTCCATGGCCCGTTGTTTTGTCTTGTCGCTGTTGCTGCCCTGGTTGGTAGGCGGGTCTGCCTTGGCCAGACCTGAGCCGCAGCTCAGCGCCAGGCAAACCATCCTCGAGGCGAATCGCCACCTGATTGCCGATGGCTGGCGTCCAGCGCCGGAAAAAAAGCCAACGCCTCAGGAACGGCGCTGGGCCTCTGTGGCGCTCGAGAGCCTTTCGGCCTGTTCCGGCACGGGCGTTGGCTTCTGCCGCTTTGATTACCGCCGAGACCTGCAGCGGCTGTCGGTGGTGACGGTGCCCAGTGAACCGGGCCGTCCGTCGGTTGGTCGCGTTGAGCGATGGTGGTGATCAGGGGTTCAGCGGTTGCTCTTGCCAGAGCGTGTCCGCGTTCCAACGCGTGCGTTGATGGGGATGGGGGCCGAGGTTGAGCCGCTCAACGCTGATCACCTGCAGCCTCAGCACCACAAAATGCTCTGGCAGCGGTGCAGTTTCAGCCAGTTGATCGGGGAAGGCCGCGGTGGAGTCCAGCGGATCCGCCGGGGTGGGCCAGCCCCAGACGGCTCGTCCTGTGTCGGAGAGATTTTGCCAGCGCTGCTGGCAGAGCTCAGGTTGTTCGGTGGCTGTGATCAACGTCACCTTTCCCCGCAGGCGGTACTGCTGGCGAGCTTTGGGGAACAACCAGCACAGTTCAGCGGCTCCATCGTTGGCGAGTTCCGTCACCTTCTCGCTGCGCTGATCGCTGAACAGTTCGAGCTGGTCTGCACCGGCCCAGCCGCGGAACACGAGGGTTCGCACCCGGGGTGCGCCATCGCGTCCTGTTGTGGCCAGTTGCACCCAGCGGGCGGCAACGGAGCGTCCCTCCCGCTGCATGGCCGCGCGCAGCAGAGGTCTCCAAGGGGGGATGGCCCCAGTGATGGGCTCAGTGATGGCCCCAGAGATTCCCTCAGTCATGGAAGGTTGAACAAGCGAGCCTGCTCGGCAGCAGCACGCACCACGATGGCGTGGCGCTGCACCAGGGGAGCGAGGGCGTCGTAGCCGCCGCCGATCACTGTTGCGGTAGGAATCCTGCGGCGCAGACAGGCATCGAGCACGAGGCGATCGCGCATGTTTAATCCCGCATCGCTGAGGGCGAGGCGGCCGAGCCGATCATCGCGATGGGGGTCGACGCCCGCGTTGTAGAGCACCAAGTCCGGGGCGATGCTGTCCAAGGCATCGGGCAACCGGTCAGCAATGGCAGCGAGATAGTCGTCGTCGTTGGTGCCGTCGGCGAGGGGGATGTCGATATCCCCCTCCACTTTGCGCAAGGGGAAATTGCTGGCGGCGTGCACCGAAAGGGTGGTCACCCTGGGGTCGTTTTGAAAGCAGGCCGCTGAACCATCCCCTTGGTGCACATCGAGATCCACGATCAGAATTCGCCGCACCTCCCCTGTTCCCAGCAACACCCGAGCGGCGACAGCACAGTCGTTGAAGATGCAGAAGCCACTCCCGAAGCCGGGGTGGGCGTGGTGGGTGCCGCCCGCCAGATGAGAGGCCAAGCCCCGCTGGAGAGCCAGTCGTGCCGTTAACAGGGTGCCGCCCACGGCAAGCCAGGTGCGCTGCACCAAAGGCCGCGTGGCCGGAAGCCCGATGCGACGTTGCTCCGGTCGGGTCAGGTGATCACGGCTGAAGGCTTCGTGATATTTGCGGGGATGGACGCTCTCCAGATCTCTGCGGGCGATGCTCAAGGGCCGATGCACCTCGTCGGCTTGAACGACTCCCTGCTCCAGCAGGAGTTGATACAGCAGCCGGAATTTCGCCATCGGAAAGCGATGGGTGCTCGGCAGCGGCGCGGAGTAGTGCGGGTGGTAAACGACCGGAAGTGGCAAAGGGTTGTCTCACCCGGGATGGCTCAGCCCTATTCAAGGGTCAGGCAGGCTGCTGGTGCAGCAACCAGTTGTTGAAGCCACTGGTGTTCAGTCCGCTGAACGAGCTCCATGCCCATCTCTCATCAATACGAGGCAGTTATGCAGGCCTCGAAGTACTGACGGAAGACGGTGAAGTCATCGTCGAGCTCCACCAACTCTTCGCAGTAAAGGAGATGCTCCTTAAACGTGCTCGACTCCTCAGCCAAGACTGGCGCGGCAACAGCTGAAGCAAGTACCAGCACGGCAAGCAGAGGTTTCAAGGCAGGCTCCGGGTTGATCACAGGATTCCGAGAGGACCTTTCTTCTTCTTGCAGTAGCCAGCGCTGATGTTCATCCACCCCTCCTTGCAGGCTTTGCCGTTGGTGGGAGCGACCTCGTAATAGATCGGGGAGACGCAGGTAGTGCCGAGGGTGTTCACGTAACCCAGAGGGCACTGGTCATGGCCCTCAGCTTTTGGGATCTCCTTCTGAGCCAATGCAGCAGGTGCAGCAGAAGTAAGGAGAAGGACAGCAGTGAGCAGAGCTTTCATCGACATCGTCAGAACATGAAGAAGGCGAGCAGCAGGCCAACGATGAGCCCTTTTATCCAAACCAAGGCAGCCATTTGGTACTCAGACAGACCGAGCTTCTCCTTGATCCAATAGAAGGCCTTCTTGTCTGCAAACAGCAGTGCCTTGACCGGTCTCCAAACCACAAGCCCATCACGCTTCCAGTTGACCGTCACCTTCATCACTGACCCACCAGCTGGAGGTACTTACTGATGTCGCCGCCATTGCACCAGTGGACAGCCACGGGGCGCTCGATGAAGCCACCCTCACCATCTACGTCGGTGAACTCAACGCCAGACAGGTTGACGATCCCGGTCTCTGCATTCTTCACGCAGTTCACGAACTCCTTCGACTGCTTGGCCATGGGTGCCAACAGGACAAGAGCACCGAGGACAGCTGCCCCGATCAGACCCTTCTCGACGTTGAACTTCATTGAGGCTGGTTAAGGCTGAACTGGTTCTAGGGGTAATTCCTCAAGCTGCCTACCTACCTCTCATTACCTCGCTTCCTGCCTATTTGAACGTTGTTGTATCCCATCGCAAATGGATGGGTTTGACAAAACAAAGCTGCAGTCAATGCTTGACGTGTGGGACTCCTGTGTCTTCACAGCCAGTTTTTGGTTTCTTGAATGCAGCATTCGCTGAGCGGCTTCACCCCTTAAACGCAGAATTGAGTTGTGCCCATGCGTTGTTATTTGCGTTGTGATTTCTCGAAGGACTCTTCCCTGAGATCGACTGTCATAACAGGGTTTGTGACTTCAAGAGCCATCGGAAAGCGATGGGTGCTCGGCAGCGGCGCGGAGTAATGCGGGTGGTAAACGACCGGAAGCGGCAAGGGGTTGTCTCACCCGGGATGGCTCAGCCCCATTCAAGGGTCAGGCAGGCTGTTGGTGCAGCAACCAGTCGTTGAAGCCACTGGTGTTCAGTTCGCTGATGCAGCTCTGCAGTTTGCGCAGATGGCTCTGCTTGATCTGGGTGAGTCGCTGTCCTTCCTGGGTTGTTGGCCCAACGCGGATGCGCTGCTGATTGAGCAGGTCCATCTCGCGGTCGAGATGTTCCATCAGGTTGAGCAGGGCGTAGCCCTGCTTGATCTCCTGCGCGCTGAGCTGCTTAGCGAAGTGACCCATTGGGCAGCCCTTAAGGATTGCTTAATTATCCCATGATGAGGCGTGCTGGACTCATGAAGGACTCTCGGTCCGTGTGTGCGGGGTGTCTCGTTCCCCGAATGAAGTGTGATAGCAGTGGCCTTGTGAAGGATGACCAGGTTGTGGTGGTGGGATGTCCAGGTGTGACTGGCGTTTTCGCTGCTTCTTCAGCCCGGACTGGTTAAGGTCCGCAAGATTGGTGGACATGGCATGGGTGACTACACAACAGCGATCTGGGTCACCATTGGCCTGACGGTCGCCCTCACCGTTCCTGTCGTTTGGCAATTTCTGCAGCCCAACGACGATGATTTCGGTGATCTCACCCGTAGAAAGTGAGCCAACACAACGCTGTCACCATCCGCTGCTGGCAATTGACGGGTGAAACAGCTCTCGAGGACATGGTTCTCGGGGTTGACGAACGTGCCGTTCGTGATGGGCAATGTGCTCTCGTCCGACGATTTCGATGCCTGTCTGGCGATCGTGGTCTGTCGCATGGGGCCCAACTTCTATGCGCACCTCTCGCACGTGGCGGGGCATTACAAGGGTGACGCTAGTGGGATCTGGGACCGCAGTCGCGGTAACGGTGCTCCCGAGGGAACGGCCTACGAGATCAAACCTCTCACGCGTATTCATGGTGTTCCCGAGGTGTTGATCGGTCCCGACTCCCCCGAGGGCATTGCTGTGTCCCATCGGGTTGCTGTCATGCACTATCTGCTCGACATGGGATAGGCGAAGAGATTCGTTGTAGAGGCTTCAAGTCATCTCCGTCTTTCCTGATTGATCTGGGTTCCGGTTCTGGAGAGATCCGGATGGCATGGAAGCAGATCGCCCACGATCGATCTGCACCCTTCAGTGTTTTCTCGGCAGCTCAACAGATCAACAGGACGGCCACCGTTCTGTTGATGGAAAGGAGTGACGCCAATCCAGCCCACGAATCAAGGGCCTATCAAGGGCGGCACAGCCATCCTGCGTTGACTTGATGGGCGTTGGAGTGGATGGGCACACTACAGTTCATGAGTAAGAGGGTTTATTTCTTCGTCTGCTGCTGGCTTGAGGTGCCTGTCAGTTCTTGGGGCGGTGGAAGGGGGCTGCGGACGACTCGAGCTTGGCGTGGGCCTTGTCTGCCTTCCTCAGGATCTTCTGAGCTTCATCGCGGGTCAGGCACTCTTCAGCGGCGAGCTGGAGGGACTCGAGGCGTGAATGGGCGGTGCTTGTCTTCATCTCTTCATAACCGATTCATAACTTTTTATCGCAAAACGCCTGCAATATCAAGCGTTTCAACCCAAAAAAATTTGATCTTTCAGGGCTTGGCGACGGCCAATGGGGTGAGGAACGCGTGATTTCAATGGCATGTTCTGCCCCATTGGCCTGATCGATTCAGTTGCAGCCGAACACGCCAAAGGTGATCTGGCTCACGATCCCGTGCCCCGTCAGAGCTTCCGTCAGCACGCCCACCACGAAGCCGATCATGGCGGCGCGGCCATTGAGGAGCTCTGCCCGTTCGAAACGCTCGCTGCGGATTTGAGCTGCTGCGGCGCTTTGGAACCAGTCGTCGTTGGGAGTCGAAGAAGCCATTACTAGTAGGCAAGTTGCGAAATGTTAAGCCCCTCGTAACGGTTTGTAAATGGGTGGTGCTTCGGCTCCCTAAGAAGCATCACCAATTGCTGCCAAGCAGCTCGGTCCGTAGCCAGACCGGATGTAGGTGCAACCGCTCCAGTCATGTCAACGTCGCGAAACCGAGCCCACAGCCGCTTCTCCTCCCGTCGAATCAATCAGGAGCTGCAGGGAGCCCAAGACGCCTTGATTGCCTTTGAGGGGTATGGCGCCAACGGGCCGTTGTTGCATGCCTCGGCGTTGCAGCGGCCTGCTGGTCGACGCTCAGCCACCTGGGTCGACAAGCTGGTTGCGCCGCTTCAACAACTCCTGGCTGCGTTCAGCCGCCGGAATTGAATGAACGGGTGGTGCGAACACCGCGTTGTTGATTCCTTCGTTGTTGGGATCCAACGGCCAGGTGGTGAAGTTCCTCTGGATTCAATGGATGCACTGCAGACATCAGTGCGTCATCAGTCCAATAGTCGGGACTATCGAGAACTCCCAACCGCAATGGGCAGGATGGGCCAGAAATCATGGCTTCTCCTTTGAGGATGTCTTCAGCATGAAGCATCACAATTTCGAGGGGTTTGGACCTCCTGCTCCAGATTTAGTGTTTCCCAAAAGCAGGCTTCCTGGTGCTAGATGCACTGCTGCTGCATGGTCTGGCTTCTTCATGCATGTTCACCAGAGTCTTAAGTGAGTGTTGACGTCAACCACATCTAGTGTTTGGTGGGTATGATTTATTGATTGCATCAAAGACTGGTGCAGATCGCCGGGTGATGGGGATTGCCTTGGCTGATGAGCCGCTCCAGGGATGGAGCGATTTTTTGTCTGCACCGAACGATTTATACCCTTGGTGCCCCGTGGATCAAGTCCGCTGCGGCTGAATTAGGTCAGCTGTGCATCTGCACCTCTAAACCTTGCATCGCTAGTGCATGAGTTGTGCTCTGCTACTTATCTCTATTGTTCAAAGCAGAGCCCTTGTTCAAGAAAGTCAATGTTAACCAGCCAATCTGGCTTGCCGAATCGATTCAAAATCGATACCCATCACTTTGGTTAGAACGAGGTATCCGCCCCAAGCGACAACGTTGAGGCCAAGGGCCCAGAGATAAAGCGTGCGTCTGGCTTGGGTTGAGTCATCGCTCATCGGTTATTTCCGGTTCAACAAGCACCAAGCACCATAAAGGGCAAGGCCAAGCAGGATCCAGGGAAAGATTGCGCGCAGCAGTGTTAATCCAATCAGGACGACCACAAGTGTGATCGCAGATCGCTTCACCATGGCTTTGCTGCTGTCAGTCATGAACTGCCAGCGGGGAATCAAGGCCATTACAACAACGATGCTGAACAGCGTTCTAGGAGACTTGGACGCAAATTGCCAACCTTTCTCTCAGGCTGGTCAATTCGCCATTCAATGCTTTGGTTTGATGCCTGTTAAGCCGCTGTTTTTGGTTCTGATGAATCAGCTTGTGGCTTCAGCAATCGTATTCGAGATGAGATTTCTGCTCACGCTTGCCAAAATCGGCCTCTTTCATCTGTGATTCGTCATAAGCCCAGTCGCTGTAAATCCTTGATTCTGAAAAGCTCTTTTTAAGACGAAGTGCAGTGATGCGTTGGCCAAGTAGTTCGAATGACCACTTTGCTGCTGAAAGAACCTTGCCCATGACACCTCTTTGCAACGCTACCCATGTGATAGCCCATGGATATCAATTGAACATTGGTGCATATGCTCATTGAGGCTCGGTTTGATTCAAGCCTCCTCGACGGAATCATCGGCGTTTTGTTTGATGCCCTGTTGGCGTCGACTTGATTCACAGTTCCGGCACTCCTGTTGATCCAAGCCAAAGAAATTCAGAGGTTTGATGTCACCGTAGCTGATGCACTGACGTCCCTCTGCTGGGGGGGGCTTCAAAGGCCATGGTGGTCACTCCTTGGTGTTGATCGGTGTTGGTTTGATCCGTTCTGACAACGCCTGGGAGACCATAGGCGCCTCTGTTGATGGCACTGGGGGCAGTCCCCTCTCAGGCTCGAGTGCATGTGACCACAGTGCGCACAACAAATCAGTGCCATGGCTGTTGTTGCTGATGCACCACGCTGATTGTTCAGATCGCATCAGGCATCGGTGTTTGTCCCTAGTTCGATCCCAAGGTTTGGCGGTTCTCAGGATTGATCAAAGATCTTTTGCAGGGCAGTTCGCTCGTTTTGAAGCGAATTCGCCCTCATGGGGTTGCCCAGTGGCCTTGGCTGCCGGGGTCGATTCAAAAAGACCTTGCTGAGCCACCAGAGCTGAATCCCGACAAACGCCAGGGCCAGTAGTGCCAGTTCGGTTGCCCCCTGCATCAGTAGTGCTTGCCGCGATTGTCGATCGCATCCGTTTTAAAGCACTCCAACTCTTCGGGTGTATGCAATGGGGGTTTCTCCCGTTGGCCAGTCCATCGCCGAAGCAGCTGCAGCAATCTTTTCATCCCTTGAATGTTGGTTCATCAAAGCCATGTGCCATCAGGCTATGCCAATCCTGATTTCATTCGGCATCAAATTGGTTGTTGTCATTGCCTCTAAGCTTGTCCGCAGCAGAACAGTTTGTTTCTCGTGACCTTTAAAGAGCTTGTGGCCAGTTTCAACAAACAAGGCACGAGCTGGGAAGAGCTTTGTCTTGAAATCAGGTGTGAGAGCTGTTTTGCATCGGTTTTTGATGAAGTGAACGAGCAAATGGGCTCTTCAAGTGATGTACTTGCTCGGCTTGCCGATGAATTTCCCAATCACTACAAGAGTTATGCCAAGGAGAGGGGCCTGGTTCAGCCGTGACCAATCAGTCTTGATCAAGAGGTGTGAGAGAGGCAGTAGGTCGTGACACCACCCACCAAATCAAGCAACCACGCCCGAAGAGGTCTCCCTCTCACCTTCAAACCATAGTTGTGGCTCGGGCCTCCGTCAGCCCCGGGTTCACCGAGAGGCAGCCAAGTTCGCTTTCGCTGCTTTTAGGGCTTCCTCGCAGGCCGCTCGGTCTTCGCTGTCGATGTCACCCTGACTGCCGTTCAAGCGTTCCTCCAGGAAGGCGATCTCATCAATCCAGTAGGCCCTGTCTTTGCCTTGTTGTTCAGTCACGCGTTTGGAAAGGTGCCAGTCCATCGCATCCTTCATAGAGGAACGCTGCCCAGGCGGCTGCCACCACTGTCTGGTTTGTTCATGGCTTTGGGCTAGTGCGCTTAGAGGACGCAGACTGGGTGGATCTGAAGAAGGAGCGCATCGCCATCGACGAGACGTCTCCAGTTACCCCCATGACCGCGCTGGTCATCGATGCCGATGGGCATCTGACCTACATGGGTGAAGACGGATGCCGCCGGCAGATTGTTGGTGATCCAGAGCTCTTGGCGCGTTTGCAAGAGTTGCAAGGGAAGGACTGTACTGATGGCGATGGCGATTGGCAGTTGTAGTTGGTCTCGCCAGATCTCCCAAGATCAGCCGAAGATTTCTTCTTTCTTCGGAGCTGAATGAGTCTTTTGACCGATGGGCTGTTTTGTTCGCTTTCCTTATGACGAGCAAAGCCATCTTGAAGTCATGGACACAATGTTTTTCGTTGGCGTGAATGCGGGGCTTCTGATCCTGCTGATTTTTGGTCTTGTATCTGCCAAAGCCAAGATCAAGGCAGGCCGTAAAGAGATCATCTGAGCCACCAACGAAGCCGGTTTCATCGCTGGTAGGGGCAAGACAAAACTCCGGCGCGTGACGGCACCAGGAATCTCTTCATCACGAAGATCAAAGTCCTGTCGATTCGTTCAGGGCCTTTCCTCGGTGGTCGTCAGAGCTACCAGTGCTCTTTCGATTTGTTCAATCTCCTCTTTTTGGCGTATGCCATCGCCCTTGTATAGGGGGAAGCGGGTTGTCGTTCAGAGTCCTAAACCCAATCATCTGAATACTTTGTCTTGGTGGCGCTCAGTTCACGGATGTCTTCTGTGAGGTGCTGTGCTGCCCACATGCCTCTGACGACTTGGCAGACACCTTCCTGGTCGCAAACCCTGTAGTACTCGAAGCCCTCTGGAGCGGTGGTGAGTCTGGTCTTTGTTCCTTTCATGTTCTTGATCTCCGCTGATCCAACAAATAGACAACAAGATGAGTCCCGACTAGGCGAATTGAGACAAAAAGTTCAGGTTGTTACAAATCCTTGGATGGCTTAACAGGCGCAATTTCAATTCAGGCCCTTGGCGCGATGTGGGTGGCCAGCTCAGTGTTGAGTCAGTTGATATGGCCGTTGTCCACGTCTGCGACCTGGACGAGGGTGGGGACCTTGGGATTTCTGGCGCCACCGCGTAGTGAGAAGCCCGTTCTAGCAGCTTGCTTGAGCAGGGAGAGCAATAAAAAAACCGCCCCTTGTGGGACGGTCGAGATGTCAGCTGGGGACTGACTTTTTAACGCATCGGGGAGACAGGATTCGAACCTGCGGCATCTTGCTCCCAAAGCAAGCGCGCTACCAAACTGCGCCACTCCCCGGCGCACAAAGAGATTAGCGGTCAGCGTGCAGCTGTTCAGCCAGGTTGACGCCGCTGCTGATCGCTCCTTCCGCTCTGCCGAAGCCAGGCCCTGCGATCCAGTCGCCACAGAACCCAACGGCGCTGGTGGGGCACCACTGCAGTTCTTGTGGCAAGGGGTTGTTGAGGGGCCGTGAGGCGCCCCAGCGCATCACACCCAACGGCGTCGCCTGGTTCAACGCAGCTGAAACAACCGGCAGGGCTTGCAGCAGTTCGGGCAACAGCTCCACCAGGCGCTGTTGCTCCTGAGCCAGCAGGTGCCCCTGGCTTTCGGGCGTGATTGCTTCCCCGGAATCCAATCCATGCACCACAAGCCCCCAGCGTCCATCGCTTTGCGGCTGCAGCACGAGGCGTTCCACCTCCCAGTGCGCCTTGGCGGCGTCGTCCAACCAGATCTGAGCGGGCAGCTCCTCAGCGTTGAGCGCGAGCACGCCCAGATCCACCATCAGGTTCCAGCGCACTTCGGCTTGGCTGTGTTGCAGCAGGCTCAATGCCTTGTCGAGGTCGTCATCCACGCCTTCCGCAACGGCTGTGCGCAGGGGGACGTCATCCCAAGCCAGCATCTTCAGTGAGCGGGGATGGGCCAGCAGGGTTCCACTGAGCACAAGGCGCTTGGCCCTGAGGCTCCAGGTTCGATCCTCGTTCTCCAGCAGCCAATGGTCCCGGCGGTGCTCCAACCAGCGCACTCGGGTTTCGAACTGACGGCTCAGTTGCGCTGTGCCAGCAGTATCGAGAAGCGCCTCGCAGATGCTGGCCATGCTGGGAACACCCTGCCACCAGCCACCATTTGGCCAGGCGTCTGGGCTGGTGGCAGGCGACAAACCGGCTTCGACATTGAGCGAAAGCACAGCTCGCTCGTCCCGCTGGAGCACACCTGCTGCCCGCAATGGCTTCAGCAGTGAATCCATGCCCTCCGGCATGGATTCACTGAGGTTGAATCCCGGTGCTCCATGGTTGAGCAGCCAGCCACTTTGGTCGCGTCTCCTGCGGGTGGCCGTGCGTCCACCTGGCCCCCGGCCGGCCTCGATCAAAGCGATGTTGAGGTCAGATCCCAGCTGATTGAGCCGGCCAATCAGGCTGCAGCCAGCCAGTCCTGCACCGATAACGGCGAGATCAACCTCAGCCACGTTCGCTGAAGCCTCTTCCGCTGATCACATCCAATAGCGCTCTGCGGCCACTCGAGAAAACAAACCACCCAGCAATGCCAGAAGAATCGTGACGCCAAAGAATGCGAAATACGCCATCTGAACTGTTGGCCTGATCAGAGATTCACGGCTTTCTAACAGCCGCTCGGTCGTCGGCTCGGTTGAGTCACGAGACGACATCAAATCGTGGATATGGGTCGCCTGAGATTCGAACTCAGGACCAGCCGGTTAAAAGCCGGATGCTCTACCGCTGAGCTAGCGACCCGTGCCCGCTTGGGCATGCCATTTCGGCACCAAATGAGGTTATCACTCAGGTCGCCGGGGAGACTGGTAGCTGCTGAACCATGGCCATGACTGGCTCCACGCCCTGGCCCGATCCCCAGATCGATGCCAACGCCTGGGTTGCTGAATCCGCCGTTGTGATTGGCAATGTGCAGATGGCAGCGGGCAGCAGCCTCTGGCCCACGGCCGTTGCGCGCGGAGATCTCGCGCAGATCAGCATCGGAGCGGGCAGCAATGTTCAAGACGGTGCCGTGCTCCATGGCGATCCGGGACAGCCGGTTCGCCTCGGTGCTGACGTCACCGTGGGGCACAGGGCCGTCATCCACGGCGCCACGCTCGAGGATGGATGCCTGGTGGGCATTGGGGCCATCGTTCTCAATGGCGTCACCGTCGGTGCAGGCGCCCTGGTGGCTGCTGGTTCTGTTGTCACCAGGGATGTGCCTTCCGGAACGCTGGTAATGGGCGCGCCAGCGGCGGTGAAGCGGGAGTTATCGCCTGAGGCGATTGATCAACAGCGCTGCCATGCCCGGCGCTACGCGCAATTGGCGGCCTCCCACGCCCAGATCAGTCCTTGAACGCACTCCTCTGATTGCTGCGAATTCGATCAGCTTTCAAGGAAGGTCGTGGGATCAACGGAGAAGTCCGTAAGATCGGCGACACAGATTTCCGTTTTCAAGAATGGTCCGAGTTGCCATCGGTCTGGTCCTCATCCTGGTGATCGTCGGTTACTCGGCCTTCAGCGTGATCACCACGGGCCAGGTTCTGGGTATCGATGCCCGCCTGTTCCTGGTGGTTGCCCCGATCTTGGCCGCCGTCAGCTGGGCTGCTTTCAACATCGGCCGTGCGGCTGTGGGTCAGCTGCAGCTGATGCTCAAGCGCAGCCGCGCCTGATCCAGGCAAGCGAGCTTCGTAGGCTGAAGGCTGCTTGATGCAGCCGGTTGTCTCAATCTCCCCATGTCACCGTTCTTGGTGCCGGTCTGGCCGGCACTGAGGCGGCTTGGCAGATCGCCAGAGCAGGGGTTGCGGTCACCCTGGTGGAGATGCGTCCGATTCGACGCTCCCCTGCGCACCACAGCAGTGATTTCGCTGAATTGGTGTGCAGCAACAGCTTTGGCGCTCTGAGTAGCGACCGTGCCGCAGGTTTGCTGCAGGAGGAACTGCGTAGGCTTGGCTCTTTGGTGATCGGCAAGGCCGACACCCATGCCGTGCCGGCCGGCGGAGCTTTGGCCGTGGATCGCGGTCGCTACAGCGCTGCCCTCACGGAAGCTCTCGACCAGCATCCTCTGGTCACGATTGAACGGCGGGAGCAGCAGGCTCTACCGCCGGAGGATGCGATCACCGTTTTGGCGACGGGGCCGCTCACGAGTGAACTGTTGGCGGAGGATCTGCGCCAGTTCACCGGTCGTGCCGACTGCCACTTCTTTGATGCGGCCAGTCCGATCGTGCATGGGGACAGCATTGATCTGTCAGTGGCCTTCCGTGCCAGCCGCTACGACAAGGGGGATGCCGACTACATCAACTGTCCGATGGACAAGGAGCAGTACCTGGCGTTCCGCCAGGCCCTGCTGGAGGCGGAACAGGCGGAACTCAAAGACTTTGACAAGAACGACGCCACCTTCTTTGAAGGCTGCCTGCCGATTGAGGAGTTGGCGCGTCGTGGTGAAGACACCATGCGTTACGGCCCCCTGAAGCCGATCGGGCTCTGGGATCCCCGTTGGGGCGATGTGAACGATCGCGATGTGCGCCGGGCCAAGCGCGCCTATGCGGTGGTGCAGCTACGGCAGGAAGACAAGGACGGGCGCCTCTGGAATCTGGTGGGTTTCCAGACGAATCTCAAATGGGGTGAGCAGAAGCGAGTTCTGCAGATGATTCCCGGGCTGGGCCAGGCGGAATTCGTGCGCTTCGGGGTGATGCACCGCAACACCTTCCTGGAGTCGCCGCAGCTGCTGCAGCCCACCCTGCAGTTCCGCCAGCGCCCCAACCTCCTGGCGGCAGGCCAGATCACCGGCACCGAGGGTTATGCCGCCGCCGTGGCCGGTGGCTGGTTGGCCGGCACCAATGCGGCCCGGCTGGCCCTGGGCCTGGAGCCCATTGACCTGCCCGCCACCTGCATGAGTGGAGCCCTCACCCATTTTGTCAGCGAGGCACCAACGGCCAAGTTCCAGCCGATGCCCCCCAACTTCGGTTTGTTGCCGGAGCTGTCGGAACGCATTCGCGACAAGCGAGCGCGCTATGGCGCCTACCGCGATCGTGCTCTGCAGGACTTGGAGCCGATGCGGGCCCTCCAACCCCAGACCGTGACGGCATGACAACCCCTGCGGAGGCTCGCCGGATCGAACAGCGCTCCCTGCGCTTCGGTGTTGGAGCCAACGCAGTAATGGCCCTGGCTGGGTTTTCCGCCCATGTGCTTACCGGATCCTCGGCCCTGCTGTTGGACGGCCTTTATTCCGCCGTGTTGGTGGGGTCGTCCTTGATTGCCAGTCGCATCAGCCGCAACGTGGTGCGGCCACCGGATCGAGCCTGGCCCTACGGCTACGAAGGCCAGGAAGCCCTGTATGTGCTGTTTCGCTCCCTGGTGCTGCTCGGGGTGATCGGCTTTGGCGTTGGCAGCGCCTGCTCCACCTTGATCGATTGGTGGCGGGGGAACAGCATTGCGCCGTTGCATCTGGAGCCGGTGGCGCTCTACACCGCGCTGATTACAGCGCTCTGTGGACTGCTGGCCTGGCGGCACCGCCGCGATTGGCGCCGCACGGGTCGGGTGTCGCTGCTGCTGCTCACCGAGGCCCGCAATGCCCGGATCGATGCCGTGATCACCCTGGCCACGGGTCTGGCCCTGCTGGCGTCGCCGCTGCTCTTGGCAACGCCCTTGTCTGCCCTTGCGCCGATCACCGATGCCCTGCTGGTGCTGGCGGTGAGCCTGGCCTTGCTGCGGGAACCGTTGGCGGCGCTGCGGGATGCCATGGCCCAGGCGGCGGGCTGTGCCGCCGACCCGGATGTGCTCCAGCGCACGCGCATGGTGTTGATGCAGGAGCTGGTGGGGCTTCAGCTGCAGATGATGGATTTCACGGTGCAGCAGCTCGGCCGCACGGCCTTTGTCGTGGTCTACATCAATCCGCTGCAGCCTCAAGAAAGTCGGGTGATTGATGGGTTGCGCCATCACATCGATGCCCGCTGCAGTGCCGAACTCGGACGTCCGGTGCGCTCTGAGGTGATCCTCACGGTGATGCCGCCGATTCACCGCCAGGATCCAAGGCCGCAGACGGCCCCTTAGCGTCACCCCCAAAGAAGCGATGCCATGAGCGAGAACCAGCAGTGGGATGCCGTTGTGATCGGTTCCGGCATCGGTGGTTTGGTCACCGCCAGTCAGTTGGCGGCCAAGGGAGCCAAGACCCTCGTTTTGGAGCGGTATCTGATCCCCGGCGGCAGTGGTGGTGCCTTCAAACGCGAGGGCTACACCTTCGATGTGGGGGCCTCGATGATCTTCGGCTTCGGCAAGAAGGGTTTCACCAACCTGCTCACCCGGGCCCTTGCTGATGTGGGGGAGCAGTGCGACACCATCCCCGACCCCGCCCAGCTCGAGTACCACATGCCCGGTGGGCTGCGCATCGCGGTGGACCGCGACTACGAGCAGTTCATCGCCGACCTCACGGCGCGGTTTCCCCATGAGGC
Organism: Synechococcus sp. M16.1; assembly: GCF_014279895.1. Lineage (NCBI taxonomy): Bacteria > Bacillati > Cyanobacteriota > Cyanophyceae > Synechococcales > Synechococcaceae > Synechococcus > Synechococcus sp. M16.1. Next base: position 1,328,078 of record NZ_CP047954.1, on the reverse strand, counting down.
CGAGGGGATCCGCCGCTTCTACGACACCTGCTGGCAGGTGTTCAATTGCCTCGATGCCATGCCGCTTCTCTCGCTGGAGGATCCGGCCTACCTCACCAAGGTGTTCTTCAAGGCACCATTGGCCTGCCTGGGGCTGGCCCGCTGGCTGCCGTTCAACGTCGGAGCGGTGGCCCGGCAGCACATCAAAGACGAGCAGCTGCTCAAGTTCATCGATATCGAGTGCTTTTGCTGGTCGGTGATGCCGGCGGATCGCACGCCGATGATCAATGCCGGCATGGTGTTTTCCGATCGCCATGCGGGGGGAATCAACTACCCCAAGGGAGGCGTCGGCGTGATCGCCGAAAAGTTGGTGAAGGGATTGGAACGCCACGGCGGCGCCATTCGCTACAAGGCCCGAGTCACCGAGGTCTTGATCGAGAGCGATCAGGCGGTTGGCGTGAAGCTGGCCGATGGCGAGGTCATCCGCGCCAAGCGTGTGATCTCCAATGCAACCCGCTGGGACACCTTCTCGGGAGCGGGTGATGAGCAGCACCGCTCCGGCCAGGCCCTGGTGGATGCCGCCCACACGCCGGGCAAAGAGCAGTTCTGGCGCAAGCGTTATGTGCCTTCCCCTTCGTTCCTGTCGCTGCATCTGGGGGTTCGGGCTGACCTGATTCCGGCCGGCACCCACTGCCATCACCTCCTGCTCGAAGACTGGAACCGGATGGAGGACGAGCAGGGGGTGATCTTCGTGTCGATGCCCTCGCTGCTGGATCCGGATCTGGCCCCGGCCGGGCATCACATCGTTCACACCTTCACGCCCTCATCGATGGAGGCCTGGCAGGGACTGACCCCCAGCCAGTACCGCGAGAAAAAGGAGGCGGATGCGGCACGGTTGATCCAGCGCCTGGAGGCGATCCTTCCCGGCCTCGCCGATGCCATCACCCACAAGGAGATCGGTACGCCCCGCAGCCACCGGCGTTTTCTGGGTCGCTTTCAGGGCAGTTACGGCCCGATTCCGGCGATGCAACTGCCGGGACTGCTGCCGATGCCGTTCAACCGCACGGGATTGAAAAACCTCTACTGCGTGGGTGATTCCTGTTTCCCCGGCCAGGGCCTCAACGCTGTGGCCTTCAGTGGGTTTGCCTGTGCCCATCGGGTTGGGGCCGACCTCGGCCTGAACCCTTGGGCGCTGCCGGCCTGATCTTCTGCCTAGCGTGACCTTCCGTAGGAGTTGGGATGCCGCCTGAGTTTCAGCCGTCGTCGGACGACCTGGCCCGCTACCTCGAGCAGAGGGGAGAGCTGACCAAGCCCTGGAATCTGCAGATGCTGAGGCTCAAGAAGCTCAAGGAAGCCAAGGATTCGATGGATCCTCAGCTGTACCTCGAGAAGGTGCAGGAGGCCCATGCCGATCTGATGCGGCTTGGGCAGTTCTGGAAGGGGCGTGAACAGGAGGTGTTTGGTGGCATTTATCAGCCCTCTGAACTGATTGAACCGCTGCCCGGTTCTCCAGACGACCGATGAACGGGATGGAACGCTTCGGGTTATCGCCCCTGATCCGCTTCACCCTGCTCAGCCTTTACGGGGCCTTGGTGCTGCCCTTGCCGTTGCTGGCCCCTGCAGAGACTCGCTGGCTGTTGGTGGCAGGGCTGCTGCTGGGCTTGGTGTTGGTGATCGGTCTGTTGAGTGAACGGGTGGAGACCGATGCCGAAGGCATTCAGGTGCGTTACCCCGCCTGGATCCGCTGGTTGCTGCGGCGCGGCTGGTCGATGCGTTGGCAGGACATTCGGGCCCTGGTTCCCGTTGGCACCAGTCAGGGGGGAACGGTGTATTACGTGAAGGCAGCTGATCTGCGCCACCAGCTCCTGCCGCAACGCATTGAGCGCTTCGATCGATTCCTGGAGCTTCTGGCCGCCAACACCCCTGTGTCGACCAAGGGCATCGGGCGTCTGACCCCGCCCTGGACGTATCAGCTCTTGGCTGGATTGGCCGTGCTGATGATTGCCGGCGAAATGCTCACGTCTCTGGCGCTGGCCCAGGGCTGGATCAGTTTGCCGGCGGGTTATCCAGGCTGATCAGAGCTATTTCTTTCAACAGAAAAACCCGCCATTGCTGACAGGGTTGTGAGGGTGAGGTTTGGTCGGGTGCAATCTTTCAGCCATCAGCAATCCACTTGCATGTGGGCGATGGTGAGCAATGGAAGCATCCTGTTCTCCTCTCTGAGCACACCATCTCCGTTCCTGTCTGAGAGCAACTCCCCCGTTTGAGGGATTTGTTCACCAGCGGAGCTCCCCCATTCCAGGGACGTCATCCCACCAGCCACTCCCAATCCGGACGTGAAACGCTGTCTCGCTTCAGACCGGTATTGCCGCTTCGATCTCCCAGCCGTCGTTGAGCAGCTCTTCGGCTCGTTTCGGAGCCTCTTCAGAGGCAACATCGATGAGGAGAAATCTCTCGCCCTGGTTGCAATACAGCCTGGTTAATCCGATCACGGCGGGGGCTCCCGGGTGTCGACAGCGCCATGTTGACCCGGCTGCGCTGATCAAGCAATGAAGACGCTCCTGCAAACAACTCTTGATTTTGTCCAGATGTCTGGCGTTGCCATGGGTCGCTCAGACGTTGAAATCGATGCAGTTGTTCCGATCGGATGACAACCGAACTCACCAACCTCCCCTGCGGAACTGTTCAGATCAAAGTCTGCGCGAATCACCTCTGTGAATTGGGTTGGGTGACCTCGCACCATCTGGTTCCGACCAAAGAGGCTCAGCTGAAGCAGGCCCTGCGTCATCACAAGACGAATTAAGGACCTTCCAACGGCTTGAGCACCAAGGTTGTTTCGGGGTGGCGGTGATGGGCTCTGACCCCAGAATTCCAGTCGCTGACTGGAATGAATTCACTTGATTCAGCTGGATGGCAGATTGTCGAGGCTGAAGCGATAGCCCCGCTGACGCACGGTGGTAATTCCACCGCCCTCGCCAAGACCGGCCTGCTCCAGCTTGCGGCGCAGGGTCAGCACCTGAGTGTCCACCGAACGGGGGCCACCGCTGAAGGGAGGCCAGGCCATTCGCAGCAGTTCCTGTCGGCTTCGCACCAGCCCAGGCGGCATCAACAGCGCACAAAGCAGGGCAAATTCGCGGGGGCTGAGCTCCACCGGCTGCTCCCGCAGCGTCACCTGACGGAGGAGCAGATGAACCTCCAGAGGCCCAACGGTGACCCGCTCCTGCAGGCCGCTGTGCCCCCGCTTGAGCAGGGTGCGGCAGCGGGCGGCGAGTTCCTCGAGGCCAAAGGGTTTGCGCAGCACATCGTCTGCACCGTCATCCAGCAGGCCCACCACCGGTTCGGCTCCGGCCCGTGCAGTCAGCACAATGACCGGGCAACGCAGCTGCTCCGCTAAGCGCAGGGCGGAGCTGCGCTCCAGCAGTTCTGCACTCACCAGGAGATCGGGTGACTGTTCCTGACAGACCTCCAAAGCTTCAGCGGCACTGGCCACTGCTGCAGTGAGATGACCGTCCTGACGCAGTCGCTGCACCAGCACCGTGCGCAGGGTGGGGTGCGGTTCGACCACCAACACTCGCGAAGGTTCCTGACCGGTGCTTGCGCTTGGCATCACCACCGGATCGGTGCTGGCTGCAGACGCTTCCGCCGTGAGGTCGTGGGGAGTGGAGGTCACTGGATCGGCCCGGGCGCGCCTACGCTAAGCCGAAATTCCTGGCAGGCTGGTAGCAGGGGCTGCTGTTGTATCTCATGACATCACTCGACGAACCTGAAGCCATCCGCCATTTTCAATCGCTCTGCGATGCCTGTCAGGAGCTGACGACGAGATATCACACACCGTCGGAGCTGCGGCTGTACTCCGATGGCTACCTGCACGCATTGCGGAAGTCAGGATCGCTTGATCCCCGCTCTCAGCATCGTCTTGAGCAATTGATTGATCGCTGGATCCTGGATCCCTCCAGCTTTATTGGCCCTGACGGGGATGTGAGCAGCTTGTACATGCGCCAACCCCAGGGCTATTGAGTTAGCTAGCGAGAGCGATTTCCAGCTTTTCGCGAAGTTCTCCGGAGTTGTACATCTCGATCAGGATGTCGGAACCGCCGATGAATTCCCCTTTCACGTACACCTGGGGGATGGTGGGCCAGCTGGAAAACTCTTTGATTCCCTGACGAATCTCTGGATCAGAGAGAACGTCAAATGTCTCGAATGCCACACCGAGGGAGTGCAGGATCTGCACCACATTGTTTGAGAATCCGCACTGGGGCATCAGCTTGGAGCCCTTCATGAACACGAAGATCGGGCTGGAAGCGACCAGAGTTTCGATGCGAGCTTTGGTGGAGGGGTCCATCGTTGAGCGTTAGTTGGCGTTAAGCGGACGCAGCGTCCGAAGGGGTTGAGGTGTTGAGGGCGAGGGCGTGAATCGCTTCGCTGGCCAATTCCTGCTGCAGCGCGCCGTACACCATTTGATGCTGACGGATGCGTGAAAGGCCAGCAAAAGCAGACGACACCACAGTCACCTGGAGGTGATCACCGCCACCGGTGAGGTCTTCAACGGTGACGTTGGCGTCGGGAATGACCTGTTGGATCGCGGCTTCAACGGCATCCGGCTGCACCATGGCGGCGGTTGTGCAAAAGAGGACTGGCTCAGATGCTGACAGACCGGCTCATTGGCCGGCAGCCGATGCACCCCGGAATTCGGTTTCAACGAAGCCCAGTTCCAGCAGGCTTTGATAGGCCTTCTGACCCTGAGGCTTGGCCGGCGTCATCAGCTTGATGACCTCAACGAGGAGAGGAACAGCCATCTGCTGCTGGTTCTGACGGCGGAAGAGCGCAGCAAGCCTGAGATTTGTTTCCGCAAGAAGTGCTTGGGTCTCCCGCCCTTTCGTATCCATCTCACGGGGGATCCGCGCATCCAATCCGCGGAAGGAACCGCTGAGGTTGCGATAGAAGCCCAGAAGCAGGGTCGATGCTTCGCGAGCCTTGTCGTAATTCACACGGGCCTCTGCCAGGTCTCCTCGGCTAGCGGCTGCATCACCGCTGGCGATTGCTGCGCGAACGGCGTCTGGATTGAATCCACCTTGTTTCTGGGCGAGAACCTTGTCTTCGGATGACGTTTGGGCGATCCCAGCAGCGCCGGTCACGCCCAGGGTTGCCACCAGTGCAGCAGTCGTCAGCAATGCGCGACAACCCATGAAACCAGCAAGAAAACGTGGGCGGACTTTAGAAGCTTTGAAGCGGTCGGCCAACGGCAGCACGGGCCGCTTGTTCAGCCGTATGCATCGCCGCAGCGAGTTCGCTGTTGAACTGCCGCGTCGCTTCCCGGTCTCCCTTGGCTGGCACGCTGAGCGGTGCTCCGAAACAGAGCGCTGCCCGGCTGAAGGGCCGCGGTGGTGCCTGGCTGTAGCCCAAGCCAACGGGAACCACAGGAACTGAAACGCCGCGGCTCTGGGCCAGTTGGGCCAGACGCACCAGGCCGGGCCGCAGCTCAATCGCCGCGTCCTGCCGGTGAATCCTGCCTTCGGGGAACATCACCACTTGCTGTCCGTCGGCCAGCAGGTCGATGGCCAGACGCAGGGTGGTCATCGAAGGCCGTCCCTGGTCCACTGGGAAGCAGCCGAGCCGTTGTAGGAACCAGCCCTGCAGCCCCCGCATTTCGGTGGTGGTCACCATGAAGCGGCAGTCGCGGCCACTGACCCGACGGCCAGCGGCCATCGGCAGCATCAGGGCATCCCAGCGGGCGCGGTGCGTCGGTGCCAGCAGCACCGGGCCCTGATGGGGGAGATGCTCTGGGTTGAGCACCAGACGCTCACGGAATTGAAGGCGCAGCGCCAGATCCTGGGTGGTGAACATCGCCAGGGGGGCCCAGAAGCTGTCGATGCCGACACGCAGGCTGTTTTCTCGGGTCGCCAGGGCCGCTTGCAACGGGCTGATCGAATTCGGTGCCTGAGAACCTAAATCCCCCAGGCAAAGCTGCATAGGATCCGGCCAACGACTGCCCCGTCATGGCCAGCCTCGGCGTCAATATCGACCACATCGCCAACATCCGTGAAGCGCGGCGGACCGTCGAGCCAGACCCGGTGTCGATGGCACTGCTGGCCGAACTCGGTGGGGCCGATGGGATCACCGTGCATCTGAGGGAAGACCGGCGTCACATCCAGGATCGGGATGTGGAGTTGCTGCGCCAGACCGTGCGCTCCCGCCTCAACCTGGAAATGGCCGCCACCGAGGAGATGGTGGCGATTGCGCTGCGGATCAAGCCCGACATGGTCACCCTGGTGCCGGAACGGCGGGAGGAGGTCACCACGGAGGGGGGCCTGGATGTGGCCGGACAAGAGGCCTCCCTGGGGGGCATGGTGCAAACCCTTCAGGCCGCCGGGATACCTGTGAGCCTGTTTGTGGATCCGGAGGCCACCCAACTCCAGGCATGCAAAGCCACGGGGGCCTGCTGGGTGGAATTGCACACCGGGCGCTATGCCGATTCGGACTGGAGCACCCAGCCCCAGGAGCTGGCGCGCTTGCAGGAGGGGACGGCCATCGCCCGGCAGCTCGGTCTGCGGGTCAATGCCGGCCATGGCCTCACGTATCAGAACGTTGAGCCCATCGCGGCCATCCCTGGGATGGAAGAACTCAACATTGGCCACACGATCGTGGCCCGCTCTGTCGCCGTCGGACTGCAACAGGCTGTGCGGGATATGAAGGTCTTGGTTCAGAATCCCCGCCTTGATCCCCTTTTCGGACAGGCGCCCGGATGACCACCTATCACTTCGTTGCAGCCAGCGAGCGCTTCCTCACCGTGGAGGAGCCGTTGGAGGAAGTGCTGCGGGAGCGTCAGCGCAACTACGCCGAAACCGGCAAGACCATCGATTTCTGGCTGGTGAAGCAACCGGCTTTCCTCTCTTCTCCTGAGCTGGCTGAGCTCAAGGCAACCATTCCCCAGCCCGCTGCCGCTGTGGTGTCCACCGATCCCACCTTCATCACCTTCCTCAAACTCCGTTTGGAGTATGTGGCTGTGGGCACCTTTGAAGCTCCCTCCGCGGGGATTCCCGATGCCCTTGCCGGTGCCGTCTGATGAATCCCAGTTCCCTTCCGGTTCAGCAGCGCATTGCACTCCTGGTGCAGGCCCTCGATGGTGCGGAGAAAACCAACAAGGCATTGGCCACTTGTCCCGACGGGGACGCGATGGTGGACATCCTGCTGGGGGCTTCAGCAAAGCTGGGGTTGGGGCTGACCCGCCGTGATCTCACGGAGACGCCGCCGATTCGCGACTGGATCTGGTTCAAGAACAACGATCCCCTGGTCACCGTTGGTGATGCCAAGCCCCGCTACCGCCGGGAAACCCCCGAAAAACCCAAGCCAGACCCGATCCAACCCAAGGAGCGCAAGCGCTTTCTCGGTTTGTTCTGATCTGCATGCCGGATTCTTGGCGCTGCCTGGCTGAGCATCAGAATTGACACATCTCCAGGTTGTTGCTTTGAACCTGCACAGCCGCCGGCACTGGGTGATTGGAGATGTGCATGGCTGCCATCAGCCCCTATGCCAACTGCTCGCCACCCTGCCGCCGAACGACCATCTGGTCTTCTGCGGGGATGTGATCAACCGTGGTGAGGCCATTCCCGCCACGATGAATCTGGTCTGGGATCTGGTCCAGGCCGGCCGTGCCACATGGCTGCGCGGGAACCATGAGCAAGACCTCATTGATGCCCTGGAATCCAGGGACGGCTTGAGTCAGCACGCCACCTATGCCCAGTTGGGTGACAGCAGCGCTCGCCAATGGTTGCCGCGCCTGCAACAGCTCCCGCTCGTCTATCGCGGTGACGGTTGGTGCGCCACCCATGCCGGGTTCGATGCAGAGGGTCAACCGGATCTCTCCATTCGTGATCCCTTCTGGGAGGCCTATGACGGTCGTTTTGGTCAGGCTGTTGTGGGCCATACGCCCCGCCCCCAGGTGGAACGCCTTGGCGCGATTGTTCTGATCGACACCGGTGCGGTCTACGGCGGTTGTTTATCGGCCTACTGCCCGCAAACCGATGCGGTCGTTCAGGTTGAAGGAGCTGCAACCGATGCCGTGCTGGCTGGAGTTGGCCCTTGCTGACGGTTTATCGAAGCAACAGGGCTGAATTTCTGGCTCGCTTGCTCTCCCGTCAGTTGATCGAGCAGCAGCCGGGCCCCCTTGAAACGGTGGAGGTGATGGTCAACACCTGGCCCACCAGCCGATGGTTGGGGGAACAGCTGGCCACGGCCAACGGCATCAGTTCCCTGGTGCGCTTCCCCTTCCCGGGTAGTCGCCTGCGGCAGCTGGTGCGCCAGGTGCTGCATCTCCCCGCGCAGGAGGACGATCCCTGGCGGGCGGTCCAGCTGGTGTGGGCTGTGCTCGAGCTGCTGCCGGAGCTGTTGGAGCAGCCCGTCGCCCAGCCGCTACGGACCTGGCTTACCCAGCGTGAAGGAACCGCCTCGGGGTTGACGCGGGACCGTTGGCAGCTGGCACGCACCATCGCCGATGCCATGGACGATTACGCCCTCTACCGCCCCGATCAACTGGAGCAGTGGAAACGGCCGCGGCCAGATGACGACTGGCAGCCCGTGCTCTGGCGACTGCTGGCCCAACGGCTTCCCCGGGCTCCCTTTGGGCTGCAGGTGCGTGAGGCCGTAGATCGTCTCCGGCGAGGAGACGTTGATCCAGCCCTGCTGCCGGAGCGGCTGCGGCTGTTTGGCATCAGTGCCCTGGCACCGGTGCAGGTGGATCTGATTCAGGCCTTGTCCGGTCTGCTGGAGGTGGAGATCTACCTGCTCACCCCGTGTCCGGATCTGTGGCAGCGCTGCGGCAGTCGGCGTGCCTCGCTCGGGGATGACTGGCTGGTTCCGCCCGACGGGGGCTGGTTGGCGGAGGCGCCGCGCCTGGAGGCTGTTCTTGGGCGGATGGGTGCCGAATTTCAGCAGTTGCTGGAGGGCTCCGGTGAATCCCAGTTGGGGGAGCGACGCGAGGGGGATCTGTTTGCAGGTTCCCTGCAGATGGCCGCAGCGGAAGAGCGCCAACCCACCCTGCTCGATCAGCTTCAGCAGCAGCTGGTGGATGCCGACAGCGTCCCCGCACTGGAGCGTTCCTCCGACGATCAGTCGCTGTTGTTTCAGGCGGCACCGGGGCCTTGGCGGGAGGTGCAACTGGTGCGTGATCGCATCTTGCAGTGGCTGGCGGCCGATCCCGATCTCGCGCCCCGCGACGTGCTGGTGATGACGCCGCAGATTGAGCGCTATGCACCGCTGCTCAGCTCCGTGTTCAACGACACGGCGGCCATCGGTGTCGATTTGCCTTGGCGTCTCACCGACCGCAGTCAGCAGAGCAGTCCGGGGTTGTCGATGGCGATGTTCACGCTGCTGGAGCTGGCGGCCACACGCCTCACCGCCACGGGGCTGGAACGTCTGCTGGCCAATCCGGCCCTGCAGGGCCAGCAGGGACTCACGCCGGAGGAGGCGGTGTTGATCACCCAGACGCTGCAACGCAGCGGTTTTCGCTGGGGCTTGGATGCCCGCGAGCGGGGTGGGGATGAGGTGCACAGCCTGCGTTGGTGTCTCGACCGTTGGCTGCTGGGCTTGGTGCTGCCCGTGGAGCCGGGCCTGGCTCCAGCAGGGGCGGCACCGTTCCAGCAGGAGCTGGATCCGGATCGCCTGGTGCGCTGGTGGACGCTGCTGGACCGTTTGGCGCGGATGCTCGATCGCCTGCGACAGCCCCGGCCATGCCATGACTGGGTGCAGCTGCTGCAGACCCTGTTGCAGGAGCTGTTCGCTGAGGGTGGGGCCTGGGCCGATGAGTCGCAGAGCTGGGCGGCGGCCCTTGAGGAGTGGCGATTGCGGGCCCGAGACTGCCCCCTGGACCTCGATGCAGCCGTGGCCTTGGAGGTGTTGCAGGAGGCCTTGTCAGTGGACAGCGGTCGCTTCGGTCACCGCAGTGGCGCCCTCACTATCAGTGCCCTGGAGCCGATGCGGGCGATCCCCCACAAGGTGGTGGTTTTGATGGGCCTCGACAGCGCCGACTTTCCACGCCCGAGCCGCCGCCCTGGCTTTCACCTGCTCGAGCAGCAACGGCGCCTGGGGGATCCCCGCAGCAGCGACCAGGACCGCTACGTGCTGCTGGAGGCCTTGATGTCGGCACGCCGTCATCTGCTGATCAGCTGGTGCGGCCGGCTGGAGCGCACCGGTGAGCCCCAGCCGCCTGCTGCGCCGGTGGAACAGTGGCTTGCGGTGCTGCAGGAGCAGTTGCAACGGGCCGGTTCCTCCACGGAGGGGTTGTTGATCACGCCGGCGGCCAACCCCCTATCCCGAGAGAACTTTCGGCCCGAGGCGCCGCTCAGCTGTGATCGCCGCCAGCTGGAGGCCCGGCGCTGCCTGGATCGTGCTCCGGTGTCGGATCAGGTCCAGGGGCTGGCCTGGGCATCGCTCTGGCAGCCGGAGCTCAACAATGACGAGGCCGAGGGACGTGACGGAGACGACCTGGCCCTGGACCCTGAAGCCTTGCTGGCCTGGATGCAGCAGCCCCAGAAGGCCTGGTTGCAGGCACGGGGGTTGCGGCCTGGGGAAGGCATTGAGGCGGTGGAGGATCTTGAGGCGCTCGAGTTGGAGGGCCTGCAGCGCTATTTGCTGCTCAACCACGAGCTTGAGGAGCAGTTCATTCTTGGATCGGCTCCGGATTGGACGACGTCGCTGGCGGGCCAGGGTGTGCTGCCGGCGGGGGCTGGTGCGGCCCTTGAGCAAGAGGAACTGCAGCAGCGTTGGCAGGCCCTGCAACGGCAGCTGGCATCGCTTGGTCCCTGCCGCCGGGAGGTGCCTGTGCTCGCCGGCCTGCCGATGCCCCTGCTCTACGCCGGCAACACCCAGGTGGTGGTGCAGCCCGGCATGCTCACGGCCGCGGCGGTGATGCGCGGCTGGTTGCAGCATCTGTTGCTGTGCGCTGAGGGATTGGCGCCTGCTGCCGGCTCAGCGGTGGTGGCCCGCAGCACCCGGGTTGCCGGCGCCCAGGTGCACTTGCGCTGGTCGGCGTTGCCGACGGCTGAAGCCGAGCACCAGCTGCAGCAGCTGGCGCGGCTGGCGCAACAGGGGCTGGAGCGGTGCTGGCCGGTCCCCCCGAAGAGCGGCTGGCAGATGGTGGCCAAAGACCGGCGCAAACCGGGGGAGGGGCCGCAGGACTTCCGCAAGACCTGGCAGGACGAAGGGGCCACCCCGGTGATGCAGCTCTGCTTCGGCACGGAGATCGCTGCGGAGCAATTGATGGATGAGGCCGGATTCCAGGAGGCGTGTCAGCTGCTGTACGGCCCCCTTCTGGCCCAGCTGCGTTAGTCGAACAGCTCGTCGAGCATTTCGCGCATGCGTTCGTTGGAAATCACCATGGGCTCGCCGGCCTGACGGCGGAAGAAGTAGGCCCGATGTTCCTGGTTGATGCTTTCAACAGCGGCGGCTTTGCGCACCAGCAGCTGGGCCAATTTCTGACGACGTTCGGGGGACACAACAGGCCGTTGGCTTTCACCAACGTGTTGGTCTGATGGCCCCGCACCCGCACAAGCCCCTGTTCTCTCAAGGGTTGGGTTGCATCCGTTCACAAGCCCATAAAAAAAACGAGGGTTCTTCAGGCCCCCGCTCAGGTCGTCTTCTGTTCTGGGGTGTGACAACACCCAGTCCAGTTCGCAGCTTTCGCCGGCTGCTTTATGGAAGTTAACACTGGTTTTGAGGCCGAAGTTGAGCAGACTCCATCCATGGCCCAGCGCTTCGATGCGAACACCTACCCCCTCGGCCCTGGGGTCCGCCTGCTTGAGGCCAGCGCTGGCACCGGCAAAACCTTTGCTCTGGCGCATCTCTGCCTGCGGCTGATCACGGAGGCCGACCACGCCCTCGAAGCGTTGTTGGTGGTGACCTTCACCGATGCGGCGGCCGAAGAGCTGCGCTCCCGCATCGGCCAGCGGCTGCAACAGGCGTTGCAGGGTCTCGAGCAGCTGGAGCAGGGGATGGAGGCTTCCGCTCCAGACCCCGTCCTGGCGGACTGGCTGTCGGGTTCCGAACCAGGGGAGGCGCGTCAGCGGTGGATTCGGCGCTTGCTGGTGGCCCTGGAGCAGTTGGACCGGGCCGACATCACCACCATCCACGGCTTCTGCCGCCGCAGTCTGCGCCGTCTGGCCCTCAGCAACGCTGCGGCCATGGAGCCTCAGCTGGACACCGACGCCACCGCGCTCCAGGCCGAGGTGGTTCAGGACCTGTGGCAACAGGAGCTGCTCAACCTGCCGCCGGATCAGTTCAAGGCGTTGCGTCAACGCGGCCTCTCGCCCCAGTCCCTGCGCAGGGGGTTGGCGCAACTCGATGGCGAACAGCAGCCGCGGTTCAGGGCCTTTGATGGGGCGATCGATCTCGACCAGCCCCTCGCCCCACAGCTGGAGCACTGGCTGGCGCAGCTCTGGGACGACTTCGTGCCGCTCTGGCAGCGGGACCATGCCGCCCTGGATGCCGGGTTCCGTCAGGGGGCCGAGCAGTGGAAAGCCCAGGGCTGTGGAACCACCACCCCTTATTCGGCCAAGCCCAAGAGCGATCGCTGCGCCCAGATCAACCAGTGGCTGCATGGGCAGACCGCAGTGCCGTCACTGCTGGAGATTGCCGCCCATGAGAAGCCGTTGAAGGAGTACTTCCATCCCGGCAGTTGGTGCAAGGTCGCGCGCAAGTGCGGTGAGACCGACCCCAGCCTGGTGACGCCGGCCTTGCAGGCCGCTGTTGCGGCGCTCTGGGATGCACCGATTGAGCGCACCTGGCAGTACCTGCTGGAACGGGGTTTGCAGGAGCTGGACCGCCGCCGTCGACGCCGCGGGGTGATCACCTTTGGCGGTTTGTTGGCCGCCATGGACCCCGGTGATGGCGACGTTGCCTGGCTTGCCCCGCTGCAACAGCGCTACCGGGCGGTGATGGTGGATGAGTTTCAGGACACCGACCCTGTGCAGTGGCGCCTGCTGCAGCGGGCCTTCGGTGGTGGTGAACGCCACCTGCTGCTGATGGTGGGGGATCCCAAGCAGGCGATCTACCGGTTCCGGGGTGGTGATCTGGCCACCTACATGGCAGCGCGGGATCAGGTGGAGCGGATCGATCACCTGCTCGACAACTTCCGCACAACGGCACCGCTGATGGAGGGGTTGAACCGCTTGATGGCTCCGGGTCTCCTTCGATCTGAACTGCCTGTGCCCGCGGTGCAGCCCCGCAGCTCCGCCACCCCACCGCAGGATGCCCCGGCGTTGCAACTGCTGCTGCTCTCCACCGAGGCGCCCTCCAGCCGCAGTGCCCTGGAAGCAGAGCTGCCCCAGCGGCTCGCCGCGATGGTGCTGGAGCAACTGCAGCAACGGGACGACCTCACCCCCGAAGATCTCTGCGTGCTGGTGAGTCGTCATCAACAGGCCGAAGACCTGCGCCGCGCCCTTGGGGTCTGCGGACTCCCCACCCGCCTGGTGACTCAGGGGGATGTGCTCGACAGTGAAGCTGCCCTGCTGTTGCAGTGGTTCCTCGATGCCCTGGCGGAACCGGGCGATGACGCTCGCTTGCGTCTGCTGGCCTGCTCGGGACTGATGACCATCGCGCCCGATGCCCTGGAGCCGGCCCTGTTGGATCAGCTGGCGCTGCAGTTGCGCGGTTTGGCTGAGGCGATGCCGCGGTTGGGCCTGCTCGGGGCGCTGGCCGATCTGCTCAAGGGCGAACAGATGGCGGGGCTGTCGGAACGGGGCCGGATGCTGGGGGATCTGCAGCAGGCGGCACGGCTGGTGCAGGAGGCGATGCACCGCCAGGGGCTTGATGTGGCCACCGCTGCGGATTGGTTGCGGAGGGAGCGGTTGCACCCCAGCCAGCCGGTGCCTGAGGCTCGTCAGCCCCACAGCGATCAGGCCGACAGCGCCATCGCCGTGGTCACCGTCCACCGCAGCAAGGGTCTGGAATATCCGGTGGTGATCTGCCCCTACCTCTGGCAGTCCCCCCCCGCCGTGTCCGGTCCGCTCTGGCGTGACCCCCGCTCCGGAGAGTGCCTGGTGCGGGTGGATGTCCATTGGGGGGAGGGCTGGCAGGCGGCGCAACAGGCGCAGGGGGAGGCTGCGGCCGAGGCCGAGCGGCTGGCCTATGTGGCGATGACCCGAGCCCAATCCCAGTTGGTTCTGATCTGGGCCAGGGCCAATGGCCAGGAGGATTCCCCCCTGCCCGCCTGGTTGTTCGGTGCTGAGGCCGCTGGCGATGCGATCGATAGCCTCACCGATGAGCGGCTGAGCCAAGCCCTGGCGGAGCGGCAGGTTCCGATCAGCATCGCTGGCCTGGCCCAGAGCCAGCCCAGCGGCAAGCGTTGGCGGTCTCCGCTGCGGGCCGAGCCGTTGGCCCTTGGTTCCATCCCCAAGCGGATCGACCGGAGTTGGGGCCGGGCCAGTTATTCGGCCTGGATTGCCTCATCCGACGACGTTCAGCTGCATGAACAGGGTCGTGATCGCGATCCCGGCGCCGAGGAATCGATCTTGGCCGCGACAGAACTGGCATGGTCCGAGACGGGGCCGCTGGCGGCCTTTCCGCGTGGGGCCGGGGCCGGGGACTGCCTGCACCGGATCCTCGAACAGTTCCCCTTCTCTGCGGCGGAGGCCTCCGAGCCCCGCCAACGGCTCGAGCTGATCGCCGCCGAGTTGCGCCGGGCCGGGCTTGATCCCGATCTACAGAACGATGTGTTGTCGGGGTTGGAGCAGGTGTTGCAGACGCCCCTGGGGGGACCGCTGGGTGCGTTATCGCTGGATCGGCTGGGGCCGCACCAGCGCCTGCCCGAACTCAGTTTTGATCTGCCGGTGCAACACGTGCGCACGGCCGATCTGGTGGCCGCCTTCGGCTGTGATGCCGAGGCCCGTTTTGGCCGCACCTACAGCCCGGCGCTGGCATCGCTCTCGATCAACAGCCGTGGGTTTCTTACCGGTTCCATCGATCTGGTGTTCCAGGACCCTCAGCACCAACGCTGGTGGGTTCTCGACTGGAAGAGCAACTGGATCGGTGAACGGCGCACCGGTGCTGAGCCGGGGCTTTGTGGTCCGCATCACTACTCCCAGGAGGCGATGGAGGAGCAGATGTTGCACCACCACTACCCCCTGCAGGCCCACCTCTACCTGGTGGCTCTGCATCGCCATCTGCGTTGGCGGCTGCCGGATTACGACCCGGAGCAGCATCTGGGGGGCTACGTCTACTGCTTCTTGCGGGGGATGCCCGGAGCGGTGATTGCCTCTCCGGAAAATGCTGTTGGGCCGGGGCGCATCGTTGAACCCGTGCCGCTCAATCGCATCGCGGCCCTGGATCGAGCCCTGGGGGAGGTGCCGGAGTGACGGAGCTGCTGCCCCAGGGAACCAGCACCTGGCCCTCCAGCTTCACGGCCGGACTCCATGCCGCCCTGCGGCGACGGATCCCGCCCCGGGCTGATGGCTCCGCCTTGGAGGAGCTCAGCCGCGATCTGGTGCTGGCCTTGGAGCAGGGGGAGTTGACGGTGGCGTTGACGCCGGAGCGGCTGGCCGCTGCCCAAGCCAGTGGATGGCTGGAGGGGGATGCCTCCCCCCTGCTGCTTCAGGGTGATCGGCTGGGCTGGCGCCGCTGGTTGCTGGCCATGGAGCAGGTGGTGGCTGAGCTGGTGGAGCGGGCCAAGGCTCCGCTTCCTCAACCCGTCGAGGCTGCTGATCCCGAGCTGTCGGATCGTCTCAACGCTGAACAGTGCGCCGCCGTGCGCGCCCTGGATCAGGCCTCGGTGGTGCTGCTCAGCGGTGGTCCGGGCACGGGCAAAACCAGCACGGTGGTGGAGATTCTGGCCCGGGCGGAAGCCCGCCATCCCGGCCTGCGCATCGGTTTGGCGGCCCCCACCGGCAAGGCGGCCCGGCGCCTGGGGGAGGCGGTGATGGCGCAGCGGGCTCCGTTGCCCTGCAGCACCCTCCACCGCTGGTTGGAGGCCGGAAGCCGTGGCTTCGGCAGGCACCGCCAGCGTCCCCTGGAGCTGGATCTGCTGGTGATCGACGAGATGTCGATGCTGGATCTGGCCTTGACCCAGGCCCTGCTGGAGGCGTTGCCCAGTGGGTGCCGGCTGCTGTTGGTGGGGGATCCAGCCCAGCTGCCGCCGGTGGGGAGTGGAGCGGTCTGGCATCGGCTTCAGCAGCCGGACGTGCGCGGCCGTTTCGGTGCCGGCGCCGTGCATCTGGAGCGCACCTACCGCAACCGCGGTGCCCTGGCCCAGGTGGCGCAACAGCTGCGCCAGGGGGATCTGCAGGCCTTTGCCGCGGATCTGGCCGCCTTGCCTGAGCAGGCCAATCTTCAGGTGCATCCCTGGCCCTTGCGTCGTTTCCCTGCCTTGGTTCGCCAGCGCTGGAATCAGCGCCTTCAGCAGCTTCAGGCGCTGACGGTTGATCTCGACCGCTGCACCGAGCAGGAGCTGATGGCGGCGTCCCGGCCCTTGTTTGCGTTGCTCGAGCAGGACCTGTTGCTCTGTCCACGTCGCCGGGGGCCGTGGAGCCTTGATGATGTGCACCGCACGCTGCTGGGGGCCAATGCCGCCGGCAAGGTCGAGCGTTGGCCGATCGGCTTGCCGGTGATCTGCGGCAGCAACCAACCGGAACTCGGCTTGGCCAATGGCGACCTCGGGGTTGTGATCGGGGCAGGCTCTGAACGACGCCTGTTGTTCCAGGTGGTGGATCCGGACGGCCAGTTGCAGGTGCGCCGTTTGCATCCAGCCCGTTTGCGGCGTCTGGAGCCGGCGGTTGCGCTCACCATCCATCGGGCCCAGGGCAGTGAGGCGGATCGGGTGATCGTGCTCTGGCCAGACCCTCTTGAGGACGGCCCGGCTGAAGAACATCAACGCCGATTGCTGTACACAGCCATCACCCGTGCCCGTGCCAGCCTTGATCTGGTGGCGCTGATCTGACGCGGGTGGACTGATGCGGGTTGAGCGTCCCTGGGGCTGGTACGAATCGCTCACCAAGGGGGACAACTATTTGGTCAAACGGCTGCTGGTTCGTGCCGGTCAGCAGTTATCACTGCAGCGGCATCGTCATCGCAGCGAAAGTTGGACCGTGGTGTCTGGCTCGGGGGCTCTGCTCTGCGGAGAGACCTGGCACGCCGCCAGCGCGGGCGTCATGCTCTCGATCCCCTGCGGCGCTGTGCATCGCGCCCGTGCAGACCGGTCAGATCTGCTGATTCTGGAAGTTCAGCACGGTGATGATCTGCGGGAAGACGACATCGAACGGCTGCAGGATGATTACGGCCGGGTGATAACTTGATGGCCAACCTTTGAAGCGTAGGCAACACAACCAGAGCGCAACTCTTACGTTGCAGGGAGGTTGTGAGCCTGATTTCAGAGATCAATCAGGCGAAGCCACCTTCATGACTGAACAGCAACAGCAGCGCGACGATTCCGCCTGCGCAGTGGATCTTTCTGCGTCCGATCTGCCGGAATCCAACACCAATGCTGAGGTGTTCACCACCACCATCACATCGGCTGAACCGGAATCCGGTTTTGCCGGTTTTGGTTTCAGTGAGGCCCTGCTCCGCACCCTGGCGGACAAGGGATACAGCGAACCTTCTCCCATTCAGAAGGCGGCCTTCCCCGAGCTGATGCTCGGCCGCGATTTGGTGGGGCAGGCCCAGACCGGCACCGGCAAGACAGCAGCCTTTGCCCTGCCGTTGCTCGAGCGTCTCGAGAGCGGCCAGAAAACCCCCCAGGCCCTCGTGCTCGCCCCCACACGGGAGCTGGCGATGCAGGTGGCCGAATCGTTCAAGGCCTATTCCGCCGGCCATCCCCATCTGAAGGTGCTGGCGGTGTACGGCGGCACGGATTTCCGCTCCCAGATCAGTGCCCTCAGGCGCGGGGTTGATGTGGTGGTGGGCACCCCCGGCCGGGTGATGGACCACATGCGTCAGGGCACGCTCGACACCAGCGGTCTGCGCAGCCTGGTGCTCGATGAAGCGGACGAAATGCTCCGCATGGGCTTCATCGACGATGTGGAGTGGATCCTCGATCAGCTCCCTGAGCAGCGTCAGGTGGTGCTGTTCTCCGCGACGATGCCTCCTGAGATCCGTCGCCTGTCCAAGCGTTATCTCAAGGATCCGGCTGAGGTCACGATCCGCACCAAGGATCAGGAAGGCAAGCGGATCCGCCAGCGTTCGATCACGGTGCCGATGCCGCACAAGCTCGAGGCCCTGCAGCGGGTTCTCGATGCCTGTGGTGGTGAGGGTGTGATCATCTTTGCCCGCACCAAGGCGATCACCCTGACCGTGGCCGAAACCCTTGAGGCCGGTGGCCATCAGGTGGCGGTGCTCAATGGCGATGTTCCCCAGAACCAACGGGAACGCACCGTGGAGCGGCTGCGCAGTGGATCGGTCGACATCCTTGTGGCCACCGACGTTGCAGCACGGGGTCTCGATGTGGAGCGCATCGGCCTTGTGATCAACTACGACATGCCGTTCGACAGCGAGGCCTACGTGCACCGCATTGGCCGGACGGGCCGGGCTGGGCGCACCGGCGAAGCGGTTCTGTTCGTGACTCCACGGGAACGCCGTTTCATCCGCAACCTCGAGCGCGCCACGGGCCAACCGATCGAAGCGATGGAGGTGCCCGGCAACACGGCCATCAACCAGGGACGGCTGGACCGCCTGCGCAAGCGTTTGAGTGATGCGGCCCAATCCCAACGCCCTGATGCCGATGAAGCGGCCCTGCTCCAGGAGTTGATGCAGCGGGTGGCCACGGAGCTTGAGCTCAGCCCCGAGCAGCTGGCCATGGCGGCGCTCAACCTGGCCATCGGCCCTGATGCCCTGCTCCGCAAGGGCGACGACGACTGGATTCAGAACACCCGTCGCAACGACCGCGACCGCGATCGCCATTCAGGGGACCGCCGTGAACGGCGCGAGCGTCCGGCACGGGCTCCTGAGGAGAACATGCAGCGCTACCGCGTTGAGGTGGGTCACCGCGATCGGGTCAAACCCGGAAACCTGGTGGGTGCCATCGCCGGCGAGACCGGTCTGCAGGGCCGGATGATCGGCCGCATCCAGATTTTTGACAATCACAGCCTGGTGGATCTTCCCAAGGGCATGCCGGAAGATGTGTTCAACAGCCTTCAGCGCCTGCGCGTGATGAACCGCGAACTGCAAATCAGCAAGGCCTCTTGATGCGTGTGCTGTTGGCCGTTGGTCTGATGTCGGCTCCCCTGGCTGCTTCAGCCTCGGACAACAGCTTGATCACTCAGTTCTGCAAAACGGCCGTTAAGGCCGAGCTTCATAGGGCTGGGACCGTTCCTCCGGAGGGAATGGTGGATGACACCTGCCGTTGTTTTCTCGCCGAGGTGCAGAACGGGGCGGGGATTCAGACGGCCCAGGCCACCTGCAAGGACAACGCTGCCGAGACCTACGGCCTCTGATCTCCGGGGATCAAAAACCGTCAGAGATGGCTCACCTGAACGGTGGTCTCCGGCTGAAGCAGGGCTAATTTTTCCACCACCTGAATCAGCTCGATCTGCTCGCTCGGCGTGGCTTGCCGGATCAAGTTGTTGAGCAGCACAAGCTTGTCCAGCGGATCCAGTTCTCCGTCGGCGGTCCAAGCCAGGGCTTGGAAACAAAGGCCGTCGAATGTCATCTCTCTCCTGCGTCAGGGTCTTCTGACAATGGAGTGGATGGCTCGGTTGCTGGCGAGTCTTCGCAATTGCTTCTTTTTTTTGTGTTGATTCGTGCGACTGCCCTGTAACGTCATCGGGTTCAAGCTTGAGCACTGGCCCTTTCCGAGCTTTCGGAACCAGCTCAAGCGACTGAACACGTTCAACGGTTCCACGGTCCATGACCATCTACATCGGCAATCTTTCGTTCCAGGCGGAGCAGGAGCACCTCTTCGATCTCTTCAGTGAGTACGGCGAGGTCAAGAACTGCAGCCTGCCCCTGGATCGTGAGACCGGCCGCAAACGCGGTTTCGCCTTCGTCGAAATGGTCAACGATGCCGATGAGCAGAAAGCCATCGACGATCTTCAGGACGTGGAGTGGATGGGCCGCATGATCCGCGTCAGCAAAGCCACCCCTCGGGAGCGCTCCGGCGGCCCCCGTGGTGGTGGCGGCGGTTACCGCGGCTGAGGCTCAGGCCTCGGCCTCCATCAGGTCCAATTCCATTTCACGCAAGCTCAGCCGACGCAGCACGCCATTGCTGCTGTTGGCTGAGCTTTCCTGATGCTCACGGGCGTCCTGGAACTGGGGCAAGACAGCCCGCAGTCCGCGGCGTTTCTGCCGCGCCAGGTAGCGATGAAAGCGGTTGAACGACCTTGATCGGCTCATGGCACCTCCTTCAGTTGTGGTTCCGTTGTAGTGCGTCTTCAGGGGTGAAAACCGTGTCGGAACGAACCCTCAGGAAAGCTTCAGGAAATCGCTCCCCCTTGATGCGGTTGTTGCGCCATCTGGCGCCGCAGCGCCGCCTGGTGGTTGCAGCTGTGATCTGCTCCCTGCTCAACAAGCTGTTCGATCTGGCCCCGCCGATCTTGATCGGCTTGGCCGTGGATGTTGTGTTGCTCAAGGAGCAATCCGTGCTGGCGGGTTTCGGTCTGAAGACCGCCGGCCAGCAACTGTGGGGTCTGGCCCTGCTCACTTTTGTGATCTGGGCGGCGGAGTCGCTGTTCGAATACCTCTACGACGTGCTCTGGCGCAACCTGGCGCAAACCACTCAGCACAGCCTCAGGCTCGAGGCCTACGACCATCTGCAGAAGCTGGAGCTGGGCTTTTTCGAGCAGGACAGCACCGGTCGCCTGATGGCGGTGCTCAATGACGACATCAACCAGCTCGAACGGTTTCTGGATCGGGGTGCCAACCAGATCCTGCAGTTGATCACCACCGTGCTGGTGGTGGGCATCGGCATGGCGATGGTGGCGCCGGAGGTGGCCCTGTTCGCCTATCTGCCGATTCCGGTGATTCTCTGGGGATCGCTGCATTTCCAGCGCCAGCTGGCGCCGCGCTACCGGGAGGTGCGGGCCCGGTCGGGCGACCTCGCCTCCAGGCTCGCCAACAATCTGGGGGGGATGCTCACGATCAAGAGCTTCACCGCTGAGGGTCTGGAACTTGAGCGCCTGCGGGCGGAAAGCCTGGCCTACCGCCAGAGCAATGCCCGGGCGATTCGTCTCTCGGCGGCCTTCATTCCCTTGATTCGCTTCGCGATTCTGTTCGCCTTCCTGGCGATTCTGTTAATCGGTGGGTTCAAGGCCCTGGCCGGGGAACTGCCGGTGGCCACCTACAGCGTTCTGGTGTTCATCACCCAGCGGCTGCTCTGGCCGCTCACCGCCATTGGCCGCACCCTCGATGAGTACCAGCGCTCGATGGCCTCCACGCAACGGGTGCTCGATCTGATCGATACGCCGGTGTTGATCCAGGGAGGAACGGTGCCGGTGGATCCGCAGCGGCTGCGGGGTGAGATTCGCTTTGAAGCGGTGGATTTCGCCTATGCCGGCCGATCAACGCTGCTGAAGGGCTTCAATCTCACCGTGCCAGCGGGATCGACCCTCGGCATTGTTGGGGCGACGGGGTCTGGCAAGAGCACCGTGGTGAAGCTGTTGTTGCGGCTCTATGAGCGCAATGGCGGACGCATCTGTCTGGATGGAGTCCCCATCGACACCCTGCAACTGCAGGACCTGCGCCGCTGCATCGCCCTGGTGAGTCAGGACGTCTACCTCTTCCACGGCACCGTGGCCGAAAACATCGCCTATGGCGTTGCAGATCCCGATCCGGTGGCGATTGAGCAGGCCGCTCGCCTGGCGGAAGCCGCTGGCTTCATCGACGCCTTGCCCCAGGGTTACGACACCCTGGTGGGGGAGCGAGGGCAGCGCCTCTCCGGAGGACAGCGCCAGCGCATCGCTTTGGCCCGCGCCATCCTCAAGGATGCGCCGGTGCTGGTGCTCGATGAAGCCACCGCTGCGGTGGACAACGACACCGAAGCCGCCATCCAGCGCTCCTTGGCGCAGATCACCCAGCACCGCACCACCGTGGTGATCGCCCACCGGCTCAGCACGGTGCGCCATGCCGACTGGATTGTGGTGATGGATCAGGGCCGGATTGTGGAGCAGGGCAGTCACGACAGCCTTGTGGACCAGGGCGGGATCTACACCAACCTCTGGCAGGTCCAGGCCGGCGAAGGGCTTATCGCTTCCTGAAGCAGCTGTTGTTGCCGGCAGATCCCGCGACCATGCTGGGTCCGCAAGCCGGCGGTGCAGCCATGGCCATGCAGGCCTCGATCAGCCACGTCATGCATCACCCCCTTGGGGTGTTCTCGATGTTGGTGGCGATCAGTGCGGCGGTGCCGCCGTTGATCCGGCGGCTGGGTCTGCCCGACCTGGTGGGGTTGCTGGCGGCGGGTGTGGTGGTGGGCCCCCATGCCTTGAACTGGGTCGACAGCAGCAGCGAAACGGTGCGGCTGCTTTCCGATCTCGGGGCGGTGTATCTGCTGTTCACCATGGGTCTGGAGATCGACCTCGAGGAGTTCAACCGGGTCAAACGCCGCTCGTTCATCTATGGCCTGCTGATCCTGTTGATCGGTGTTGGCACGGGCGTCTCGATCGGCCTGATGGCGGGCTTCGCCTCGGTGTCGTGCCTGTTGCTCGGCGCCCTGATGGCCACCCACACCCCTTTGGGTTACCCGATCGTGCGCAGTTACGGCGCCCAGAAGGATGAGTCGGTGGTGGTGAGCGTGGGCAGCACGATCTTCACCGACATCGTGGCTCTGCTGCTGCTGGCGGTGGGGCTGGGGCTCGGCCAGGGCAGCCTCAGCGGGCTGGGCCTGGGCCTGCTGCTGCTCAAGATCGGTGGCTTCGCTCTGGTGGTGGTGATCGGCATCCGCTGGCTGGGCCGGCGCCTGGTGCTGCGCGGCATCAGCGATGAAAACCGGATGGTGCTTGCTGTTCTGGTGGCCCTGTTCCTGGCCTCCCTGGGGGCTGAGCTGGCCGGCGTTGAGAAGATCGTCGGCGCCTTCCTGGCTGGTTTGGCGGTGAATTCCGTGTTGCCCGAGGGCCGGGTGAAGGAGCAGGTGATCTTTGTGGGTGGCGTGCTGTTCATCCCGATCTTCTTCATCGATCTGGGATTGCTGCTGGATCTGGGCAGCCTTGGCGAAAGCCTGGGCAACTTTCAGTTCACCGCGCTGATGCTGGTGGGCGCCATCGGCGGCAAGGGCCTGGCGTCGTGGGTCAGCGGACGGCTGTTCGGTTATCGCCGCGCCCAGATCCTGATGATGTGGTCGCTGACGATGCCCAAGGTGGCGGCGACCCTGGCCACGGCCTTCATCGGCTACCAGGCGGGCCTGCTCAATCAGACCGTGCTGAACAGCGTGCTGGCGGTGATGGTGGTGACCGCCACCCTGGGGCCGATCCTCACCGAGCAGTCGGTGACTCGGCTCAAGGATCCCAGCCCCGATGCGGTGCCGGTCAGCTTCGGGGAGGAGGCGGCGGTGCTGGACGGCGTTAACGAGGTGGTGCAGCGCCCCCTGCGCATCGTGGTGCCGGTGGCCAACCCCAGCACTGAGAAAGGGTTGCTGAGCATGGCGGCTCGGCTGGTGCAGGGCTCATCGGGGGCTGAAGGTGTGCTGTTGCCCCTGGCGATGGTGAATCCCAGCCTCGAGGAGATGCGCGGTGGCTTGAACCGGGCCGTTGCGGCAGCGCGCGGACGCCTCAGCACGGCGGAGAGCATCGGCGCCCAGTTGGCTGTGCCCACCCGCAGCCTGCTGCGGCTGGATGAAGACATCGCCGGCGGCATGAGCCGCACAGCCTTGGAGCAGGCCGCGGATCTGTTGCTGATCGGTGCAGCCCGTAGTGATCAACTCCGGGCCTGGCTGATGGGCGACATCGTTGATGGGGTCTGCCGCACGGCCCACTGTCCGGTGGTGGTGGTGAATCTGGGACGTGAAACCGATAGCGGCCTGGGCCGGATCCTCGTTCCGATCAAAGACCTCTCCGCCAGTGCCCGCGAGCAGTTCGAACTGGCGCTGCGGGTGATCAACTCAGCCCCGGAGGATCAGCGCGTGCGGATCACCCTGCTGCATGTGCACGACCCCCGCTTCAGTGGCCATGACCGTCATTGGATGGAACAGCAGCTGATCCGCTGGCGCCCGCCGGGGATTCCGGAGGAGCGGTTCCACATCGTGATCGTGCGGGGGCCCGGCATCGACGGGGCCATTCATCGCCTCAGTCGCGAACACGATCTGGTGATCCTGCGCACCCAGCGCAGGCGGGTTGCCGGTCTGCCGATTCCCGGCAGTGATCGCACCAGCAAATTGATCCGTCAGCTCCCCTGCGCCTCGATGGTGATCAGCGATCCGTTGGTTTAACAGAGGCCTGCGCCCCTCTACCCGAGATGGGACGAGCGCGCCAAGATGCTCACAGCACGTGTTCCATGCCACAAGCCCCCCCTGCTAAGGCGTCATCTGAGGCCATCAATTGGCCGGTGGTTGCTGCTGTGGTGGCGGGTCTCAGCGGTGGCCTGATTCTTTCGGTTCCGCTGAGCCGGTTGGTCACGGCGCCATCCAGCACGGCAGATCAACCCTTCGCGCTGCTTCAGCCCGCGCCGCTGTCCAACCCGTTTGCCGGTTGGACAGGCTTCGGGGCCAGGGAGGTGGTGGTGCTGGGCCGGGACCGCACCAGTAGCAACACCGATGTGATCTTCACGGTGCGGCTGGATGGCACCACCACATCGATCACCCAGATCCCCCGCGACAGCTACATCGATGCCGAGGGCTTCGGCGGCATCAAGCTCAATGCGCTGATGGCCTATGGCGGTGTGGAGGCGGTGGAGCGGGAGTTGTCGCGCCTGATGAACCGCCCAATCCGTCATCACATCGTGGTGCGCCTGGATGCGATCGAAACCCTGGCCAACCTGGTGGGGGGCATCGAAGTGGATGTTCCCAAGCGCCTGTACTACGTCGATCGCAGTCAGAACCTGTTGATCGACCTGCAGCCAGGACCTCAGCTGTTGAAGGGCAAGGATCTGGAGGGCTTTCTTCGTTGGCGCAACGACGGCCGCGGCGATTTCGGCCGGCTGGAACGGCAGCAGCTGGCGCTGAAGGGGCTGTTTGAGCAGATGAAACAACCGCAGAATCTGATCCGCCTGCCGGCCTTGATCACTGCGGCGGGGCAGGCGTTGGAGACGGATCTGGGGCCAATGGAACTGGGCGGGTTGGTCACCGCCATGGGCACCACCGAACTGAAGGCCTCCAGCCTGAGGGCGGTTCCGTTCGATGCCGACGGCATCAGCTATCTGGATACGGAGTGGCCGGCGCACTCGAGCACTGGCGCCGATTCAGGTGACCCCAAGGGCCGGCGTTTTCGCTTCCTGTTCTGATCAGATCAGCAGGGTCAGTGAGCGCACCACCCGGCCGCAGAGGTCACCCACCTTGCCCCAGCGGTCTTCGTTGACGCTTGTGGCCAGGGTGTAGAGCCGGCCGCGGTCCACCACGACGGTCGCCAACTCGTGGCGGTCGCGGTCTTCCAGGTGCACGGCGTATTCAAGGTCGTAGAAGGTGTGGCCATTCACTTCACGCTCCTGCGCTTCCACCAGCTCGGCGGTGCGGCCGCTGCCGGCGGTGGCGATCACTTCACGGCGCAGGCGCTCGCCAACGGCAACGGCGCTGCCCAGTTCACTCAGCTCGTTGTCTTCGTTCACCTTGTTGATCATCAGGCTCACCGTTTCATCGCTGTGGATGAGGTCGTGAAACACCACCCGGGGTCCGTTGCTCACCTGCACCTCGGTCCAGCCGGTGGGATAGAGGAAGGCGAAACGGCCATCCGGGCTCTGGTACGACTGCAGCCCTGCCGTTGGTCCCGCCGCGCAGGCCCCCAGCACCAGAGCCAGAACGCCGCAAAGGATCACGCGACTCAGAGACTGGAGGAGCTGCATCAGCGGGGCGATCAATCCACGGGCCATTCTGCCGTTGTGGCCTGATGGTCGTGGCCCCTGTTGCGGCAGATGATCTCCGCAACTCCTACATTTCCCGCATCGGCGGCAGACCCCTGAGCGGCTTCACCAAACCGTTGGCTCGACTGATTGATCAGTTCGAGCGTCTGCCCGGCATCGGCCCGCGCACGGCCCAGCGGCTCGCGTTGCATCTGCTGAACCAACCGCAGGAGCAGATTCATCAGTTCGCTGACGCTTTGCTGGCGGCCCGCACCCAGGTGGGCCAGTGCCAGACCTGTTTCCACCTCTCCGCCGATCCCGAATGTGAGATCTGCCGCAACCCCGAGCGTCGCAATGGCGTGATCTGTGTGGTGGCGGATTCCCGGGATCTGCTGGCCCTCGAGCGCACCCGCGAATTCCAGGGGCGTTACCACATTCTCGGTGGTCTGATTTCACCCATGGATGGCATTGGTCCGGAGCTGCTGCATGTCACCGAATTGGTGCAGCGCATCACCAACGAGGAGATCAGTGAGGTGATCCTGGCCCTCACCCCCAGCGTGGAAGGGGACACCACCAGCTTGTATCTGGGGCGGTTGCTCAAGCCCTTCTGTTCGGTGAGCCGGATTGCTTACGGCCTGCCGATGGGCAGTGAACTGGAATACGCCGATGAGGTCACCCTGAGCAGGGCCCTTGAAGGCCGCCGGCCGGTATGAGCAAGTACAGCGCCATCCCTCCGGTCGAACGATTGCCGGAATGGCTGCGGCGGCCGATCGGCAACGCCTCGGAGTTGGAGCGGGTGCAGGGCCTGGTGAAGCAGAACCGGCTCCACACCATCTGTGAGGAGGGGCGCTGCCCCAACCGCGGCGAGTGCTATGCCGCCGGAACGGCGACGTTTCTCTTGGGTGGCTCGATCTGCACCCGCAGCTGTGCCTTCTGCCAGGTGGACAAGGGCCAGGCCCCGATGCCGGTGGATGCCGCCGAAGCCGAGCGGGTGGCCGATGCCGTTGAGGCGATGCAGCTCCGTTATGTGGTGCTCACGGCGGTGGCCCGCGATGATCTCGCCGATCACGGCGCCAGCCTGTTCACCAGCACCATGGCGGCGATCCGAGCCCGCAATCCGCTGATTGCCCTTGAAGTGCTCACCCCCGATTTCTGGGGGGGCGTGGCGGATCACGATCAGGCGTTGGCGGCTCAACGGGAGCGGCTGGCCACGGTGCTTGAGGCCCAACCGGTGTGCTTCAACCACAACCTGGAGACGGTGCAGCGGTTGCAGGGGGAGGTGCGCCGCGGTGCCACCTATGAACGATCCCTGGGTTTATTGGCGGCCGCCCGTGAGCTGGCGCCGGAAATTCCCACCAAGAGTGGCCTGATGCTCGGCTTGGGCGAGAACCGCGATGAGGTAATCGCCACCCTCAAGGATCTCCGCAGCGTGGATTGCCAACGGATCACCCTGGGGCAGTACCTGCGCCCCTCACTGGTGCACATTCCGGTGGCCCGCTATTGGACGCCCCAGGAGTTCGATGAGCTGGCGGAGGTGGCCCGAGAGCTGGGCTTTGCCCAGGTGCGCAGTGGTCCGCTGGTGCGCAGCAGTTATCACGCCGCCGACTGACGCCAGCCCCGCCGACTGCGCTCCAGCACGGTGGCCACATCACCACTCATCAGGGCCCCGGCGCCGCCCCAGACCATGCGCAGGGGCAGATCCCAGAGCGCCGCTTCCACATCGCGAGTTTTGCTGAAGCCGCGTTGGCGGAAGTAGCGCACCAGCCGGCGGTGCTGCTGCTCGTCGTCGCGGATGGCCAGCAACCGGGCCCGTGAGCAGGGGGTGGCCTCCTGGGCCCAGGCCATGGTGGCCGCCCAGATCAGATCACCCACGCCGGTAGGCGCCTTTGGCATCACCCGCATCGTGTCGAGCTGCAGGCCAGTGGCGGCGGAATAAGCCCATCCCTTCATTTCCCCCAGCAGCAGCAGGCTGCCGCTGGAGGCTTGCTGGGCCACCACCAGCCGCAGGCTCCACAGCCCCAGGGGGCGGCCCACCTGCAACCTCAGCAGCAGTCCCCGATCACGGGCTTCGGCTTCCAGTTGCTCAAGCATCGATCGGGATCTGGCCACGGTCATGGTCGTCCGGTCATGCTGCCGCCTGCATGGTGCCAACCGAGCGCACAGCCTTCAAAGGCAGCGGCCCGTAGAGATGGGGGAACAGCTCGCCGCTGGGGATGGCATCGGCCCGCAGGGGAGCGTTCACGGCGGCGGGATCAATCTCCAGCAGCAGCACCTCGCCGGCGTCGGCGTAGAACCGCTCAAAGGTGGCCTGCACCTGCTCCTGCCAGGAGCAGTGGATGAAGCCCACCTGCTCCAAGCTCATTCCCCGGGTGGAGATGCGGTAGCTGCCGTTGGCCTGGGCGCCCTGCCAGTCGGCCTTGAGGGTCAGGTGAAACAGAGGCTGATCCAAGGGCACCGGCACAGCATCGGCGGGGAAGTGGTGTTGTTGCCCCCCGGCATTCCAGGGGTCGGCCCGCTGCATCAGCCGCTCAAAGCGGGGATCCTCGAGGAAGCGCTGGAGCCAGTGGCGAAGAGCTTCCAGGCTGTTGTCGTTGTCGAATCCCTCGGGATCGGCGATGCGCCACTGCCGCACGAACGGCCAGAGGGCGACATCCGCCAGTGAGCAGCGCTCGCCCAGCAGCCAGCCCTGATCAGCGATCCTCTGGTTCCAGTCCTGAAGGATGGCCAGCCCGGCGGCCCGTTGCTCGTCTTTGTTGGTGCCGGGGTAGCGGTCGGTGTATTTGAAGCGGTCGAGATGATGTTTGAACGCGCCGTCGTTCTGCTCGATCAGCGCTGAGGCATCGCCGGCGTTGTGCAGCTCGCGAGGGTCTGCTTGATCCAGGGCCCAGTGCATCACCGCCAGGCTTTCTTCGATCACGCTGCCGTCCGGCAACACCAACACGGGCACGGTGCCCTTGGGGGAGACCGCCAACATCTCCGCCGGCTTGGCCTTCAGTGCGATCTCCCGCCACTGAACCAACAGTCCTGCTTCGAGCAGAGCCCAGCGGGCGCGCATGGCGTAGGGGCAGCGTCGAAAGCTGTAGAGGATCGGCAGCACGGCATCAGGGTGGTCCCTGGCAGCGATTGTCCGATGCGGACTGACTGCTCAGGCCTGCTGCTGGTCGATGTTGTGTTGGTCGATCTGGGGTTGATCAATCTGGCTTTGATCGATTTGGAGTTGCCGCATGGCGAAGCGTTCCCGGTCGGCATCGCTGAAGCGATCCACGCAGTGCACGCACTGCACCCCCTTGATGTAGCTCGGCAGTTCGCGTTGCTGGGCTGACACCGGCAGGCCGCAGGCGTGGCAAAGGCTGTGCTCTCCAGGTTCCAGCCGGTGGTTCAACGCCACCCGTTGATCAAAAACAAAGCACTCCCCTTGCCAGCGGCTCTCGGCTTCCGGCACCTGCTCGAGGTACTTGAGGATGCCGCCCCGCAGGTGGTGCACCTCCCCGAAACCCCGTTGCTGCAGGTAGCTGCTGGCTTTTTCGCAGCGAATCCCGCCGGTGCAGAACATGGCGATGCGCTTGCTGCCCTGCTCTTCGATCAGGGGCCGCAGCGTGGACTCTGCCCAGTGCGGGAAGTCGCGGAAGCTCTCGGTGCTGGGGTCGATGGCCCCCTCGAAGCTGCCGATCGCCGTTTCGTAGCTGTTGCGGGTGTCGATCACCAGGGTGTCGGGATCATCCACCAGGGCATTCCAGTGTTCGGGTTCCACATAGGTGCCCACGCTGGCGCTGGGATCCACGCTGGCCACGCCGATGGTCACGATTTCCTTTTTGCGGCGGGCCTTGAAACGGCGGAACACCGGTTGTTCGGCCCAGCTGCGCTTCACCTCGAGCCGTGCGTAGTGGTCGTCGCCCAGATCCAACGAGGCACGCAGGTGATCCAGCAGCGCGTCAACGCCGTGCTCTGGTCCGCTGATCGTGCCGTTCACCCCTTCATGGGCCACCAACACAGATCCGAGCACGCTGCCTTCGCGAGCCAGGCTCGGCAAGCTGGTCAGCAATGCCTCCCGACGCTCCTCATCCAGCGGCGTGAAGGCATAGAACGCAGCCACCAGGAGTCGGCTGTCCTTGGCCAGCACAGGCTCCAGGTTGCTTGGATCCACGCTGTTACGGGTTCAACAGTCCTCCAGCCTGCATCAGGCCGGGGCGTGCCACCGCGTTGTTGGTTGTCAGGCTTTCCTGCTGATCCGCACCGAAGCCGGCTTCAGGGGACAGGCCAGGGCATGGAAGGGCTTGTGCCCTCCTTCAAAGATCAGGCTTCCCATCGGTTGAGCGTTGGCGCTGTCGATCTTCATGGCTGAGCCACAGACCAGCACGGTGTAGCTCAAGCGGGATGCCACCCACAATGAGTGTTTTGTGCAGTGTTTCCGGTTGGTGACAGTCGGGATGGTTCGCGCAGAACCTGTCGGGCCCGATCTCAATAGCGGTGACGCTGCTTGTCGTCCTTGATCGCTTCCACGATCACCGAGAGAACAAACAGGCTGAGCAGCGAGGGGATGACGACGGGATCAATCACGGCGCCTCATCGAAGGCTGTTTCCTGTCTGACCATCCGCCAGCTCAGCCTGTGTGCCAGTGGGGCGATCGTTGCATGGGTGCAGCTGATCAACGGGGCGAGCAGCTGGCCGGAGCCGCCGCGCCCTCCTGCCAGTTGGCGGTCACCCCCGCATCGGCGAGCAGTTGGCGGTCGGCCTCCACGTCCGGGTTGCCGGTGGTGAGCAGAATATCGCCGTAGAAGATCGAATCGGCCCCCGCCTGGAGGCAGAGGATCTGCGCTTCCCGGCTCATCGATTCACGGCCGGCGCTCAACCGCACCCGGGCATGGGGCATCAGGATCCTTGCCGTCGCCACCATCCGCACCAGCTCCAGCGCTTCGAAGGGAGCCTGCTCTTCCAAGGGGGTGCCTTCCACCGCCACCAGCCCGTTCACCGGAACGCTTTCGGGATGGGGGTTCATGCTGGCCAGCACCTGCAGCATGGAGGCGCGGTCCCGCAGGGTTTCACCCATGCCGATGATGCCGCCGCAGCAGAGGGTGACGCCGGCCTTGCGCACCCTTTGCAGGGTTTCCAGTCGCTCCTGATAGGTGCGGGTGGAGATGATCCGGTCGTAGTGCTCGGGGCTGGTGTCGAGGTTGTGGTTGTAGGCCGTGAGGCCGGCTTCTGCCAACCGTTCCGCCTGCTGGTCGGTGAGCATCCCCGCGGTCACGCAGGCTTCCATCCCCATGCCGCGCACCCCTCGCACCATCTCGAGCATCGCCTCAAAGGGAGCGCCATCGCGGATCTCCCGCCAGGCCCAGCCCATGCAGAAGCGGTCAGCACCGGCTTCCTTGGCGGCCCGGGCCCGCTGAAGCACCGGCTCCACCTGCATCTGGGCTTCAAAGGCCGTCACGTCACTGCTGTTGTGGATCGACTGAGAGCAGTAGGCACAGTCTTCTTCGCAGCCCCCCGTTTTCACGCTCAGCAGCGAGGCCAGCTGCACCCGGTAGCCCGGGTTGGCTTCCCGATGCACGGTTTGGGCCTGCCAGAGCAGCTCCATCAAGGGAAGTTCCAGCAGGGTCTGGATCTCCTCGGTGGTCCAGTCGTGGCGGATGCTGAGGGTCATGGGCGGATCGGATCAAGACCGCCGAAGCGGCGGTGGCGACGTTGGAAATCGAGCAGGGCGGCTTTCAGTGCATCGGCATTGAAGTCAGGCCAGAGCACATCGGTGACGTGAATCTCGGCGTAGGCCAGTTGCCAGAGCAGGAAATTGCTGATCCGGTATTCGCCGCTGGTGCGGATCAATAGATCGGGATCCTGTTCGCCAGCCGTGAACAGTTCGGCGGCGATGCTGTTCTCGTCGATGCTGTCGGGGTCCAGCTCCCCGGCAGCAGCGCGTTGGGCCAGACGCTGAGCGGCGTGCACCAGCTCCCGTCGGCCGCCGTAGTTGGTACACACGTTGAAGTGAATGCCGTTGTTTCCCGCCGTCCGGGCCGTGGCATCGGCAATCAGCTCCTGCAGTTTCTGGGGCAGGGCCTTCAGATCGCCGAGAAAGCGAATCCGCACCTGTTCGGCCTCGAGCGCCTGCAGTTCGGCCTGCAGCACCCGTTCGAACAGGGTCATCAGGAAGTTCACTTCCTCCCCTGGGCGCGACCAGTTCTCTGTGGAGAAGGCGTAGGCCGTGAGGGCTTGGATTCCCCAGTCGCTGCACAGTCGCAGAGTGGCTTTCAGCGCTTCAACCCCAGCCCGATGCCCCATCACGCGGGGCAAACCGCGGGATTTCGCCCAGCGACCATTGCCATCCATGATCAGGGCCACGTGTTGCGGGAGCCGACCCGGGTCGAGGTCCGCAGGCAGAAGCGAACGATCGGCCGTGTCAGTGCTGGTGGCCGGAGGGCGGCTCAAGACAGCGATTCGGACGGAGCGCTACCCACCGTACGCCGTGCTGGCGGCATCGATTCGGCGGTGCTGAACAGCTCCCTGAGCAGTTCCTGGAGGCGTGAACTGGTGATCGGTCGTTCCAGCTTGCCCTGGTTCGCCAGAGACAGCGTGCCTGTTTCTTCCGACACAACGATGCAGATGCAGCGATCGAAGCGTTCCGTGATCCCGAGGGCCGCCAGATGGCGGGTGCCGAAACGGCTCACGCTGTCCCTTGACAGGGGAAGAATCACTCCCGCCGATTCGATGCGATTGCCCCGCACCAGCACGGCACCGTCGTGGAGGGGGGTGTCGGCGGCGAACAGGTTGAGCATCAGCTCGCGACTCAGCACCGCACCAATGGGGATGCCGGGATTGAGAAAGTCCTCAGGCCTCAGGTCGCTGCCCAGGTCCACCACAATCAGGGCCCCACGCCGCAACTGCGACAGCCGGCCCGCCGCCTCGGTGATCTGGCTGACGGTGCCTGCCGAAGCGCTGAACTCTTTCTGGGGATTGCCCAGCAACACGGCCAGACGGCCGGTGCCCAGTAGTTCCATCAGACGCCGCAGCTCCCCTTGCCAAAGGATGGCCAGGGAGAGCGAACAGGCCATGACGAGCGCGTCCACCAGCTTTGTGGTGAGGGGCAGGTTGGCGAAGCGCTGGACGAACCAGGCCATCGCCACCAGAAACAACCATCCCCGGAGCAGCCAGAGGGTGCGCTGCTCGTTGACGCGGGAAAAAAGCAGAAAGCCGATGGAAGAGGCAAAGAGAACGTCGAGCACAAGGCGCGGATCCACCACCGCCAACACGTTCACTCCGCCCTTCTCATCACTGCTGTCAACGTAACGCGTTGAATCGTTCTGGCAAAACGTCGTAGCGCAGCAGGTCATCCGGCTGCTCCCGCTTCTGCACCAGTTCAGCTGCCCCGTCGTGCACCAGAACGGCAGCGGGCCTCGGGATCCGGTTGTAGTTCGAACTCATCGAGGCGTTGTAGGCACCGGTGGCAAACACGGTGACGATGTCACCGCTCTCGGTGGTGGGCAGGGGCAGGTCCTTCAGCAGCACATCGCCGGATTCGCAGTGCTTGCCCACCAGGTTCACGCTTTCGTCTGGCTTGGCCAGGGGGCGATCGGCCAGGCAGCAGGTGTAGAGCGACTGGTAAGTGATCGGGCGAGGGTTGTCGCTCATGCCACCGTCGATGGCCACGTAGGTGCGCACGTTCGGGATCGTTTTGCGCGAGCCCACCGAGTACAGGGTCACGCCGGCGGTCGCCACCAGGGAACGGCCCGGTTCGCACATCAACCGTGGCAGCTCGAGGCCCCGTTCCTGGCAAGCGGTGGTGACGGCTTCGGCTACCACCTGGATCCACTGCTCAATGCTCGGGGGGTCGTCCGACTCCACGTAGCGAATTCCCAGGCCGCCGCCCACGTTGAGGTCGCTCACGGGATGGCCCAGGTCACGGGCCAGTTTCAGCTTGTCGGCCATCACCGCCGCCAGATCCCGGTGGGGCTCGAGTTCAAAAATCTGGGATCCGATGTGGGCGTGCAGCCCGGTGAGTTGGGCCCAGGGCTGTCCCACCAGGCTGCGCAGCACGGACTCCACCTGGTCGGGATCGAAGCCGAACTTGCTGTCCAGGTGACCGGTGCGGATGTATTCGTGCGTGTGGCACTCGATGCCTGGGGTGAAGCGCAGCATCAGGCGAGCCGGTTCGGCTCCAGCGGGCACCAGTTCGGCGAGGCGATCGAGATCGTGCTGGTTGTCCACAACGATCGTCACCTTGTTGGCGTACGCGAGCAGCAGCTCCTCGTCGGATTTGTTGTTGCCGTGCAGCACCATCCGCTCTCCGGGCATCCCACCGCGCAGTGCGGTCAGCAGTTCACCGGCTGACACCGCATCCAGACCCAGCCCCTCGGAGGCCGCCAGGCTGCTCATCACCAGAGAGCTGTTGGCCTTGGAGGCGTAGATCGGCAGGGATGGCCCGGCGTAATGCTTTTCCAGGGCCTGGCGGTAGGCCCGGCACGTGGCCCGAACGGTGGCTTCATCCAGCACATACAACGGTGTGCCGTAACGCTCGGCCAGATCGCTAAGACGACACCCGCCCACAACAAGACGGTCGGTGTCGTCGAGTTCTGTGGTGATCGGGGTCAGGTTGCGATTGGGGCTCTCCGCATCCCGGTTGGCCTCGAAGGGCCGTTGACTGGTGATGGTTTGGGTCACGGAGTGGCGGCGTCGAAGGGCAATCTAGGAATCGACCCTGCAGGGGGCGAACCGACTGCGCAGATCCTGCGCCTTGACCCGTCCTGGCAGCAAGCCTGTCTGGCACTGGATCAACGGGCTCTCAACGGCCTCTGGACTGCAGAACAATGGCGGCGTGAGCTGGACGACCCCCGGCGCCTCTGCATCGGTCTTGTGCAGCCCGAAGCCCTATTGGGGGTGGCTTGCGGCTGGATGGTGGCCGATGAACTGCACATCACGGCGGTGGCTGTGGATCCCGACAGGCGTCGCAGCGGCCATGGAGGTGTGCTTTTGAAAGCACTGTTGCAACGGGCACGACAGCACGGTGCCGTGCACGCCACCCTCGAGGTGGCCAGCGACAACGTTGCCGCTCTGGCGCTTTACGCCAAAGCCGGTTTCCGCACCGCAGGCACCCGTTCCGGGTACTACTCCGATGGTCGCGACGCCCTCATTCAGTGGTGTCGCATCCCGTCAGCGCCGTCGCCCACGTCGGCGGCTTGAAGTTGTTCGGTTTCCCGTCCCTGGGAGACAAAAAAAGCGGTGAATCTTGTGGGATTCATTGTTATTTTTTGTGCGCTTCAGGCCAGTCTCAGACTGGAAAGTGACCGAACAAACCGAACACTCGCAGCAGTCCCTCAACCCTGATAGCTTGGTCACATCACTGCATTGGCCCAGCGATGTTTGAACGCTTCACCGAGAAGGCCATCAAGGTGATCATGCTGGCCCAGGAAGAGGCCCGCAGACTTGGTCACAACTTTGTTGGTACCGAACAAATCCTCCTCGGCCTGATTGGCGAAGGAACGGGGGTTGCCGCCAAGGTGCTCAAGTCCATGGGGGTGAACCTCAAGGATGCCCGGGTTGAAGTTGAGAAAATCATCGGCCGTGGATCCGGCTTTGTCGCTGTTGAGATCCCCTTCACACCCCGCGCCAAGCGCGTCCTTGAGCTGTCTCTGGAAGAGGCCCGTCAGCTCGGTCACAACTACATCGGCACAGAGCACCTGCTGCTCGGTCTGATCCGTGAGGGCGAAGGTGTCGCTGCCCGTGTGCTGGAGAACCTTGGCGTCGACCTGGCCAAGGTGCGCACCCAGGTGATCCGCATGCTCGGTGAAACCGCTGAAGTCTCCGCCGGCGGCGGTGGCGGCGGTGCCAAGGGATCCACCAAAACCCCCACCCTCGACGAGTTCGGCAACAACCTCACCCAGCTCGCCACCGAAGCCAAGCTCGACCCGGTGGTGGGTCGTCACAACGAAATCGATCGCGTCATCCAGATCCTGGGTCGCCGCACCAAGAACAATCCCGTTCTGATCGGCGAGCCCGGTGTCGGTAAGACCGCCATCGCTGAAGGTCTTGCCCAGCGCATTCAGCAGGGCGACATTCCCGACATCCTTGAAGACAAGCGCGTCCTGACCCTGGATATCGGTCTGCTGGTGGCCGGCACCAAGTACCGAGGTGAGTTCGAAGAGCGCCTCAAGAAGATCATGGAGGAGATCAAGGCGGCCGGCAACGTGATCCTCGTGATCGACGAGGTGCACACCCTGATCGGTGCCGGTGCTGCTGAGGGGGCGATCGACGCCGCCAACATCCTCAAGCCGGCCCTCGCCCGCGGTGAGCTGCAGTGCATCGGTGCCACCACCCTCGATGAGTACCGCAAGCACATCGAACGGGACGCCGCCCTGGAGCGCCGTTTCCAGCCGGTGAATGTGGGAGAGCCGTCCATCGACGACACCATCGAAATCCTGCGTGGCTTGCGCGAGCGTTACGAGCAGCACCACCGCCTCAAGATCACCGACGACGCCCTTGTGGCAGCGGCAACCCTCGGAGATCGCTACATCTCGGATCGCTTCCTGCCCGACAAGGCCATCGACCTGATCGATGAAGCCGGTTCCCGCGTGCGTCTGCTCAATTCGAAGCTGCCCCCCGCAGCCAAGGAAGTGGACAAGGAACTGCGTTCCGTCCAGAAGGAAAAGGAAGATGCCGTCCGCGATCAGGACTTCACCAAAGCCGGTGAACTGCGCGAGAAGGAAGTGGAACTGCGGGAGCAGATCCGTTCTCTGCTTCAGGCCAACAAGGACGAGGTCAAGGCTGACGCAACCTCCGAATCCGGTGAAACATCTGCAACAGAAGCGCCTGCTTCGGACAGCTCACCGATGGTGAACGAGGAGGACATCGCCCAGATCGTCGCCTCCTGGACCGGTGTTCCGGTGCAGAAGCTCACCGAGAGCGAGTCGGTCAAGCTGCTCAACATGGAGGAAACCCTCCACAAGCGCCTGATCGGTCAGGACGAAGCCGTCAAGGCGGTGTCCAAGGCCATCCGCCGTGCTCGGGTCGGTTTGAAGAACCCCAACCGCCCGATCGCCAGCTTCATCTTCTCCGGCCCCACCGGTGTGGGTAAAACCGAGCTCACCAAAGCTCTGGCCACCTACTTCTTCGGCAGCGAAGAGGCGATGATCCGGCTCGACATGTCGGAATTCATGGAGCGCCACACGGTCAGCAAGCTGATCGGCTCGCCTCCGGGCTATGTGGGCTTCAACGAAGGCGGCCAGCTCACCGAAGCGGTGCGTCGTCGGCCTTACACCGTGGTGCTCTTCGACGAAATCGAAAAGGCACACCCCGACGTGTTCAACCTGCTGCTGCAGCTCCTCGAAGACGGCCGTCTGACCGATTCCAAGGGCCGCACGGTCGACTTCAAGAACACCCTGATCATCATGACCTCGAACATCGGTTCGAAGGTGATCGAGAAGGGTGGCGGCGGCCTCGGCTTCGAGTTCTCCGGTGAGAGCGCTGAGGAGTCTCAGTACACCCGGATCCGTTCCCTGGTGAATGAGGAGCTCAAGCAGTACTTCCGGCCTGAATTCCTCAATCGTCTCGACGAAATCATTGTCTTCCGTCAGCTCAACCGCGACGAGGTCAAGGAGATCGCCGAGATCATGCTCAAGGAGGTCTTTGGCCGCATGGGCGAGAAGGGCATCACCCTCACCGTGTCCGATGCCTTCAAGGAGCGTCTGGTGGAGGAGGGTTACAACCCTGCCTATGGCGCACGTCCGCTGCGTCGGGCTGTCATGCGTCTTCTCGAGGATTCCCTCGCCGAAGAGGTGTTGTCTGGTCGGATCAAGGACGGCGACCACGCCGAAGTGGATGTCGATGAGAACAAGAAGGTGGTGGTCCGCCATAAAGGTCAGGTGGACACGGCACCGCAACTCGCCGGTGCCATCGTCTGATGGTTCGATCCATCTCGTCCCACTCGATTGCCCCCGCCAGCGTCTTGCGGGGGGATGGAGCCTGGGATGAGGCCTTGCCTCAGATCAAATCCCTCTGTTCACGTCAGCTGGTGCTGGGCCGCAGTGCCTCCACTGCCGATCAGCGACAGCGTTTGGTGTCGGATCTCTTGGCCCATGGGCTCCAACCTCTTCAGGCTCAGCTTCAGTTCGACTGCTGTGAGCAGGATCTCCAGAGGGTGGCTGCTGAAGCCCAGGGCTGTGACGCCGTTCTGGCTGCCGGGGGCGGAAAAGTGCTGGACGCCGGTAAGTTGCTGGCCCATCGCCTTTCCCTGCCCTGCATCACCGTTCCACTGAGCGCCTCTACATGTGCTGGCTGGACGGCTCTCTCCAACATCTATTCCCCTCAGGGTGCTTTCGAAGGGGATGTGGCCCTTGATCGCTGTCCTGATCTTCTTGTCTTCGATCACGGCCTGGTGCGCCAGGCCCCACCCCGCACGCTGGCCAGTGGTGTCGCTGATGCCCTGGCCAAGTGGTACGAAGCCTCGGTGAGCAGCGGCGACAGCAGCGATGGTCTGGTGCAGCAGGCCGTGCAGATGGCACGGGTGCTGCGCGATCAATTGCTGATCGACAGCCTCACGGCGCTGAAGGATCCAGATAGTGAAGCCTGGGTGCGCACCGCCGAAGCCTGTGCTCTCACTGCTGGCGTGATGGGAGGACTGGGCGGTTCCCGTTGCCGCACTGTTGCGGCCCATGCCGTTCACAACGGCCTCACCCAGCTGGAGGCCTGTCACCACGTTCTGCATGGCGAGAAGGTGGGCTTCGGAATTCTTGTGCAGCTCCGCCTGGAGGAACGTCTGGGCGGCAACCGGCTTGCAGGCCAGGCACACCGCCAGCTGTTGCCGCTGCTGCGGCAGCTTGGTTTGCCTGTCAGCCTTGATGATCTGTGTCTGGCGCAGGCCAGCCTCAGTGAGTTGCAGGAGGTGTGCCGCTTCGCCTGCCGCGAGGGTTCCGATCTGCATCATTTGCCTTTCGCTGTGACGCCTGGTGCTTTGCTGGAGGCCCTTGTGGGCGCTGCCGAACTCAGCCCCAGCAGCCTTTGAAGACGCTTCTGGATCAATTGCGGCCGGCTCTGCTTGACCCGCAGGCCGAGTCCCTGGCCGCTGAGGTGCAGTGGTGGACGTTGCCAGGTCTGGGTGTGGATGATCCGTTCCCGGTGGCGGTGCTTGGCCATGGCGCTCCGTTGTTGTTGCTGCATGGTTTCGACAGCAGTTTTCTCGAATACCGGCGCCTGGCTCCCCTCCTGGCCGATCGCTTTCAGCTGTTCATCCCCGACCTGTTCGGTTTTGGTTTTTCGCCGCGTCCCCGGGGCCTGACCTACGGGCCAGAGGCTGTGTTGCGGCATCTCGATGCCCTGCTGGAGCGGCTCCCCACAGACGCTCCCCTGAGCCTGATCGGGGCCTCCATGGGAGGGTCAGTAGCCGTGGAGCTGGCCCGGCGTCATCCCGAGCGTGTGGCTTCTCTGCTGCTGCTGGCTCCTGCCGGTCTCACGGGGCGTCCGATGCCTGTTCCGCCCCTGTTGGATCGTTTTGGTGCCTGGTTCCTGGGGCGTCCTGGTGTGCGGCGTGGTCTTTGTCGCCAGGCTTTCGCTGATCCCGATGCGGATGTGGGTGCTCCGGAAGAGCAAATCGCCTCGTTGCACCTGCAATGCCCCGGCTGGGCGGAGGCCTTGGCGGCCTTCGCACGCAGTGGTGGATTCGCCGGATGTGGGGATCCCCTGCCCTCCCAATCACTGCACGTGATTTGGGGTGACAACGATCGGATTCTGCGTGCCCCGCAGAAGCAGGCGCTTCAGGCCTTGCTGGATCAGCCTGTGGAGACCTTCCCCTCCTGCGGCCATCTCCCCCATATCGATCAGCCCCGCAAGGTGGCTGAGCGGTGTCAGGCGCTGTTGAACCATGGCTGATCCTGTTCTCAATGTGCTGGCAGGGGCCCTGCGCCTGTGGATTCGCAGCCAATGCGACAGCATCGGTAGCCTCGAACTGGCCCTGAACGGCTCCAGCTGGTCATTGCTGCGGGGGCGTCTGGATGGTGTGACCCTCACGGCGAGGGATGCCTGTTTCCAGGGGCTGCCCT
The DNA here is from genome assembly GCF_014279895.1 of Synechococcus sp. M16.1. Lineage (NCBI taxonomy): Bacteria > Bacillati > Cyanobacteriota > Cyanophyceae > Synechococcales > Synechococcaceae > Synechococcus > Synechococcus sp. M16.1. The sequence goes on along the minus strand of NZ_CP047954.1, from coordinate 1,288,191 downwards.
TGCAGCATGTTGAGTTGCGCAGCGGTCCGATTGCGGTGGACATGAAGCTGCTCAGTCCCGGTCAGATGCTGGCCTTGAAGCAGCCGTTCCAGGTGGCGGGCGAGGTGAGTTTCAACGGCCGTCAGCTCAACAGCGCGTTTCTGGCCGAACCCTGGCGCTGGCTCGGGGACTGGATGGCTGAACAGCTGATGGGGCTCAGCCCGTTGGGGGCGCTGCGCATTGACGTGGATCTGCTCGAGTTGCAGGTGCCCGTCGCGGCCCATCAAGACCCTGTTCGCCGTCGCTTCCGCCTCAATGCGGAGCAGGGAACACTGTGCTTCCTGCCGGAGACCGCCGATGAACCGCGCACCCTGCTGCCGATGGACCCCGCCATTCGAATCGAGCAGGTGCAGCTGGCGGGTGGCCAGCTGGCCCTCAAAGGCCAGGCCAGCGTCACTCCATAGCGCTGCTTATGGGGCCAACAGTGGTTGGCACAGAGCGATCGCGTAGAAGACCACAGCTGGGGTGAACAGATAGCTGTCGATCCGGTCCAGGATCCCGCCATGGCCGGGCAGCACGTCACCGGAGTCCTTCACGCCTGCATCGCGTTTCATCATCGATTCCGTCAGGTCTCCCACCAGGGCGAACAGAGCGATCAGCGCCCCCAGCAGCAGGCCCGGCAGGCCATGCAGCGCCCAGCCCATCAGCTGGCCGCAGATCAGGCCGATCAGCATGGCCGAGATGAATCCCCCGATCGCTCCTTCGATGGTTTTCCCTGGGGAGATCGGTGAGAGGGGCCGACGCCCGTAACGCCGTCCCACGGCCCAGGAGCCGATGTCGGTGGCCACGATCATCAGGCAGGCCGACAGGGTGATCTCCAGACCGTTGTCCAAACCGCGCAGACTCAGCCAGTGGCTGGGCAAAAACCCCAGGTAGAACAGCCCGAAGATCGATGCCGCAATGTCGGCGATGGACCCCGTTATCGGTTGCAGCAGCAGCCAACCGCAGATGGCGGCTCCAGAGAGCGGCAGAACAGCGTGAGCCACATCAGCCGGCAGCCCGCCCTGGATCGCCCACTGGGTGGTGAACAGCAGCAGTTGGCAGGCCACCAGGGTGGTTTTGGTCGCGGGGCGAATTCCCTTGAATTGCGCCATCCGGAAGAACTCCAGCAGGCCAAGGTGCACCATTCCCCCCAGGGCGGCGGTGAACCACCACCCCCCCAGGCTCACCACCAGCAGGCCAAAGCCGCCTACACCGAGGCCACTGATCAAGCGCTTGCGCAGGGCTGCTCGGGCCGCTGGTGCTTGGCTCTGATCGAGGACAACCTCACGGATCACGCTGATTGGAGGCGTCCTGGTTTCACACTATCAATCGCTGTCGGTCGTGATCCCGAGGTTTGAGGGCACCTCTGCCGTCCCAGATCAGCCCTCGCTCACCACAGAAAGTGCGTCGGGGATCTGGTCTCCCCAGAACAGCTGCTGGCGTTCAAGCCAGTGCTGCCGCTGGCGATCGAGGCGTTCGCCGGGAATCAGCAGGGGGATGCCCGGTGGGTAAGGGCACAGCAATTCAGCCGCGATGCACCCTTCCGCATCCTTCAACGCCACCTGTTGATGCTCCGCCGTCCAGGCCTGGGTTGGTGACTGGGCTGGGGAGGTGACCAGCGGAAGCGGTGAAGCTTCGAAGGCCGGCAAGGGAGTGCGATCGGGGAAGCTCTGCAGCAGGTTCTGCCAGTGGTGTCTCATTTGCCGCTCCAGCCCTCTATGGCGTGCCAGCCCCAGGCAGAGGGTGAGGCTGGCTGGCTCCGGCAATTCGCCCACCAACCCGCGGGGCAGGAACCAATCGTCGGCATCCAGGCCGGTGATGCCCGCCTGCCCCGTGTGCAGGATCAGGCGCAGAGGATCCTGGTTGCTCAGCAGAGGCACGCCGCTATGGCGCAGGCCATCGGCGAGCGCTTCCGCCTCCTGCAGACGCTGCAGCAACTGACGGCGTCCCTTGGGCCGCTGCCAGTGTTGAAGAGCTTCTTCGCAGGAGGCCAGCAGCAGCGCACTGGGGCTGGTGGTTTGCAGCAGGCCCAGGCTGCGTTCCACGCGCACGGGATCCAGACGCTCCCCCTGCAGCCAGAGCACCGCTGTTTGCGCCAGTGCTGCAGCCGACTTCTGCAGGGAATGCACCACCAGATCAGCGCCGCAGTGCAGAGAGCTGGGGGGGAGGGGATGGTCCACCCCAGCGGCGAAATGACAGCCGTGGGCTTCATCCACCAGCACGCAACAGCCCTGTTGCTGCAGCCGCTGAATTACTGCCGTTGGGTCATTGGCATAGCCCTGGTAGGTGGGATGCACCAGAACTGCAGCACGGAGGGGGGCTCCATCGCGGGGTAGGGCCTGAAGCACCCGTTCGATCCAGGCCGAATCCGCCGGTGCCGGCTGGCCCCGGTCGCTTTGAAAGGGGAGATCGAACAGCACCGGCCGCAGGTCCCCAAGAACGCAGGCCTGAATCAGGCTGCGATGCACGTTGCGGGGCAGCAGCACCCGCTCTCCGGGCCGGACCATGGCCAGCAGTGCGGCCTGCAGCAACCCCGTGGCCCCGTTCACCCCGTACCAGCAGCGCGCCACCCCCATCGCTGCCGCGGCGGAGCGTTGGCTGTCTGCGATGGCGCCGTCCGCCTCCAGCGGACCGCCAAGGGCTGGTAGTTCCGGCAGGTCCCAGACGCCGGCGCGGCGTCGCAGCAATTGACGCAGTCCATCCGGAAGGGCAGCCCCCCGTCCGTGGGCCGGCAGAAACAGGGGCTGACCGAGGCGACGGGTGAGCTGGGGCAGAAGCGCCATCAAATCCCCCTGATCTCCTTAAAGTCTCTCTCTGTACTCAGCGCGATGCGATGCGTTACGACCCCGGGCGGGATCTCGGCTGGCTGCTGCTGCGTCCCTGGGTCGCCATTCCGCGCCTTGTTCAGGTGCTGTGGTCCCTGGCGGGGCTGGTGCTGGTGCTGCTGTTGCGTGGAGGCAGCAATGACCCCGCCGTTCAGCAGGGGCTGGCGCGTCGCATTCTCAACACCCTGACGGGTCTGGGGCCCTGCTTCATCAAGCTGGGACAGGCCCTCTCCACCCGACCTGATCTGGTGCGTCGGGACTGGCTGGAGGAACTGACACGCCTGCAGGACGATCTGCCGGCCTTTCCCCATGCCACCGCCCTGGCTTGCATCCGCGAGGAACTCGGTGCGCCGGCAGAGGAATTGTTTGAGGAGTTTCCCGACACCCCGATCGCCGCCGCCAGCCTGGGCCAGGTGTACAAGGCCCGTCTGCAGGGCCAGCACTGGGTTGCGGTGAAGGTGCAGCGGCCCAATCTCACCTTCATCCTGCGGCGGGATCTGCTGTTGATCCGGGCTTTGGGGGTGATGACGGCGCCGTTGCTGCCGCTCAACCTCGGTTTCGGGCTGGGCGGAATCATTGATGAGTTCGGCCGCAGCCTGTTCGAGGAGATCGATTACGGCCTGGAAGCGGCAAATGCCGAGCGGTTTTCGGCGCTTTTTGCAGATAACGATGCGGTCTACATCCCGAAGGTGGAGCGGATGCTCAGCTCCACCCGGGTGCTGACCACCACCTGGATCGATGGCGCCAAGATGCGTGACAGCGAAGAGCTGCGTTCCCAGCGTCTTGACCCAACGGCGTTGATCCGCACCGGCGTGATCTGCGGCCTGCAGCAACTCCTGGAGTTCGGCTATTTCCATGCCGACCCCCACCCCGGCAACCTCTTCGCCCTGCCGGGTCGCACCGGCGATCTCGGCCATGTGGGGTATGTCGACTTCGGGATGATGGATTCCATCAGCGATAGCGACCGGCTCACCCTCACCGGTGCTGTGGTGCACCTGATCAACCGTGACTTCTCCGGGTTGGCCAAGGACTTCCAATCCCTCGGGTTTCTCAGCCCCACGGCCGATCTCACTCCGATCATTCCTGCCCTTGAAGAGGTGCTCGGCGGCAGCCTCGGCGACTCGGTTGGATCGTTCAACTTCAAGGCGATCACCGACCGTTTCTCGGAGCTGATGTTCGATTACCCCTTCCGGGTTCCGGCGCGCTTCGCCTTGATCATCCGGGCCGTCGTCAGTCAGGAAGGCCTTGCCTTGCGGCTGGATCCGAACTTCCGAATCATTGCTGTGGCCTATCCGTACGTGGCCCGTCGACTGTTGGCGGGTGACACCAGCGAAATGCGCGAGAAGCTGCTGGAGGTGATCTTTGATGAATCAGGCCGCCTGCGCCTGGATCGGCTCGAAAGCTTGCTGGATGTGGTGGGTCAGGACGCTCCCGCTCCTGGGAAGGAATTGATCCCTGTGGCTGGGGCAGGTCTGCGGCTGCTGCTCAGCCGAGATGGTGCCGACCTGCGCAAACGTCTGCTGATGACGCTGATCCGTGACGATCGTCTTCACACCGACGACGTGCGTGCCCTGGTCGGCCTGCTGGGTCGCACCTTCGGCCCAGGGCGTCTGGCCGGCGGCCTGTTGCAGCGCCTCAACCCGTTGGCGGCAGCGTGATCCCGAGATCACGATTCCAGCGAGATTGTGGAACTCACCGCTAAGGTCTCAGCTCTTTGAGATCGGCGTCGATGCCTGAGGAGATCAGCGCCCAGGAGCTTGAGCAGCTGCTCCAGATGATGACCCTGCCCCAGCCCCCCTACCTGCTGGCGGGTATCGGTCTGTTGATGGGTGTGCTCTGCGGCCTCACCTTCGGCCGTCAGGTGCAGAACAAACTGGATGGCTGGAAGCAGGACCGACTCCCTCTGATGCCCCTGGGGACTGCCGAGATCAACCTCAGCTATGCCGGCACCCTCATCGGGGTCACCCTGTTCATCGGTTGCTGCCTTCAGATCTTCGGGTTTGCCTCTGGCGCTGCCCTGCTGGTGGCCCTGCTGCTCTCGCTGCTGACCGGTGGTGCCTTGTTCTCTCAGCTGGAGCGCCTGATGCAGCAGGTAGAAGCGGGCAAGTTCAAAGCGGTTGATTTCGACAACTTCGACGAATTCTTCTAAGCCCTTAAGCGAAGCCGCTGTTCTGCTTTGTCGGGTTTCGTCCTCGGTCAGAATGGATGCGCTCCCGCCTTATGGACGTGACAACCCTGTCTGCGGCTGTCTCCACCCGTCGTCTCCTCGTGGTGGAAGACGACGACAGCATCCGGGAAACAGTCGGAGAGGCCCTGCGCGCGGAAGGTTTTGAGGTGCAAACCTGCGCCGATGGCGCCTCAGCCCTCAATCTGATCACCGCTGAAACTTCAGATCCGGTGGATCTGATCGTGCTCGATCTGATGCTCCCCGGCTTGGGGGGGCTTGACCTTTGCCGCGAGCTCCGTCGCATCAACAACACCACCCCGATCCTGGTGATCAGCGCCCGTGACAGTGAGACCGATCGGGTGTTGGGGCTTGAGGTGGGCGCCGACGATTACCTGGTCAAACCCTTTGGGCTGCGCGAACTGGTGGCCCGTTGCAGGGCCTTACTGCGTCGGTCAAGTCAATCGGAGACGTCGCCCTCCCAACAGCATTCCTTCACTCACGCCAACCTGTGCCTGTATCCCAGTGAATGCAGGGTCACCCGGGATGGAACGGACCTCACACTCTCTCCCAAGGAATACAAGATCCTCGAGCTGTTCATCCAGAACCCCAAGCGCGTCTGGAGTCGCGATCAGCTGCTGGAGAAAATCTGGGGTGTCGACTTCATCGGTGACACCAAAACCGTGGATGTTCACATCCGCTGGCTGCGGGAAAAGGTTGAGCAGGAGCCCTCATCGCCTCAGTTGATCCGTACGGTTCGCGGCTTCGGTTATCGCTTCGGCTGAGGGTGCTGTGGTGATCTCCGCCGCACTCGGCTTTGCAGCTGGCATTGGGATCACGCTTCTGCTGCAGCGTCGACGCCGCGTTCTGGTGTCCAAGGGAACGTCGAAGCGAACGTCCAAGGATCGCTCCATCGTCTTGAACGCTCCCCAGCTGCTGGCCTGGATTGATGCGGCCACCCAGGGCTGGATGATCCTGGCCCCGGACCACTCCATCGCCTACATCAACGACCGGGCCGAACGCCTTCTTCATATCCCCTCCAATCGCCTGGTTCGTGGCATGAAGCTCCGGGATGTCCTCGACATTCCTGTCTTGGAGGAGTTGATCTTCAGCAGCCGCTATCAGCTGCGTTCCCAGCGTTGTGAATGGGATCAACAGGGGACCCCGCTGGAGGCAGTTGTTCTGCCGGGCAGTGACGAATGCTGGCTGGTGCTGATCCAGAGCCGTCAGTCCCTCGAAGCCCAGCAACAGCAGCAGGAACGCTGGGTGAGTGATGTGGCCCATGAGCTCAAGACCCCCCTCACCGCCCTGATGCTGGTGAGCGATCGGCTGGAACTGGCCGTCAAGGAAGACGACACGGCTCTGGTGCAACGGCTGCAGAAGGAACTCCGGCGTCTTCAGCTGCTGGTGGAAGACCTGCTGGAGCTGTCGCGGTTGGAAAACAGCCTGCCGCAGGACGACAGCGAGCATGTGCCCCTCACCCTGGAGGATCTGGTGGACAGCGCCTGGGGATCCATTGGCCCGATCGCGGAGGAACGGCGGGTGACGCTGCAGCTGGACCGCAGCGAATCCGGCCCCCTGCGTGGTGATCAGCGCCGGTTGCACCGTGCGGTGCTCAACCTTCTCGACAATGCCCTGCGCTACTCCCCTGATGAGAGCAGCATCGACGTGTCCGTCCGCCAGAGCGGTGGCTGGTGGTTGCTCAGCATTCGTGACCATGGCCCTGGCTTGAGTGAGGCCGATCTCACGCGCATGTTTCAACGCTTCTATCGGGGGGATCCCTCCCGCACCCGCTCCAACCGCAGCGGCAGTGGCCTGGGACTGGCGATCGTGCAGCAGATCGCCGTTAACCATGGCGGCCGCATCGAAGCTCGCAACCATCCCGCCGGTGGAGCCTGCATGGATCTGCTCCTGCCCCGGGAACCCCTGCAATGACGCGCCAGCGCCTGCAGAAACTGATCGCTGCTGCCGGCCTCTGCTCCAGGCGCCGGGCTGAGGAATGGCTGCAGGCCGGCCGCGTGACGGTGGATGGACAGATCGCCCGCGTTGGCGACCAGGCCGATCCGCAGCAGCAGACGATTCATGTGGATGGTCTGCCGTTGCCGTCCCGTGGTGTGGCGCGGGTTCTGCTGATCAACAAGCCGGTGGGGGTGATCTGCAGCTGCGATGACCCGCAGGGTCGCCGCACGGTGCTGGACCTGCTGCCCCCGCAGCATCGGGCTGGTCTTCACTCCGTTGGCCGTCTGGATGCCGACAGCCATGGTGCGCTTCTGCTCACCGATCTGGGTGAGCTCACCTTGAAGCTCACCCACCCGCGTTACAGCCACGCCAAGACCTACCGGGTGTGGGTGAAGGGTGTGCCGCCGGAGCCGGTCCTCGATCGCTGGCGTCGGGGTCTGCCTTTGGATGGACGCTTGACCCGCCCCGCTCGGGTGCGCCGGTTGCGGGCCTGGGGTGACCGCTCGCTTCTGGAAATTGAGCTGCGGGAAGGGCGCAACCGACAGATCCGCCGGATGGCGGAAGCCCTGGGCCATCCGGTGCTGGACCTGCAGCGCACGGCCATTGCTGGGTTGCCGCTCGGTGATCTGGCCGAGGGGTGCTGGATCTGGTTGAGCGAGGGAGAATGGAAGCCCTTGCTCAAACGGGCTGACCCGATGGAGTGGCCCAACAGCCCATGCGACTGAAGCGTCCAGGACTTTGGTGGCGACGTCCGCGCAAGGGTTCCAGCCCTGATGCCGGCACGGTTGAGGCCCAGGAGCAGCAGCGTCAGGATCTGGGGCTGCTGCTGCGACGGCGCCGCGAGGAGCTGGGCCTCTCGCTGCGTGATCTGGCCAATGAGACCCGGATCACCACCCCCGTGATCGAGGCCCTGGAGCGGGGCTGGCGTGATCGCCTGCCCGAGCGGGCCTACCTCGCCTCGATGCTTCCTCAGATCGAGCGTCGCCTGGCCCTGCCCGGCGGATGCCTCGCCCCCCTGCTTCCCCCGCCGGTGTTGCTCCGCCGCGGACCCGCCAAAGCGGGCCTGGGTCGCTTCACCCTGGGCAACATCGATGTGTTCACCACGTGGCAGGGAACGGTCGTTTATGCGGCAGTGATCGCCTTCAGCCTGCTGGCCATCAACCGTCAACAACAGGACCTGGCCCTGCGCAACAGCCTCAGCCTCGAACCAGTGCGTGCTGATGTGGAGGCGATTAGCCGTGGTCCGAACCCGGTGGGTTCAGACGAAGGCATCGCGGCCCTGCGCCCCCTGGAACAGGTTCAGAAACGCACGCCTCAGCAGTGGCTTGATCTGGTGCGGGATGCCCTGCCGCAGTCCCAGGGGGTGCTGGAGGTTGTTGTGGCTGAGCCAAGAGAGCTGCAGCTCTCCAGCGGTGGGGGAGATCGGGTTCAATTCGCAACGAGCGCCGGCACGCTCACTCTGCAGTTGATGGCCCCGATCGAGGTGCGCCTGGACCCTCCGGCTGGTGCTGAGGATCAGGTGCTCTGGAATGGAGAGCCTCTGCCTGTGGATCAAGAGCGGCCGGGGATCTACCGGGTCAACAAATTGCCGGCTCCGGAGAGCGACCTCCCCCAGACCGCTCCCCTGCTCCCGTAGCCGCCCAGGGCATTCCCCAGCGCGGCATCAAAGCTGCCCAGCCTCCAGCTCCAATTGCCGTCGCAGGTGCCGGGGGTGTTGAACCTGGCCCGGTCGTCGAGGTGCATCAGGTCCTGCAATGGGGCGATCACCAGGCCTGCGGTTGTGGCAAAGGCCATGTCGAGCAGATGCCAGGCCGGAGCACTGATCTCACCATTCACCCGCGTGGCGATGCGGGCGCGGCTGTCGGCATCCAACGCGTTCCACCAGCCCAGCGTTGTGGGGTTGTCGTGGGTGCCGGTGTAGACGACCCAGCGATGCCCATCGGTGTTTTCCGGCAGATAGGGGTTGTCGGATGCGCCGTCGAATGCGAACTGCAGCACTTTCATGCCCGGCAACCGGAAGGCATCGCGGAGTTGTTCCACATCCGGTGTGATCACGCCGAGATCCTCGGCAATCAAGGGGAGAGAGCCACCGGCATCCCTGCGCAGCTTGCGCAGCAGGGCGTGACCCGGCGAGGGCTGCCACTGTCCGTTCTCTGCGGTGCTGTCTCCTCCGGGGACGGCCCAGAAGGCCGCAAGGGCCCGGAAGTGATCCAGGCGCAGCAGATCCACCATCTCCCGCTGGCGCGCAATTCTTTGCCGCCACCAGCGGAAGCGCGTGATTCGATGTTGTCCCCAGCGGTACACCGGTGAGCCCCACAGCTGTCCGGTTGCCGAGAAGTAATCGGGCGGAACACCGCTCTGGGTGGTGAGCTGGCCGTTCTCCTTGACGGTGAAGAGCGAACGGTTGCTCCAGACATCGGCGCTGTCACTGCTCACATAGAAGGGCAGATCGCCAAACAGCTGGATGCCCAGGTTGGTCGCCTGGCGGCGGATTGCCTGCCACTGCCGGTCGAGCTGCCATTGGATCAGCTGTTCCCGCAGCAACGCGTCATCGTGTTGCTGCGCCCAGGTCTTGAGGGCTTTGTTGTCATGCCGGGCCAGCGGCAGCGGCCACTCCCACCAAGCGGTGTTGTGTTGATCGTGCAGAACCTGGAAACGGGCATGGTCCTGCAGCCAGCTGCGCTGCTGTTGCGCCCAGCGATTGAAGGCGTCATGTCGCACCTGATCCTGCTCAGGCCAGGCGTCAAGCAGGGCATCCCCCAGGGCACTGGCCTGTTGCTGGGCCAGCTGGAACTCCACACGCTCCGCACCCTCCAGCGCTGCATCAGCCCCTGGAGCGGCCCTGAGCGCTTCTTCGCCGATGTACCCCTCGTTGGCCAGGTCTTGGCCGTCGAGGAACCAGGGGTTCAGGGCATTGCAGGAGGGAGAGCTGTAGGGCGAGCCGGTGGGATCCGGCGGGGACAGGGGCAGCATCTGCCAGACGCCGATGCCATGGTCGGCCAGCAGCTGGAGCCAACGGCGGCAGGGCTCACCAAAGCTGCCGCAGACGGGGCTGCCAGGCAGAGCGGTGGGATGCAGCAGCACCCCGGTGCTGCGCCCCCTCCCGGCCTTGGCCGGGTCAACGGTGGAGTGATCCATGGGGGGGCCTTTGTCACCCAAGGATGGCGGCTTCAGAACAGCGCCGCATCCCCCAGGTCCTGCCCGGCCATGCCCTCCCGGGCCACGCGCTCAAAGAACTGCTCCAGCGTGTCGGTTCCATAGGACGGCGTTGCATCCGCGTCGTAGCACTGCTTCTGCTCGTCCCAGACGAGCATCGATTCGCTGGCGTAGTAGCGGCCGATCCGACCAAATTCCGCCGTGTCGTTGATGCCTGGGAACACGCGAGCCAGGGCGTCCAGCACGGCGATCGGTGCATCCATCAGGGCAATCGGCACCGACAGCATCCGTTCGGGCTTGTTGAGAGCGCGGAAGAGCATCTCTCCCTGCTCCCGGGCGCTTAGTGCCGGACCCGGCCCCCCAATGGGCAGCACCTGGTTGCGTTTGGACTCGTCATGGATGCAGTCGGCCATGAACCGGGCCAGATCGGCTTCGCTGATCGGCTTGCAGCTGGCGAGGGTTCCACCTCCGAACATCACGTAGGGGCCGCCCTTGCGGCAGCTTTCCACCTGTCCGCCCAGGCTTTTGAAAAAGGCGGTGGGGCGAACGATGGAGTGGCTCATCTCCTCATCCGCCTGCAACACGGCTTCGAAGGCCAGCTTCGCCTTCTGAAATTCCAGCAGCGGCTTCTGCACACAGATGGCCGAGAGCAGCACGTAGTGGGCCACCCCGGCTGCCCGTCCCTGCTCATAAGTGTTGAGGGTTGCTGCGTGGTCAATCGCCCAGGAATCCTTGCGGCCGCCGGTGCGGGACGCCAGGCAACTCACCACCACATCCGTGGGTTGATCGAAGGCCTCGGCTGCGATTGAGGCTGGATCGGTGACATCCCCGAAGCGCACCTCAGCACCCGGGAAATCGGCGATCACCTCGTCTTTGCTCTGACGACCACCGATGCCGCTGCGCTCGCGTGCGAAGGCGATCACCTGGTAGCCCCGGTCCACCAGTTCCTTCACCACAAAGCGGCCGATGTAGCCCGTGGCTCCGAACACCACCACGCGCACCTGTTCGGGTGGTCGGCTGCGGTAGTCGTGGCGGAGGGACATCGATGACGGCTTCACGGGGCCCAGGCTAGGAACTGGAGATCTGGGCGAAACTAAGCGCCATTGCGGTTCGTCCAGCGAAATGAACTGGTTGTCGCCATCCCGAGTTCGCGGTGCGCTGTGTGTCGGTGCTGCCGTGCTGGGGATTGGTGTGACCGGGTGGTTGATGGCGACCCTCTGGCCAAAACCCGATCGCGTTGCCGCGGGCGCTCCGCTGAGTGCGGATCAACCTAAAACTCTGGCCCCCTTCCCGGAGGTCCCGGTGACGGTGTTGGTGATCGGTGTTGATGCGGATCGGCTGGGTGCCGCCTCCAATCAGGCCGCGCCCAAGGGGCCCCCCAATGCCGATGCACTGCTGTTGCTTCGCATTGCCGCCCAGGAGCCGCTTCAGGTTCTCCAGATCCCCACGGAGCTCGCTGTTCAGCTCCCTGGCGAAGAGAATCCGGGACGCTTGGCTCAGTTGTGGCGACGGGGTGGCGTCAGTCTTCTTGGCGATGCCATCCGCGACATTGTTGGTCTTCAGCAGGGTGATCCCAAGCGCTATGTGGTGATGCCTCGTGCTGCCCTACGCCGCCTGGTGGATGGTCTGGGCGAGGTGGAGGTGGTGTTGAGCGACTCCTACAAACGTCAGGACAAGACGCAGGACTACACCGTCATGCTCCAGGCCGGACGACAGCGTCTCAACGGTGCCCAGGCGGAACAGCTGGTGCGCCATCTGCCCGATCCCAAGGCTGTCCCCCAGCGTCGCCAACGCCAAAACATCCTTGTTGAGGGTCTGATCGAACAGGTCAAGGCCCCCAGTGGAATCGAAGTGATCCCTGGTTTGGTGAACCAACTGAACACTGAGCTGGAGACCAACCTCAGTCGTTCGGAGCAGCTGAGCCTGGCCGCGGCGATCATCGCCAGCCCTGAACCCGCACGGATCAGCCGGCTGCCCCTGGCCGAGCGGGCCGGTGAGCAGACCTTGCGCCAGATCGACGCCGGAGCCAGCCTTCCCCTCTGGCCCCAGCCTTAAGCGGGGCTGCGGAGTTGCAGCCTCCGGGCGAGGGCGTCGATGCACTCGCTCTGTTCCGGATGCTGTTCATCGGGGATCCAGCCCAGCCAGCTGAGGCCGTCCCGGCGTCGCGCTGGGCCGTTCCAGGGGCCCTGGAGCTGCACCAGGCCCAACAGGGGCACCTGCAGTTCCCGGCAGAGAGCGGCGTAGGCCGCGGCTGCGCCAGAGATTGAACCGTCCTGTTCAGCAGTGGTCAGCAGCAGCACCGGCTGACGCCAGTCGGCCAGGGCCTGCAGCCAGCTGGCATCACCCTGCGGGGTCGGCCGGGCTGCGTCGCCGCTGAGCCGCACCAGCCCTGTTGCCGCCGGGTTGGTCTGCAGAACCTCAGCCGGTGATGCACCACTGGCCACCGTGGTGAGAGGGCATCGGCAAGCCCTTGCCAGGGCTTCGCAGGCCTTACGCATTTTGAGTTCAGGCAGGGGGCCCGCACCCACCAACAGTGGGAAACCTGTGGACATGGGGGCACTGCTCACCTCTACCATCGGATTACAGCAGAATTCGTTCCGCGGGCGCCGTGACAAGTTTCCTGACAGCAGCCCGTGCCGAACAGGAGCAGATGACCCCGGACAGTCGCCGTCTGCGCCTGTTCAGCGGCACCTCGAACCCTGCTCTGGCCAAGGAGATTTCCGCGTATCTCGGGGTGCCTGATGGTCCCCGCGTCTGCAAGCGTTTTGCCGACGGTGAGCTCTACGTGCAGATCCAGGAGTCGATCCGTGGCTGCGACGTGTTCCTGATCCAGCCCACCTGCGCACCGGTGAACGATCACCTGATGGAGCTCCTGATCATGGTGGATGCCTGCAGACGGGCTTCTGCACGGCAGATCACCGCGGTGGTGCCTTACTACGGCTACGCCCGAGCCGACCGCAAGACCGCTGGTCGTGAATCGATCACCGCCAAGCTCACGGCCAACCTGTTGGTGAAGTCGGGCGTTGACCGCGTGCTGGCAATGGACCTGCACTCCGCCCAGATTCAGGGTTATTTCGATATTCCCTGCGATCACATCTACGGTTCTCCCGTGCTGGTGGACTACCTCTCCACCCAGGATCTGGGGGATGTCGTCGTGGTGTCTCCGGATGTGGGCGGTGTGGCGCGGGCCCGGGCCTTCGCCAAGCAGATGAACGATGCCCCGCTGGCGATCATCGACAAGCGCCGCACCGGCCACAACATGGCCGAAAGCCTCACGGTGATTGGTGATGTGGCGGGGCGGACAGCGATCCTGATCGACGACATGATCGACACCGGCGGCACGATCTGCGCCGGCGCTCGCTTGTTGAGGGAGCAAGGGGCCAAGCGGGTGCTGGCCTGCGCCACCCACGCCGTCTTCTCTCCCCCCGCCAGCGAACGCCTGTCCGTCGAGGGCCTGTTTGAGCAGGTGGTGGTAACCAACAGCATCCCGATCCCGCAGGACCGGGTCTTCCCTCAGCTGAAGGTGCTCTCTGTGGCCAACATGCTTGGGGAAGCGATCTGGCGCATCCATGAAGAGAGCTCTGTGAGCTCGATGTTCCGCTGATCGTTGGCCGCGGCCCCATGGACTGTTGAACGATCGGGCTTGGTTCGGCTTGATCACGGTTGATCCGCGCCATCCTTGAGGCCCGGTGCTTCAACGGCGTTGGCTCAGCGGTGGAAGCCTCTGTTTGGTATTGCTCTGGCCAGCCTGATGGCGGGGCTTCCCGCACCTCTGATGGCTGAGTCCCGATTGGACCGGTTGCTCCGAAATCGCAGCACGATGGGGGTGTGGCTGACCAACAGCCCCAGCCAGCTCTATTACGACCGGACGCGCATCAGCGCTGCGATGCAACAGCTGCAGGATGCGGGCTTCAATCGCGTGGTGCCCAATGTCTGGAGCCGTGGCACCACGTTTCATCGCAGCCGCTTCGCTCCAGTGGAGCCGCCGCTGCAGAAGGCTGGGGTCGGTCTTGATCCCATCTGCACCCTGGCGGCTGAAGGTCGGCGCCGTGGCATCAAGGTGATGCCCTGGTTTGAGTACGGCTTGATGGAGCCGGCCGATTCATCCGTTGTGCGCAACAACCCCAGCTGGGTGTTGGCCAAAGCCAATGGCCAGCGTTGGATGGCGATGCATGGCAACCATCGGATGGCTTGGCTCAATCCTGCCCATCCGGAGGTTCGTGCCCGTTTCATCGGTTTGGTGGTGGAAACCCTGAAGCGCTGTCCGATGGATGGCCTGCAACTGGACGACCACTTCGCCTGGCCGGTTCAGTTCGGTTATGACCCCACCACCGTGGCGTTATACCGGCAGGAGACGGGACGGGTCCCTCCTCGGGATCACAGCAATCGGCAGTGGATGAAATGGCGGCGCAATCAACTCACCTCTCTCTTGCGTGAGTTGCGGCAACGTCTCAAGCAGGAGCGCCTTTCCACCCGAATCAGCCTGTCTCCAGGTCCCTTCCGTTCGGCCTACAACCTCTGGCTGCAGGACTGGGAGCTCTGGGCTTTGGGCGGACTGATTGAAGAGTTGGTGGTTCAGAACTATGCCTATTCGGTTCGAGGATTCGCCAAAGACCTGGATCAGCCGGCGCTGCGCAAAGTGCGCAGCTGGGGCATCCCTTCGCAGATTGGCGTGTTGGCGGGATTCGGCAAACGCACCACCTCGATGGCCGTTCTGGAACAAAAAGTCCGCCTGGCCCGGCAACGCGGTCATGGCGTGATCTTCTTCTACTGGGAAGGCTTATGGGGCAAGCATGTGGCGGAGCGGTATCGAGATCCTCGCCGCGCAGCATTCACCAGGCTTGGATCTGATTGACCAGCAGACCTAGCTCGACACGATCGTTATTGAGTTGCATGAAACAGTTCACCGAAACCAGTTCCGACCCCTATGACCGTCATCACTACCGCGTCTGGTTGTGTGATGGGTCGTTCAAGGATGTCGAGAGCTACGACGCAGCGCAACGCATTTGGTATTCCAGCAAGACACGGCCAACAACAATTGAAGTGATGCAACCGAAGGGGCGAAGACGTGCCAAAGGCTTTTAGATGTGTTGTTCAACGTGCTGTTCATTGATCAGCTTTGGATCGATTCAGTCAGCAGCATCTTTCTTTCTTGCGCCAAAGGGTCACACTGAGGGAATAGCCTCGCTAAAATTTTCGGCCATTCAATATTGTGTTTCGAGGAACAGCCCTTCAATGATGAACAGGCTGCAAAGTTTCGGTGTTTTGAGCCATGAATCAGTTTGAGCTCAACCAGATTCGTTCCAAGCTGCGGCGGCTTGACCTCGATGATCAGTTCATCGAGCGCTTCATCGATAAGTTGATCAGGAACAAAGAACCGTTTGTGACGGCATCGAAGGCCATTGATCGTTGGGAGAAGAAAGATTCAGGCCAATTTGTGCTTCAAGCCCTCGCCTGTGGCTTGATTGCAGCCCTGGCTGGTGGTTGGTTCGCCGTTGTTCAGTAGTGGGGTGAATGGAGCCATGAATGATGCAAGTTTGATTGCCCTGTTCAGCGTGGGGATGGCCTCAACGCTGACCGTGTTGTTCCTGGCCTTCCGGCGCACCTTCCGCCTGGAGCAGGAACGCACATTGATGCGGAGAATGCGGCGCCGCCTGGATCGGATGTTCCTGAAGCAAAAGCCGTAAAGAAGGCTTCTCTTATCACTGTTGCTCTGCAGTGTTGACCCTGTAGGTGAACAGAAGCGCCAAGCACAGTGTTCCGATCAGTGGGCCCGGTGGCAGGTCAACAGCAATCGCCAGCATCATTCCGCCACCACACAGAAGCAGCCCCGTGCTCGCGCTGCGCAGCATGAGTTCCTTCAGGCTTCGGCTGCGCTCCACGTGCATCAGCACCGGAGCGCACAGCAGGCCAATCACCAGAATCACCCCCACGGCAGTGATGGCGCTGATCACCACCAGGGCGGTGATCAGGCTGCAGATCAGCCGGATCAGGAGCACCGGTCGTTTGGCGATGGCTGCTCCCTCAGGGTCGATGCCAACGAACACCAGGTCGCGGTAGCCCCACACCACCATCGCGATCAGAGCGCAGGTTGAAAGCGCTGTTCGCAGCAGATCTGTTGTGTTGGCGGCAAGCAGGTCGCCGAACAGGATCGTTTCCAGGTCCACCCGGGCATCCAGCAAGGGAACCAACAGCACGCCCAGGGCCGTGAAGCCCGCCAGCACGGCGTTCATGGCGCCTTCTTCCCTGCCCTTGAAGCGCCGGTTCAGGCGTTCAGCCACCAGGGCGCCCAGCAGTCCACTGATCAGGCCTCCGATGCTTGGCTCGATGCCGATGGCCAGGGCGATCACCAAGCCGGGCAGAACGGAATGGGCCATCAGGTTGGCCAGCAACACCCGGCGTTGGGTGATCAGCAACGCTCCCGTGGCCGGACAGATGGCTCCGATCAGCAGCGAGATCGTGAGTGGCAGAAGCCACCAGATGTCGGGCTCAGCCACAGCAGGAACTCCCCATCATGCAAGTCAGATCGCTCAGTTTTTCGCGGACCGTGTCGGGTGATCCGTTGGCCAGGATTTGGCCATCCATGACCACCACCTGGTCGTAGCTGTCGAGGGCACTGCCCCAATCGTGGCTGCTCACCAGCAGCGTCTGGCCGGCTTCCGCCTGATCCCGCATCACCTTGAGCAGGTGCTCACGCGTTGGTGGATCGATGGCGCTGCAGGGTTCGTCCAGCAGCAGGATCTCGGTCTGCTGCATCAACGCTCTGGCCAGCAAGACGCGTTGTTGCTGGCCGCCGGAGAGCTGGTTGAGGCGTTGAGATCCCATGGCTCCCATGCCGACCCGCTCCAGCAGCTGATCGCAGTAGTCCGCTGCTGTGGCTTTGCCCTTTCTGGGCGCCCCCAGCTGCACCACGTCGCGGGCGGTGATCGGAAACGACCAATCAATGGCGGCCCGCTGGGGCATCAGGCCGATGGGCTTGCTGGAGTTGACCGTTCCCTGGCTGGGTTTCAGTCGGCCTTCGAGCAGGTGCAACAGCGTTGACTTTCCGGCTCCGTTGGGACCCACCAGCGCCGATAGCGTCCCTGCTTGAAGCTGCAGGTTGACGCGGTCAACGGTCTTGCGACCCCCGTAGCTGAAGCACAGCTCGGTTGTGCTCAGCACGCACGACGATTGGCTCATCAACTCTTCAGTGGCCGGATGTGGGCCTCTTGATGTTTTGCACACCCCATGTTGGCAAGGGACCAAGTGCTCAGCAAAATGATAATCATTCTCACCTAGGTGGTCATGCGTGCTTTCCTGGCTCGATCAGCGGGTGTTGGTGTTGTCCTTGCCCTTGGTGCGGCCGTTGTTCCCGCCCATGCGGCACAACCTGTGGTGGTGGCCGTCGACGGCACGCTGTGCGACCTCACCAAGACCCTGGCTGCCGGTGCCGCCTCAGTCACCTGCCTGATCCCTCCTGGTGGTGATCCCCATTCCTATCGCTTGAAGCCCAGTGATCGCAGCCAGATCGCCAAAAGCGATCTGGTCTTGCACATCGGTTTTGGGTTGACCCCTTCCGCCAGAAAGCTCAAGTCACCAGGAACAGTGGTGGCGGTTGGTGAAGTCGCTCTGCCGTCCTATGGCGGCGGCGACCCCCACGTCTGGCACGATCCGGCCAATTCCGCTGCGATGGTGCGGGTCATCTCCCGCTCTTTGTCCCCCGTGCTGGCGGCCAACGATCGTGCGGCCTTGCAGCAACGCACAGCGCGGGCTGTGGCTGTCTTCAATGCACTTCAGAGCTGGGAAGCCAAGCAGTTCGGATCTTTGTCTTCAGCGCAGCGGGTCCTGGTGACTGATCACAGGACCTACAGCCATCTCGCTGATCGCTTTGGACTTGTTGAGATCGCGATGTTGGACAGCCACACCACCGGTGGCGTTTTGCGGCCTTCCAGCCTCAAATCAATCACTCAGGAGGTGAAAGCATCCGGTGCGAAAACCATCTTTTCCCCTGCGGCCACTCCCAACAAAACCCTGAGGCGCATCAGCAAGGCCACGGGATTACCGATTGCGTCCACACCGCTGTATGGGGAGGGCATTGCTGCTGGTCGGAATGCTGTTTCGACGGCGACCCTCAACGTCTGCACGATCGTCAAGGGCCAGGGCGGTTCCTGTGACACCGCTGGAGCCAATGCTTTGAACGCGCAGTGGTCATCGATCCGGTGACTTAACGCTTCGTCCTCTTCTCTCCTCTTCTCTCTTCTTATTTCTTCCGTCTCGTCTCATGTTCCGTTCACGCCTTGCCCTGCTGGCTCTTCTGTTGAGCCCGTTCGCTTCCATTTCACCTGCCGAAGCCCATGGCTCCCATGGTGGATCGGGTGAAGCCCTTGAAGCTGGTGATTTCGACTTCACGCCCATTCTCACCATCGAGGGCCATGGCGGTTTCGACAACAATCTCGAAGATCAGCCAAGGCATTACGCCCTCGATGGTCTTTTTGGTGGCGTTTTCGAGTGGGGCCTGGGCAATGGCGGCTCGTTTGCAATCGAAGCTGCCATTGGCCCCGCTTTGGTTTGGGGAGAGGCTGAGCACTTCTACGGCAAGGTTCACGTCGATGATCACGACGATGACCATGATGATGATCAAAAGGACCATGATCATCACGACGACCATGATGAAGATCATGGCGACCACGATGATCACGAAGACGACCATGACGACGATCATGGCGATCACAAAGGTCATGACGACCACGGCCATGACACCGACTTCAAGCGCACCGACATCAAGGGCTTCCTCCAGGCCCGATATGCACCTAACGACCGCTTAAGTTTTGAGCTGTCCTGGAACCCCTACTACGTCACCAAAGACCAGGGTGAGGACATTCAGGGCTTGAAGAATGAGCTCGGCGCCAAGGCGATCTGGGCTTTGGGTGATGGAGATGTGAATTTCGCCCTTGGCGATGGCATCGAGGATCTGGTGAATGGTGTTTATCTGTCGGTGGATCACCGTCAGGGTTGGGAATCCGATGGGATGTATGTGGGCAACTACACCGATCCTCGTGTGGGTCTGGGCTTCACATTTGGTGGTGATGAAATCTCTTTGATGATTGAAGCTGGCCCTAGCTTTTATGTTCCAGGCAGCTACGCAGGGTTGGATTCGCGCACGGATTACGCTGGTGAAATCGAACTTTCGGTACCCGTTGGTGATGCGACGCTGTTTCTGCACTGGCAGCATGTTTACACCTGGGAAGATGCATCGGGCTGGGGTGAAGGTTGGCAGCACCATGTCGGCACTGGCGTGACATTTACCTTCTAAGTTTCAACAATCGCTTGAACTTTGTTTGATCGGGAGGGCAGCATTGCCCTCCTTTTTTGTTGCTCAGCGTTTGTCGTTTAGCCCGCATTCAGCCACTGGGCTTCGCTGATGGGTGTGTTGATCACCTTGATGATTTTCAAGCTGTCGCCATCGATCAGGCCGGCACGGGCATGGGTTTGCTTCGCTCGCGTCAGCGTCATCAACAGCTGGTTGGTCACCGGGTTCCACTGGATGGGGCTGCCCGCCTTGAGCGTCCACGGCTCCAGGGCCCTGCGTTGTGTCAGTTCTCCCGCGTCGCTGATCAGCACCAGTTCGTGATTGCCCCGTTGCTGCTCCCAGCGCCCGAGCACAGCCCAGATCCGTTTGCCGCGGTTGTCGCAGACCACCCCCAGCACCGCCTGATCACCGAGGTGCAGTTGCTTTGGTGCCTGCCCTGGAACCACCAGCTCGATCGAGCGCCTGTAATCCGGCCAGTGCCGGATCAACACGGCACGTCCTGAGGCACCGCAGAAGGCCCCCAGCTCCCGGCTGCCCGGCAGCATCTGCGGCTTTTGCTCGGTTGCTTGCAAGGGGCGGAGGCTCAGGCCGTTGCTGGTGGGCATCACCACGCCCCCTCCCGCCGGCAGCAACTGCATCGGGCCGGAGGGTTTCAGGGCCAGAGCCTTGCGTTTGCCATCGGCCTGCAGCAACAGGGCCTGGTCACTGCCCGGCTGGAACCCACCGCTCTGCACCAGCAGATCACCATTGAGGTTGCTGCTGAGATGGGCGAAGAGCACCTCGCCTTTCAACAGTGGTTCCGTGCGGCTCAGCGTTGGTGGCCCCAAGGCCGCCCGGCGGTTGGCGGTGCTGCGGGGTGTCAGTTGGTCCCACCACACCTGTTCGGTGCCGTTCTGATCGCGTCCCACCAGGGCAATGCCCCGGCCATTCCCAAGGGGGACGACGCTGGGGATGGCGGGCCAGATCCGACTGATCGGCGTCCACGCCCCCGATCGCGTCTGCAGTTGAACCTGCTCACCTCCCGGCACGGGCCGTGTTGCGATCAGCCAGGGTCTCGGGTCCCACCACCATTGCTGCTGCCCCAGCTGCAGCCCGCGCTGGTCCTCCCCTGCGATCGATAGCTCGAGCGGAGCCGTGAGCACGACATCCGCATCAATCACCATCCGCAGTGCTGTCGTCTCCCCCAGCCACTGATGGGGCACGGCTGGAGTGATTCGAGTGGCCTCGCTGACCTGGGGCCGATCCATCGGGCGACTGAACTGCAGATCCATGGCCGCGCTGCCGCTTTGCACCAGCTGGGGCACCAGGCGCAGCAGCCGCGGAGGCTGTCGCAACAGCAGCTGTTGCTGCGCCAGAACTGCGGCGCAGGCCATCAGCATCAGCAGCAAGGGCCGCCGCGTCATGGTTCCAGGGGCCGCTCGGGCCTGGCAATCGGCGTGATGTTTTGGGGAATCACGACGGGGATGCGCCGTTCCTTCCGCGTTTGCACGCTCATCGTTCCCTCAATGGCCAACCACTGGTTGGTTTGAGGGATGAACGACTCCGGCCACTCCACGGCCAGGCCAGCGGGTGTGGCATCGGCCAGGCAACAGCGCACCGTGAGCCGGGCGATCAGCGGTGGGCCCTGGGGTTGCCTCCAGACAAAACCGCTGATGCGCACAGGATTGCCGGCCACAAGGTCGGGATCGGGCTGGCTGCGCAGCAAGCGCACCCATTCCGTGAGGCTGCGTTGTTCGGGGGGTAAAACAAAGGCCAATTCCGGTGGATCGGGCAGGCCCTGGGGGCGGTTGCTGGCCAGATCGCTGAAGGAGGGACTCGGCGGAAGGACCAGCACCAGCGCAGCCATCACGCCGCTGAGCAGCCAGGGCCAGCGCCAGCGTTCTTCTTGCTTCTCTCTTTTCAGAAGAACGGCCACGCCCAGCATCAGCAAGACCAGGCCGGTGACCCCCACCAGGCCATGGAAGACCCCGCGAAGCAGCAGATCGAGGCGTCCGCTGTGGAAGCTCCACAACAGCGTTAGGCCCCAGAGCAGCAGCAGGGTTCCGCGCTTCAGCACAACCGGCCCCTCACAGCAGCCACAGGTTGATCCACTGACCGATCAGCAGCACGCCAAGACTGGCACCGATCGCCGTGATCAGGATTGCCCTTGGCCGTATCAGCACGGTGAACAGGCCCGCGAGTTTGAGGTCCACAACGGGCCCCAGCAACAGGAAGGCCAGCAGGGCTCCGGGGGTGATCTGAGCGGCAAAGCCCAGGGCAAGAAAGGCATCCACGCTTGAGCAGACCGACACCACCACCGCCAGCAGCATCAAGGCCAGGATTGATGCCGTCGGCGCGCCCCCCACGGCTAACAGCCAACTGCGCGGTAGCCAGGTCTGCACCAGGGCCGCAATCACGCACCCCAGCACCAGCAGAGCCAGCAGATCGAGAAATTCGCGGCAGCTCTGATCCAGCACCTGCCAGGCCTTGAGGCGCCTGCCGTTCATGGATCTGGGGGGGCTGGGTGATCCGCCGATCACACCACTGCTGCGCTGCAGCAGCCCAAGGTTGCTGAGGGGCTGGCTCATGCGGCGTTCCTCCAGAAGCGCAGCGGCCAGGAGCTGCGTCTCGGGCAGTTGCACCAGCAACAAACTCAGCAAGATCGCCAGCAGAAAGGCCCCCAATGGCCGTGCCACCAGCAGCCAGGGCTGATCGGGAAACGCGGCCCAGGTGCTGGCCAGCACGATGGGATTCAGCACCGGAGCTGCAAACAGAAAGCCGAAGGCCGTGCCCATCGGTGCACCGCTGGCCAGCAGACGGCGAGCGACAGGGACGTTGCCGCATTCGCAGGCCGGAAGTGCAAAACCCATCAGGGCCCCGATGATCGGTGCCAGCACTGGATTCTTGGGGAGCCGCTCGATCCAGGCACCCGGTGGCACGGCCCATCGGGCCAGTCCTGCGATGGCAACGCCGAGCAGCAGAAAAGGAACGGCTTCCAGCAGTAACCCCTGAAAGATCGCCCAGGCCGTGGCGAGCTTGTCCAAGCGTTCGGGCGGCAGTTGCTTCTCAACGTTCTCAGTTCAACTCGCCCATCGGGGAGCGTCGACATGGTTTGTTGATCGGCCTGGGCGGCAGGCTGGGACGACGTTGGCCAGGGCCTGAGATGGGGTGGTGCTTCTGGATTGATCGCGGTGGCACCTTCACCGATCTGATCGGTCGCGATCCAGAAGGCCAGCTGCACGTGCGCAAGGTGCTCTCGGAGCAGGCCGGTGCTGGAGACCCTGCGGTGTCGGCCATGGAAGCGATGTTGGCGTCGGCTTCACCGCCCGTGGATCTGGGGGACGTCGACGACGTGCGTCTCGGCACCACCGTGGCCACCAATGCGCTGCTGGAGGGGGCTGGTTCTCCTGTGCTGCTGCTCACCAATGCCGGGCTGAGGGATCAACTGTGGATCGGCGATCAACATCGCGATGATCTGTTCGCGCTTGAGCAGCTCCAGCGCCCCTTCCTGGCGCAAATGGTGCTGGAGCTGACCGGTCGGCTCGATGCCCGGGGTGAGGAGGTGGAGCCTCTGGTGCTGGATCAGCCGCTGCGGTTGCGTCTTGAGGAGCTGCGCCGTTCCGGCCTGGACGTCGCCGTGGTGGCGTTGTTGCATGCCCAGCGCAACCCAGCCCATGAGCAGCGCTGTGCTGCATTGCTGCGGGAACTTGGCTTTCGCACCGTGGTCTGCTCCCACGAGGTGAGTGTGATGCCCCGCCTGGTGCCGCGGGGGCAGACGGCCCTGGTGGAGGGGGCCGTGCATCCGGTGCTGGATGGCTACCTGCAACAGGTGCAGGGGGCGTTGGGTGCCGCCACGCCCCTGCGGGTGATGACCTCCAGCGGAGCGTTGCAGGCTCCAGACAGGCTGCAGGCCAAAGACACCATCCTTTCGGGGCCGGCGGCGGGGATGGTTGGGGCGATCGCCGCGGCGCGGATGGCCGGCTTTGACGGGGTGCCCGTGCTCGGCTTCGACATGGGGGGAACGTCGACGGATGTGTTCTGTGTGGCTTGCGCCGATGCGCAGGCTTTGCGGCAAGTGAAGGAGCAGACCGAGATTGCCGGTTTGCAGTTGCTGGCCCCACGGCTGCCGATTGAAACCGTGGCGGCCGGTGGCGGATCAGTGCTGGAGCTCCAGGGGGAGCGGTTGCGGGTGGGGCCACGCTCCGCTGGAGCGCAACCGGGCCCGGCCTGTTATCGCGCCGGCGGACCGCTCACTATCACCGACGCCAACCTGCTGCTGGGGCGGCTGCAGGTGGACCGCTTCCCGGCGGTGTTCGGACCGTCCGGGGATCTACCACCGGATGTGGCGGTGGTGCGGCATCGCTTCGCGGAGCTCGCGGCAGCGCTGGGGCAGACCCCGGAGCGGGTTGCATCCGGGGCGTTGCAACTGGCGGTGGAAACCATGGCCGCGGCCATTCGCCGGGTCTCGTTGCATCGCGGTGAGGACATTCGCGGCGGGGTGTTGGTGGCCTACGGGGGGGCTGGTGGTCAGCACGCTTGTCGCCTGGCGGACGAACTGGGGCTGAACACGGTGCTGTTGCATCCCATGGCCGGCGTTCTCTCCGCCTTTGGCATGGGTCAGGCCCGCCAGCGCTGCCGGCGGCAGGTGCATCTCGGCACTGCCCTCTCGACCGAGCTGTTGGCGGCCCTGCCGGATCAGGTGGAGCTACTGATGGCTGAAGCAAGGGAGATGTTGCATCGCCAGGGGGATGGTGCTGATGCCGAGGCGGGGGAGCCGGAGGTCTGGGTCAGCCTGGCTCTGCGTTATCCCTCTGCCGAGCAGACCCTGGTGCTCCCTTGGGTCGCCGAGCAAGGCGTTGATGCCGTGATCTCGGCCTTCCAGTCGAGCCATCAGCAACGCTACGGCTACTGCATTGATGCCGATCAGGCCCTCATCGTCGAACAGCTCAATGTTGAGGTCACGGCTCCCCAACAGTTCGACGCCACAACCACAGCCACAGCCACAGCTACAGCAACAGCCGCAGCTGAGAAGGCCGAACCAACGCCAGAGGTGCAGCCATCGCCGCAGGTGTCGATGCACCTGGAGTCGAGCGGTTGGACGCAGGTGCCGTTGCTGAACCGCGCTGCCCTGCGGCTGAATCAGCGGCTTGCAGGCCCGGCCCTGATCGCCGAAGCCACGGGCTGCACGGTGCTGGAGCCGGGCTGGCAGGCCAGGGTGGCTGAGGGGGGCACGCTGTTGCTGGAGCGCTCGCATCCCGCAGACGGATCACTGCTGCTGGCCCAGGCCGGTGCCCACGACCCGTTGCAGGCGGAACTGTTTCGTCACCGCTTCATGGCGATCGCTGAACAGATGGGGGAACAGCTGCGGCAGAGCAGTCGCTCCGTGAACATCCGCGAGCGCTTGGATTTCTCCTGTGCGTTGTTTGATGCCACTGGGGCCCTGGTGGCCAATGCCCCCCACATTCCGGTGCACCTCGGATCAATGGGCGACAGCGTTCGCGACCTGCTGGCCCAGGTGGCGATTGGTGATGTCGCACCGCTGCAGCCCGGCGACACGCTACTCAGCAATGACCCTTTCCATGGCGGCACCCACCTTCCTGACATCACCGCCATCTCGCCGGTGTTCTGCGATGGGGATCAGCCCAGCTTCTTTGTGGCCAGCCGTGGCCATCACGCCGATGTGGGTGGCATCGCTCCCGGGTCGATGCCGTCCTTCAGTCGCACCATTGCCGATGAGGGCCTGCTGCTGCGCAACCAGCTGTTCGTGCATCAGGGCCGGGTTCTCGCCGCTGATTTGGAAGCGGTGTGGAGCGGCATGGCGACGCCGCCCCGCAACCCTCCGGAACTGCTGGCCGATCTACAGGCGCAGGTGGCGGCCAATCAGGCGGGGATTGTGGCGCTGCAATCCCTCGTGAAGCGGGAGGGGCAGACCCTGGTGCAACGGCAGATGACCCTGCTGCAGCAGGACGCAGCCCGCAGTGTTCAGCGGCTGCTGTTGCGCCTGACGGACGCCCGGCATCAGCTGGCCCTGGATGACGGCTCCTGTCTGGTGGTGCAGGTGAGCCTTGATCCCAAACGCCAACGGTTGCGTTTGGATTTCAGCGGAACATCGCCCCAACGGCCGGGCAATTTCAATGCCCCCCTGGCAGTGACCCGGGCGGCTGTGCTGTACGTGATCCGTTGTCTCCTCGACAGCGACATCCCCTTGAACGAGGGCTGTTTCGCGCCGCTCGATCTGGTGGTGCCGGAGGGCTGTCTGTTGAATCCGCGGACCCCCGCCGCTGTGGTGGCCGGCAACGTGGAGGTGTCTCAAGCCCTCTGCAATCTGCTGTTTGCGGCTTTCGGCGCCCAGGCGGCTGGCCAGGGAACGATGAACAACCTCAGCTTCGGCAATGGCCGCTGCCAGTACTACGAAACGGTGGCCGGGGGTGGCGGCGCGGGTGAGGGTTTTGCTGGATCGGTGGGGCTTCAATCGCACATGACCAACTCGCGGCTGACGGATCCCGAGGTGCTGGAGAGCCGTTATCCGGTGCGCTTGGAATCCTTCGCGGTGCGCTCCGGCAGTGGCGGCCAGGGCTTGTGGCCCGGGGGCGACGGCTTGGAGCGGACGATCCGCTTCCTCGAGCCGATGAGTGTGTCGCTGATCAGTGGCTCGCGGCAGGTGGCCCCGTTCGGTCTCAACGGTGGGGCCAGTGGTGCCTGTGGCGAGAACCTGCGGCTGGACCGTGAGGGGGTGGCCCATCCCCTGCCCGGTGCCGTGCAGCTGGAGCTCCAGGCGGGCGAGGCCATTCGCATGCTCACCCCAGGGGGAGGCGGCATGGGACGTTGAGGAGGGGATGCCTTCTGGTGGTGTGATGCCGATGCGATCACAGGGTTGGTGGTTGAGCGTGCTGCTGGGCTGCAGCCTCAACGGGGCTGCCCATGCCAGAAGCCTCGACCAGCAGATTTTCCAGTTGCAGCTGGTGATGGATCAGATCCGTCTGGCCCGTTCCGTGGGGGATCGCGTTGGCGTTTGCGTTGAATCCCGCCGGGCCAACAATCTTGTGCTTGATCTTCTTCCGGTCTTGCAATTGCATCGTCCAGGCCTCAATCACGCTGCCTTGCAGGACCGAATCCTGCGGGGATTTGATCAGTGTTGATCGAGCCTTTGATCGATCTTTCCTGATCGGCTTTGGGGCTGCTGTTTGAAAACCAGCATGACGACCCATTGTCGATCGGCATCTGCGGATTCAATCTGAATGCAGCAAAGCTGATGGCATGGGTTTGCTTCAAACGATCCAGGGACGGTTGCTTCAGTACGACTCCCCGTCGCGGCAGTTGCAACAGGCCCATTTCGACGCAGCCCGACGCCTGGCCCAGGCTCAATTTCAGCTGGCTGATGCTGAATTAAGCCAACGCCTCTGGCAGGACGTGGCTGATCGTGATCTCGATGTTGATCGGATCCTGAATCTCCTTTATGGCTGCTGGTTCCAGGACGATCCTGCGGCGCTGCGTGCTGCCGACGCTGAGTTTCAGGCGCGCCGCGAGCAGGAGTTGATCCCCGGGGTGTTCGAACACTGCTGAGGATTGTTGGCCGTGGGGATGGTTGTGCTGAACTGACTGATCTGTTGGTGACGGCGTTCTGTTGATCCCTGAGATCCAGCCATGAACATCGTTGTTCTCAACCGTTCGGATTGGCTGGATGAACGGAGGGTTCGTCTTGTGGATCGGCGGGCCGATCACATCCGTTCGGTGCTACGGGCTGCGGTTGGCGACAGCATCCGGGTTGGTGAGCTGAATGGTGATCTGGGTCAGGGCCGCATCTGTGCCCTGGATGCTGATGCCGTGGTGCTGGAGGTGGACCTCAACCAGCCACCGCCGCCCCGCCATCGGTTCGACATTGTTCTGGCCTTGCCGAGGCCCAAGGTGCTGCGCCGTCTATTCCGCACCGTGGCCGAATACGGCGTGGCCAACCTTCACCTGATCAACTGTGCCCGGGTTGAAAAGAGCTATTGGCAGTCGCCTTTGCTCGCACCCGAGAAGTTGCACGATGCCCTGCTGGCCGGGATGGAGCGCGCCAGCGACACGGTGGCGCCCCGGGTGCATCAGCACAGGCGCTTTCGACCCTTTGTCGAAGACCAGCTCAAGGGGCTTTGTGCCGGACGGCCCTGCTGGATGGCCCAGATGGGGGCCTCCCTTCCCTTGCGCGACACCCCAGCGGGGGCCGCTGTGGTGATGGTGGGGCCGGAGGGCGGTTTTGTTCCGTTTGAACTGGAGTTGGCCCAGGCGGTGATCGCGCAGCCCGTGCATCTGGGATCGCGCACATTGAGCGTGGACACGGCCCTCACCACCGCTCTGGCCCAGGGATGATGGTGTTGCGTGTGTTGCTTCAACGGCGACGGCAATGAACGATCTGGCTGGCTTGCAAGCTCTTGTGGAGGACGTCGGGTCCGGCAACGTCATCGATGCCGAACTGCTCGATGGGTGTCCGGTGGAAGCCCACGAACTCGATGAAATGGATGCGTCCCAGGCCGCGCAGGTCGCCGCCCATTGCTTCGGCCTGCTCTTTGATCACAAGGTGGAGCAGCTGGAGGGAATCGAGGCGGATCTAGATGCGGGCCTGTGGACCGGCACCGTTGATGGCTTCGGATTTCAGATCAGCCGGGATGACGTCGGCGATCTGGTGCTCGATTTCTCGAGTCAGCCGGCGTGACGGTTGATGAGCTGCGCAGCGACCTGACGGCTCGGCTGGGTGAGCAGGTGGAGCAGGTGTTCACCCGGGATGGAGCCCCTGTTGACGACATCACCGAGCTCTATCAGCCCTCTCCAGCGGGTTTTGGCGGCCAGCTGCGACTCAAACGGAGCGGCCGTCGCCTGGCCTGGGAGCTCTGGCTGGAAGACGGTGATCGCTGGAATTTCCACACCACCGACCTTGCCGATGCACCGCCACAGGCCGAATGATTGTTGGTCAGGCGCGACGGCCAAGCGCCGGTAGGGTGGTGTGCTGGTTTCAGCGGGGAACAGCCGCTGAAGGAAACGGGGAAAGAGCAGTGAAAATCTGCCGCTGTCCCGCAGCTGTGAAACGTCGGCCCTCCGCCCACGTCAGTCAGAACGCCCGCCAGATCAAACCGACGAGGATCGACTTTTGAATTCTTTGCCTCTGGCCCTGCGCAGGCCGCTGCAGATCGCCGGCCCTTCGCTTCTGGCCGTTCTTCTCCTGGCCAGTCCGGCGTTCGCCCACCACCCCTTTGGCATGGGCGACAGCGCTGCCCTCACCCCCCTGCAGGGATTGCTCAGTGGCATTGGTCACCCGCTGCTGGGTCCTGACCATCTCCTGTTTCTGCTGGCCATCGCCTTCATCGGCCTGCAACGTCCCCGCGCCTGGGTGATTCCTCTGCTGGCTGCTGGCCTGGGCGGCAGTGTTCTGTCGCAGTTCATTCCCCTGCCGGATGCCGTGGCTCCCTGGGCGGAGGCCATGGTCTCCCTCAGCCTGGTGATGGAGGGTTTGATGGCTCTCACCGTGGCCTCCACCCGTTGGTTGCTGCCGCTGGTGGCCCTGCATGGTTTTCTGCTCGGCAGCACCATCGTCGGTGCGGAACCCACCCCGCTGTTCACCTATTTCCTGGGCCTGCTGATTGGCCAAGGCGCACTGCTGCTGGTGGTGAGCAACTGGTCCAAGTCTCTGGTTGAGCGCCTCGGCTCCCAGGGGCAACGGCTTGGTGCCGGCATCTGGATGGGCATCGGCATGGCCTTTGCCTGGGTGGCCCTGATCGACTGAAACCTCTTGTTGCGTCTTGCCCAGATGGCTTGACGCTCAGAAACCGATGTTGCGTCATGGGCACATCGCTCTTTACCCATGACGCTTGTTCGGCAACTGCTGGTGGCTCCTGCCGCCCTTGGCCTGATCGCCCCGTTGGCTGTTGTCAACAGCCCAGCAGCCCAAGCCACCGAGCTGAACATCAACGGCGTTTCTGATTACGCGGCTACTGCCATTGGCAACAGCCTTGATCAGGTCACCAGCGTCACCCAGTTCGCCGACGTTGTCCCCACCGACTGGGCCTATCAGGCTCTGGCCAACCTGGTGGAGACCTACGGCTGCGTCGCCGGTTACCCCAACGGCAGCTTCCGTGGCAACCGGGCCATGACCCGCTACGAAGCGGCTGCCCTGCTGAACGCTTGCCTCGAGCGGATCACTGAAGTGACCGACGAGCTGCGTCGCCTGCTCAAGGAATTCGAAACCGAGCTCGCCATCCTCAAGGGTCGCGTTGACGGCCTCGAGGCCCGCGTGGGCGAACTGGAAGCCACCCAGTTCTCCACCACCACCAAACTCAAAGGACAAGCCTCCTGGGTGTTCGGAGCCAGCCGCTTCAAAGGGTCCGCATCCCGGCTGCGTTCGGACAGCAATTCCGAGTTCGGCGGAACGGTATTCAATTACGACCTTCAGCTGGGGTTGGCGACCTCCTTCACCGGCAAGGATCAATTGACCACGGTGTTGCGTGGCGGCAATTTCGATGGAGACGGCAACGTTTTCGGCAGTGGTGGTCCGTCGGGTCTGGCCACCCTGGAAACTGCGTTTCAGGAGGGTGATCGCCCCAATCTGGTGGCGATCGACAAGCTCTTCTATTCCTTCCCGTTGGGGGATGAGATCACCATCACCACCGGCCCGATTGTTGGTCAGGAAGACATGCTCGCGATCTGGCCGAGCGTCTATCCCAGTGACCCGATTCTCGATGTGCTCACGGTGAATGGAGCGCCGGGGGGCTACAACAAAAACAAAGGTGCAGGCGTGGGCATCAGCTGGGCTGCGGAAAGCGGAGCCCGCGCGTCGGCCAACTATGTGGCGGCCAATGGTGCATCAAGCGACACCCGTACCGGTGGTTTCGCCACCGACGAGGCGGGAGGCACCGGCACTTTGCAGCTGGGTTGGGAGGGTGACAACTGGGGCGTTGCTGCCCTGTATTCCAAGGTTCAAAACGGTCAAGACCTGATCGTCTACGCCACGCCCTTCGTCAAGGATCGCTTCAGTGATCGGGGCGTGACTCACGCCTATGCACTGGGTGGTTTCTGGCAGCCATTGGAGAGCGGCTGGCTTCCATCGCTGTCACTCGGTTGGGGCATCAATCAGTCCGACACCCAGCGCGAAGGCCAGGTGAGGACCAGTCAGTCCTGGAGGGCTGGGCTGCAGTGGAACGATGTGTTGATGGCGGGGAACAACGCCGGAATGGCTGTCGGCCAGCCCGTGTTTGCGACCGATCTGCGAGGTGGCGACACCCCTGCTGATGGTCAGTTCATCTGGGAGTGGTGGTATCAGTTTCAAGTGACCGACAACATCGGCGTCACCCCGGCGCTGTTCTATCTGTCGCGTCCGATGGGTGGGTTCACACCGAATGGTTCAACCTTCCAGCAACTGGGCGGCCTGATCAAAACGACATTTGTGTTCTGAGCCGTGAATCAATCGCGACGTCGCGCGGTTGCAACGGATCAACCTCGTGTTGAAGGCCCCGTTGAACGTGGTGGCAGCCCGTCACCACGCCAATGCTTCGGATTCAAGGGGATGCCCAGTTGCTCCGCGCCCTGCTGCTGCACGCCAACGAGCAGGTGTCGACCGCAGTTGAGAAAAGATCTCAAATCAGGGGCCTTATTGAGAATGACTTGCAATATCGACAAGAGATCTGTACTGTTGCGAGTAATTCTCAATCGCGATAATCCGTGACCGCGTCCGCCTACCGCTTCCTGCCGGACAATCCGATTGCTCCGTTGAGCATGCCCCGCTCGCAGACGGTGCTGATTGATCCATCCGGGCGTGATCAGGCCACGGTTCTTGAGGTGATTGAAGGGGTGTGCCGCGTGTATTGCCCCTGCGAAGAAACGGAGGGAATGACCCTGGCGTTTTTGCAGTCGGGCGATCGCCTGCGCACCGATCGTCTCTGCAGTGATGGCGTGTGCATCGAGGCCCTTACCGCCTTGAAATTTCGGCGTGATGCTGTCTCAACGGATGAGCTGGGTCTTGATGCAGTGAACGAATGGACATTGCAGCTTCTGCGAGTCCGCCATCTCGGTCAGGCAGAGCAGCGTCTTCACGCTCTTTTGGCTCTTTTGGTGAACCGTCTAGGCGTCCGTTGCAGCGATTGTTATCAGCTTCCTTTCCGTCTCACTCATGATCGCTTTGGTGAGCTGATTGGTGCTACACGGGTAACCACAACACGTCTCCTCTCCAAATGGCGTCAAGCGGGTTTGGTGGCTATGGCATCTGGAGATGTCAGCATGCGAATTTCACCTGAGCTCATCGATTCTTCACCACTCCAATTCTGAAAGTTGTGAATTCGCTCGGTTTACTTGGTGACCTTTGCAGCGAAGTTGATTGGATTTGGCGGCGTATGCAATGTGCCACTCGATCAATTCAACGATGCCAGGATCAGGGATTAGTAGAACGACTTCTTGCGGAGATATCTTTCTACCACTACCGATGTTTGTCGATAAAATCTATATTGCCGGAAATTAATTGCTATTCAAAACCGCATTCGATTCAAAGGTTATTGCTTGAAGAAATGCTCCGAAGGTGTTTTAATACTATTCAAATGACATGTTGGATGCACTGAATAAAGTTAGAAAGTATTTGTGGTCTTGTATGTCATCGAATTTCTTTCGTTTAATCTCTTCTATTCTTGAAGAGACGCAGGCTTGTTATTTCCTTGATCAAGCTCATTGTCGATGAGTAATAAAGCTGCAGCTTGATTGTCTGCAAACTTCACGCGTCCAAGAAGGTGCGCGAATTCATGTTCTGACTGGGTTTGCATTTCCACCATCGGGTCGAGAAACACTGTGGTACGCGTGTCGTTCACTCTCTCTGCCA
The DNA here is from genome assembly GCF_014279895.1 of Synechococcus sp. M16.1. Lineage (NCBI taxonomy): Bacteria > Bacillati > Cyanobacteriota > Cyanophyceae > Synechococcales > Synechococcaceae > Synechococcus > Synechococcus sp. M16.1. The sequence goes on along the minus strand of NZ_CP047954.1, from coordinate 1,255,966 downwards.
TGGAATACAGCTGTTGCAACGAAGCTGTGACATCAACCTCCATTTGAAATGCTGTTGCCATCACATCTGCAGGAGATGCCCAGCTCTGCAGGGGGGCTTCGACCACTTGTAGTGCAACGCTTTGCCCTCGAGTAATGATGTATTCCGCGAATTTTGCAGCATGTACATGCTCGCTGTTGGATTCATCTCGGAAGAATCGGGAAAATCCTCTCAACTCCCGTTCAGCAAACCAGATTGCTGCCGCGAAATAGGAGGCATGGGCTTGCCTCTCCATATTGAGATGGGCTTGGATGGCATTCAGCAGATCAGTATCAATTGCTTCAGCAATTGCTCGACCGGCTGGACCGCAAACAATCGAAGATGAGGGACTTGAATTAGATGTTGCAAACATTTTTTTCCCGCTGATGTTTAAACGATACATACCGGGGGATTGAAATGCACGCTTGGCGTGTCATTTGCACCAAGTTAAATGAGACTCATTATCAATAAACAGTCGATCTTAGAACTTTCTCCTGCAAATAAATCAAAAGTTGCTTTTAACGCCAGCCAGCTTGCGCCATCACTTGAATCGCTTTCTTTTGGTTGGCACCGATCGCGCTGATGGACACATTGTCGGGGGTAAATCGTCCGTACTGTTTCAGCACGGTTGAGGAGCCCTGACTTTTTAGCGGGTATTCGTGGGTTGGTCCAGCAAGCGTCTTGCTCCCATTCCGAGATGAGAGGAATTCAATCAATTTCAGCGCTTCCCGTTTGTTTTGGGCTGAGGTGGCAATGCCCGCTGCACTGATGTTCACGTGTGCTGGATTGGGCATGATCAATTTCACATTCTTTGCCAGCTCCTGATCACCCTTGCCATTGTCTCCGGCTTGCATGCGTGCCAGGTAGTAGTGATTCACAACGCCAACGCCACATTTCCCCTGGCCAACAGCACGAATGAGAGATGTATCTCCGGAGAAGAAGGGCTGCTTGACATTGCCCACCATTGACCTGACCCAGGCTGTTGCTCCGGCTTGACCCTTCAAGACAATTTGGTCAGCAACAAGGGATTGGTTGTAGACATTTTTTCGCTTGCGTAGGCAAAGCTTTCCTTTCAGTTCCGGTTTGCCGAGATCGTTGTAGCTGCTGATCGTGGAGGGGTCAACAAGCTTGGGGTGGATGATGATTGACCGCACGCGCCTTGTTAATCCGAACCACCGGTTGGATGGATCCCGATAGCGCTCGGGGATGTTCGCTTTCAGTGTGTTGCTCTGAACCGGCTGTAGCAATCCTGCATTGGCTGCATCGTTGATGCGCGCAGCATCCACCAACAGAATCACGTCTGCCTTGGAGTTGCTTCCCTCTCGCTTGAGCCGTTCCACCAGAGAGATTCCGGTGGCTTCAATCAGGCGGACTTTGATCCCTGTTTTCTCGCTGAAACGTTTAAAAACCTGTCGGTCAGTGTTGTAGTGGCGGCCTGAATAAACTCGAACTTCCTGCGCACCAACAGCGGCGCATCCAAACAGTGGAGCGACGAGGCAGAGTCCAGCGAGAACCTTCATCATGGCTTTACTCTTCATCTCACCATCATAGGTCTTGGATGTGATCTCACTGAGTCAGTTTGTGCGATGTTTTCGTATCATTTGGTCGGCTGCCTAGGGTGGTGCAAAGGTTTTGCACTCATTGCGGATGGATCATCTTGTGCGTCCACTGCTTTTGCAGGCTGATGTTGATTCCATTCATCAGCAACTGAGTGCTGCCGGCCTGCCTTGGCTGGATGGAAGACTCACGGCGGGAGAGCAAGCGGCTTCGGTTAAAAAGAACCATCAACTTGATCCTGAATCCCCTTTGGCAATTCGGGTGGCGAACTCGGTGTCGAACGCATTGAAAGCAGATCCTTTGATCAAGAGTTTCACTTTGATGCGCAAGGTGCACAGTGTCTTGATCTCCCGCTGTGCACCCGGCGATGGATATGGATGGCATGTGGATAATCCGTTTTCCCGTTATGGCCGGCGCGATCTTTCCTTCACTGTTTTTTTAAGCGAGCCGCCCTCCTATCAAGGGGGAGTTTTGCAATTGCAGATGGGGCAGCATGGTGAAGAATTTCGTTGTTCTGCTGGTGAGGTGGTTGTGTACCCCAGCTCCTTATTGCACTGCGTTACGCCAGTGACGCAGGGGACGCGCTATGCCTGTGTCGGCTGGATCGAAAGCTATGTGAAATCCGCTGAGGATCGTTCCTTGCTGTTCAATCTGGATGCTGGGGCGCGCGGATTGCTGGCCAAGCATGGACGTTCGGATGAGCTTGATCTCATTTTTCAGGCCTATACCAACGCCGTGCGGCGGCTCTCGGATTGATGGTGTTTCAAATGATGCGTTGACCTGACTCATTCGTGGCTGCTTAGGCGCTAGCGTTAATCAGAATGATTTTTTGGCGTTCGACCATGGCCAAACCCTCTGCAGTCACTGTGTTTTTAGCTGCTTCATCTCTGCTGTTGGCCTCAGCTGATTTACCGGTGGTCCAGGCCCAAGATGGCGGCGGATTGAAGGAGTGGTCGACGGATCAAGCTGTCGATGACGACAGTGTGATGAATGAAGAGGCTGAGGCTCTTCTCAAAAAAGCTGAACAAGAAGATGTTTGTGTTCCCATTGGTGAGGGTGAGAACTGCTGGTGAATCCGTGATTCAGGTCGTTTGAGGGGCGCTAGCCCCTCTATTTTTTTGCACAAAAAACGCCCCGTAGGGCGCCATTTGTTTGATTGATGTTGGTAATCAGAATTTGAACGTGGTCTTGACCAGGCCGCCAAACTTGTTGGCACCATCAATTTGATCCTTGCCCTTGGCATCATCAACCCAGAACACTGCAGGAGTGATGGTGATGTTGTCGGTTACAGCGAAGTCGTAGTAAGCCTCGATGGCGAAGTTTTGGTCGCCGCCATTGGGCCGGTCACGAATTTCGGTTGCGTAGCTGGAATAGGAACCGAAGCCCAGTCCCAGTTTGTTGCCGTCCATGAAGGCATTTTTCCAGTTCAGGCCAACCATCCATCCTTTTACGGCCTCGGCATTGCCGTAATACTCACTATCTGCCCAGCCGAAGTCCAGACCCGCGCTGATCGTGGGAATGAATCCATCGTCCTCAGGTGACCAGTAGCCGCGCAGGCCGACGGCGTGCAGCGGGTGAGCCAGGTTCTTAGCAGTGGGGGTTGAATAACCCATAGCTGCTTTAGCGGTCGATGACCCATCAGGTTGGCGTGCATTCTTCAGGGCATAAAGCGCTGAGAGATACCACTTACGGTTGCCGTAGCCAACTTGGCTCAGCAGGTAAGCATCGGTGTCTTCACCAAACATCCCCTCTTTGGATTCGCTCTTGGCACCATCACCACCATCGGCAACATAGTTGACCGCAATGTTGAAGGCTGCATCACCAGGATCAACATCCTGACGCCACTGCACACCAAAGCCCTGACCGGTGCTAGCACCCAGGACAGCACCGTATCCACCCAGTTTGAAGGCCTTGAGGATCGGCTTGTAACGGGTTGGAGTTTCGATCATGTAGTAGTTCTCGATCAAAGGACCAACCGTGACCTTGAACTCATTGCCGATGGGGAAGCTGTACCAGAGCTTGTCCACCTTCAGGGTGTTATCACCACTTTTGGCGTCAGACAGATATGAGTCTGATTCCGTCCAGACGTTCTTCATGTTGCCCGTGCGCAGACGGGTGTACAGCCGATCCTTACCTGTGAAGGAGGTGTCTAAATTCAGGGTGTAGCGGTAAGAGAAGTTGAAGCCGTCGCTTTCGCAAGCTCCGGCTACTTCCTCGTTGCATTCATCACGATCGTCGTATTTAACGGCGCCCATAAAGAAGTCAGCTTGACCACGCAGCTTGGTGGTGGTGGAGAACTGGGTGGCTTCAAGTTCGCCAACGCGGGCCTCGAGGCCGTCAACGCGACCCTTGAGGATGGCCAGCTCGGTCTCGAACTCAGCCATGAGGCGACGCAGCTCGTCGGTCACTTCGGTGACGCGGTCGAGGCAAGCGTTCAGCAGGGCAGCCGCTTCGTAGCGGGTCATGGCACGGTTGCCACGGAAGGTGCCATTGGGGTAGCCGGCGACGCAGCCGTAGGTCTCAACCAGACCAGCCAGAGCCTGATAAGCCCAGTCGGTGGGGTAGACGTCGGAGAACTGGGTGACGCTGGTGACCTGATCAGCGGAAGCCGCGTAATCAGAAACGCCGTTGATGTTCAGCTCGGCGGCATTGGCGCCGGTGGCCAGAAGGCCAAGGGCGGCAGGAGCCACCAGCAGTTGCTGGAAAAGCTTCATTTGATTCCTCACACAGGAAAGCCCATACGGGCGACCCCATATTGCGCTTCCGCTGTTTTGCCTGCTACTCGTTTACTTCATTTCAAAGTAGCTTTTTATACGCCTGCGAGTTCTTTTGATTTAGGCCCTTACTGTTTGTTTGTATCTCCCTGAGTACCCGAAATCTTATGCAGAGGTTCCTTGACTCTGATCAGATGACTTACGAGATTGTGTCTTTTGTTGCTTCTCCAGGGTGGTTCTAACCCAGAGATGAGCAGTATTGTTGTTGAAATGAATGTCTAGGATCTTGGCTGAGTCTTCCGAAAAGCGTCTTTCGATAAATAAGAAAAAGGGTTGCAAGAAATCCAAATGCTCCAAGTGGAAAGGTGGAACATGTCGTTGTGGGCGTTAATTAATTCACGGGTAGAACGATCTGGCCCCTTAGCTCATCAATATAAATTTGACGGGTCTTCCTAAGAGTACTAATCGTTCTTGATACGGTCGATCTCGTAGACCCAACGATTTCAGCAATACGTGCATGAGACAGTGTGTGCTCTAGTAGTAGCCCTTCTGATGTCCTCTTTCCTAGTCTTGTTATTAGTAATCTAAAAAATTTTATCAGTCGATTTTCTAGATTTGTCTCATGCCTCACAATATGCAGTTGAATGATCCAGTCCATAATTGCATCGCTTGTGTCGGGTTCTGTCTTGCTTGTTGATTCAACTGTATATGTTGTGTCTGTTATGGCCTCTATCGAGAGTTCTAGGTTTTTTGGATACTGGAATTTGAAAACATCTGTTTTGCATGTAAAGGCTAAAGTTATGTCTTCTGCGTTATTGAATTGTTTCGCTGCAATCCGGATGACTCCGTTTTTGACTATTAATTCTATTTTCTTTCCGGCTTGAGGCCTTTCTAGGCCGATTGTTTCGGACGGATTCAGGGATATTGGTCTGCCTCTCTTAGGCCGGGAGTCGTTATCTGTATTCATTGATGTGCTGACTTGTGATTTTTGCTACGCCAAGATGCGCTTAATTTTTTTGCTAAAATCTTTTTTCTATGTATCAACAGATTGTTCAAGATTTTGTGCGTGTTTCATGTTTTTTATAGCACGATGTGGCTTGCTGCTTTTGTCTGCTCTTGTGATATTTGCTTTCTTTGAGATAAGATATGACACATTGCGCCGGCGCGATAAAGGGGCTATGTCTGTTAGTTCTCGACCCATAGCGTCTCTTCGGGCTTAGCGTTCTGGAGTGCTTCCATGTGCTCTTCCGTTAGGGCTTGCGCTGCCTGGTCGTGTCCTGTGAGTGAAAGGTGAGATGCGCGTCGGTAGCACCATGCATTGATTTCTCGCAGCGTATTGCTTCTCAGTTGATCATTACTGTTCATGTGCTTTGAGTCGCTGCTCTCGTTATTTTTCTGCTTTCTGATTGATTCGTAGTGAATTTAATTGCTTCCGCTTGTGCTATTTGGCCTATTGCGCTGTGATTGTTGGCGTTTGTCTTGTAATTCTTCTTCTTCATTGCTGCTATTGGGAGTGGCCCTTTGCTTATAGGTCGCTGTGTGATGTGAGAATCATTGTCAATCCTTCCGCATGAATTGTGTGTGGATATGCTGTGTTTGTGTTGGGCTCATCTTTTTTCGGCCTATACAACAGCGAGTTGATTGGTTGTGATGGCTTCCGTTACGCCCTGTGCCTGTCCGCGTTGCACCTGTGAGGTGCAATCGTCCCAAGCCGTTGTTCGCGATGGCCAGAGTTTTTGTTCAGAGGCCTGTGCCACTAGTCACCCCAATCACGAGCCCTGCCATGGCAGTGGCTCCTGCGGCTGCACCTGCGCGGACTGAGGCCACCGGGGTGATTAACCCCCTGTCGTGCGGGCTGGTCTGAGCAGCATCGTCAGCCCAGACACGGTCACAACAATGGTGAGAGCTCCCAGCAGGATTGGGTACACGGGCTGAAGGTTGAGCCATCCGAACTGTCCTGTGTGCAGTTTGAGCAGCCAGAAAGCATCAATGTTCTGCTCCAGCAGCAGGCTGTATAGGGAGCCGGTTCCTGCGGTGATCAGCAGTGGTGCTGCGGCGATCGGCACAAGCCAGCGATGGATGCGCCGCGCCTGCCGGCTGGTTGTTCTGGAGGCTTTCATTGCTTGCGCAGTTGTTGGTGGAGTTCCCGTTCATCAGTGCAAGGCATCCAGCGGTCGTTGTTTTCGTGAACGCTGCTGCAACCGATTTCAGCTGCCCGCTGCCGGGCTTCGGCTTCAGTGGCGTAGAGCCCCTTGCCGTGGGCCATCCCTGGTGTTTGGTTCACCAACAGGGCCAAAACGCCGAAGCTGAGAGCCGATAAGGGTTGGATGGCGCGCATCGGTTCAGAAGCCTTCGCAGTGTTCGACGGCTTTGAGGTAGTTCATCTTGCCGGGGTCTGTGCCTCCCTTGGGATTGATGCTGGCGCGCATGGCGATCTGCGCATCGATGCAGCGGTTGTAGCGATGGGTTTTGACGGCTTGTGGAATCAGCAGAACCGTGATGCTGAGCAAGCTGAGACTGCTGACGGCCGCTAGTACGGGGTAGGCGTGAGCTCGAACCATCTCGCGAGCCGTGAGCTTTTGCTGGTTGTGGTCGACCATGCGTCGCGGTTGATTGATCCCAGCTTGGCGGGCGTTGGTATCGCTTGCTATGGCGCTCCCTGCTTCTCTCGCTAGGGTCATCAGAACCCGATTTTGATCTATGCAGGCCTTGGAGTTCCTCGCCCTTGTGCTGGTGAACTTGGCTCTGACGGTTTATCTGGTTGAAAAAGGGACCAAGTTCTGGAAGGAGAAGCGCCGCCTCAAGCGCCTCGTCAACCAGCACCCTGAAATGAAGGGGGTGCATCCAGATGAGGACGGCCTCTTTGTGTTTGAGAGCGATGATTCGCTCAAGGTGCTCGTGCTGGAGAACAATCAGCCCGGTTCTGATGAGCCCTTCTACGTCACAGAAGAGGATCTCGAAGAGGACTGAATCGGTTGGTGCAGGAATGGAACGATGAGTTCATCACCCAGGCTCAGCATGAGCTCAAGGGAATGGTGGCTGACTGGAAATATGACTACGGCGTGAGTGATCGCGATTGCTCGGCCATGTTGCTTTGGATGCTGATCAAGCTCAATCCCGACGCCAAGATCGATGCTGGCCTGCTTGATCGCTGATGCGACTGTTCGCTAGGTGCAATCACCGATGCCGTTTGGTTCCTGGAGATACAGAATGAACAGGTAACCCCCAGCTCAGAACAGGGGGAAACTGCGTCGAACAGGGGAGGGATTAGGGAACCCTTCCTTTTTTATGCTTTCCTTTGCAGTGTTTGTCCCTGCGCTACATCTGGCGTAAAGCCACAAAAAAGCCCGCCGAAGAGGCGGGCCGGGTGATGGGGGTCTCTCAATATAACGAGCAAGGCCACCACATGCAGCGTTGATGTGTGATCAAGGAGCTCTACATAAGTAATCGTGCTCCCCCTAGATCTGGGGCTGGATGAGTATTATCGGGCCAACGCATCAAGATCTGGTGCTGTGAGCCGGGTGATGGGGATTGCTTCGGCTGGATGAATCGCTCCATGGCTGGAGCGATTTTTTTGTCATCGATGTGAGTGGTGGTGGTGTTCCACCTCTGGCACGTTGCGACTCAGATAAAGGGCGTTGCTGAGCCCCATCACAACGGTGCATCCGGCTGGCCCGCAGACCCGATACAGGTGATTGCCGATCGATTCCACGGTTCCATTGCCTTGAACGGAGTAGGGCAGATGCAGGGTCTCGGCCATGGGATCACGTTTGAAACTGCAGCTGTCCTACGGATCCATGGTTGGACCGGACTGCGACAACCGATACGGGTTTGGCTTTCTTTGCGTCTCTCATCATTCCTTAAGAATTGGGCTCTTTGGCTCTTCATGGTTCAGGTGCCTGGGAAATGGCTGGCCCTGAGCCGATCGAGGTGATCGCTCACCTCCAGATCGGGCATGCGCATCACCCGTTGCATCAGGTTCTGCCGATGGACATAAAGCCCTTTGCATCCCTTCAGCGGTTCGATCAGCAGATCGAGCAGTTGGGCTTTGGCGGTTGTGTTGGTCATGCTCTTGGGTTCTCCTCGGCTCGTGTTCCATCAGCATCGGCAAAACCTGAGGGCCACACATCACCCACTCGAGGGGTTGTGGGGTGGTGATTCCAAGCAATGTCTCCCTCATCTGAGGGGACGTCGTCTGATGTCTCCCCTTAACGTGACCTGTCTTATGGGGGTCCGATGAAGGTTCTGCAATCCGTTCTGGCGTTGTTGCTGGTGCTGGTGCTCGGTTGTGCAACAACCTCAACGGTGTCTGCGGCAACGATTGAGGAGGCGGCCAGTGGTGATCTGATTGCCACGCTGGAAAAGGCGCGGGATGTTCGCGAGCAGGCCGACATCAAGATCCGGGAAAACCTCAAATTGATGGCGTCGAGTTGTCTGTATATGAGTGATTCGTTGAAGGAGTTGATGGCTCTTGAGAATCAGTTTGAAGACCGCCAGATCGAAGATTTCACCGTGGGAATGGCAGACGCGGTTGAGCTGGAGTTGCTCGATGAGGAGTCACGCAAGATCAAAGCGCTTTACCGCAGATCCCACTGTGATGATCCGATCATCCTTCGTGAGCAACTGCGGCAGGCCGATCAAAAGCGCAAGGCCTGAATCAGCAGCAGACCCCCGGTCCCTGTGACGGAGGGGCCGGGGGTCTGTGTCTGAACGGTAGTGTTCAGGGTTGGTGTGGCCGTCCCGTTCCGTTGAACAGGCGGCCTAACTCGCTCGTTTGTGCATGACGCAATCCATCAGATGGGGCTGAAGGAAGGTCGAAGCGTCTGGCTTATGGCGCCTGGGGCCATGTTCCAAGGGGTCGGGTGATGGGAGCTCCTTAGGGCACCTGGCACGGTGCAGATGGAGTGCCGATCGGCCTGGCCTTTCGCACAAGGCCTGTCGAAGGGCGCACCCAACAAGAGGTGTGAAAACTGTTGGAGCAGGGGCCTGAAAGTCAGCTTGCTTCTGACGTCTGCTCGGTTGGATCGTCGTCTCGCATGGACGCCTCCGATCTCGATGCACACAGTCTTGGGGCTGGGCCAGGCCCTGGCAATCAGCACGAACACGCATTGCCTTTCAGGGCAGAACCGGCTGAAAGTGGGGCTGGCGTGGCTGCGATCTGATTAGCCTGAACCACCGCGCGTGGCTGATGACGATTCCCTTCGGCACGCCTGAGCCTTCGGACGGTCTGCTCAACAAGTCGGTGTCATCCACCCGACTGCGCGCCTGGCTGAACACCCGCCTCCGCCAGCTCGCGGTGGGGCAGCGGATTCAGGATGCTCGGGCTTTGCGCAGCGAATTCCTGGTGGAGTGATGCTTGTCACGTGCTGCTTTCTTAAGAGTCAGGGCTTGCCCCACTAACCCTCAAGACGGCTTCGATCGATCCAGGCACACATTTGCTGAAGTGCTTCGTCATCCATCTCCACCAGATGATCGGCCCACTCCTGCATGATCAGTTCGAGGTGATCGGGATTGTGGATGGTGAGCTCTGGTCCAATCAGCACGTACTTAATGCTGAGCAATTTCCAGGCCTGGGACTCGAGCAACCAGGGGTGAGCTGCCGTTAACCGTTCCACCCGACTGATTGGCTGATATTCACTGTCCATGGGCTGATTCAGTGCCGAGGTAACTAGGCCGCCTTCTGGCTTCGCTGATGCGCACGAAGTGAAAGAAAGAGCGCGCGGGGGTTGCCGTAACGCTCAGGTAGAGCTTGATGGAGTCGGTACAGGCGTCGCCAGCAGACGCTCTTGCTGGCTTCGCCTTCTTTCACGCCATCTGCCACCAGGTATTCCATGGCGCGGGTGTACACCGCTTCTGTTTCTCGCAGTTCAGCGAGGGATGGTTCATGGGTGAAGGTGATAGTTGCCATCACTTCTCGACATCACTTATCGCCATCCATTCATGCCCCTTTAGGGACTTGCTCTCTACCCCCATTTGGGGTGATTCAATGGCTCAGATCTGAACCATGCCGCAGCGCATTCCTTTCAGCACCGCCTGAACCCGGTTGTTCACTTCAAGGGTTCGCAGGAGCCGTTTGGTGTAGGTGCGTGCGGTTTCTTCGGTGACGATGAGATCCTCGGCGATTTCTCTATCGGACATTCCGCGGGCGAGGCGGTCGAGAACTTCGTATTCGCGAGGTGTCAGTCGCGGGCAGCTGAGATAGGGAAGTTCGTCGGAGCGTAGTGATGGGCTGCGATAGGAGTGATGTCCCATCACTGCCAGCACAGCTGCTTCAAGAGGTTTGCGGTCTTCGATGATGTCGGCTTCGGCAACCACGGCTTCCAGCCATGGCGCGTTGTCGTATTCCACCGGAATGGCATCGCTTAATGCCAGCACCACGACCTTCAGGCCGGATTGAAGCTCTTGGGCTTTGCGCGCCAACTCAAAGCCGTTGCCTTTTTCAAGTAGATCCGTGCAGAGAAGTAGCTCAAAGGAATCCTTTTTGAGATAACTCAGGCAGGACTCTTCATCCGTAACGGCACAGCCGATACGAGATCGTTCGCTAAAACTTTCGCAGAAGCAGCGCAGGAAAAATCGTCCCTTCATTGCCAAGGCAATGCTTCCGCTGATGGCAACGGAAAGCAGGGGCTCTTCGTCGGGAGACTTGGGCTCACTTTGCAGGTATGGGGTCAGATCCATGGGCTTCCCTGCATCTTTTATCCATCCTTGCGGGCCAATCGGCCCATCTGGTTTCGACCTTCGTCAGTCGTCATAGACGCGGCATTCCGGAGCATCGGGGTTCAGGTCGCAATGCACCTCGAGGGAGGTGGGGTCCTTGTGCTCCTCGGGATGGTGGCTGCGATACGCCTCGAGTCCCTCAAGCTCGGTGGCGTAGTGACGCGCCTTGGCCTCATCACCGCTGGCTTGAGCCTTGGCCAGTTCCTCACGGTCTTTGGCGATGTGGGTTTCGATTGATTCCACGCTCAAAATTGCAATCCAAGCCATCTAACGCGCTGGCTGGATTATTGAGCTACCCCCATCCGGGGACAGAGCAATTGTCCCCATTTGGGAGGCGATAAAACGGCCTCATTCATTGCATAGTTCTGCTCGGCAGCGTGAAGGTTCCATGAGCACATCCAACCTCAGCATCGGAGAGCTCGAAGCCAAATATCCGCTGTACTGCAAGGCCTTGAAGCTACTGATCAAGCAGGGGAAAACAAGCACTGAACTTGAGCGAACACTTTGCTGGGATCGTTTGCGCCTGTTGCACCGATCCTTGCCTCGGCAATACAAATCGCCCGAGCGGTTGATGTTGATGATCCAGGCCGAGTTTTCGTCAGTAACTGATGCCTAAAGAGAGATGATGTCAACCGAAGCTAATGCCATCAGGGCTCAAATTGTGAGCAATGTGATGCAGAGAATTGCCGTCCTTGATCAAGAGCAACGCTATGAAGAGAGCTATGCGTTGACTCAGGAATTCAGGGAGTGGTTGCTAGACCCGCAGATTCAACCGAGCTCGAGGCAGGCCAGGCCATAAATGTTGCGGTCGTGGCCCTCCGGCATCAGGCCCTTGTACATGCGCACAGTCGAGCCCATGGGTTTGAAGCCCTTCGCCGTCGTGATCGTTTTGGCAGATGGGTTATGCCCTGGGGTGTCGATCAGAACGATTCCCTTGTGGCGATCGATGGCGTTGTTCAGCAACAGCGATGCCATGGCGGGATCTTCTGCCAGCCAGGGCCCCACCCGCCAACCTTCACCGATGGGGAGTAGGCAAGGCCGAATGCGCACGTAGCCATGGCATGTCCCCTGGGAATCTCTTGCCACAAACACGTCTCCTGCCCTGTGGCGTAACCACAGTTCAAGGAAATGGGGCCGTGGGCTGATTTCGTGGCGTTCGTCGTAGCGCTGAATCGCCTCGAGAGAGATCTCACGCAGTGGCACAACGGTGATGTCGCTGCGTTGGAGCAGGGTGGTGTTCGGGTGTTCTGATTGGTCGCTGCGGCAGAGCATCTGCCGGCGTGTGGTGATGCAGTCCTTCTGAAATCCGGCTTGCTCGTAGAAACCCACCATCTGGACTGCCGCCTCCAGGCCGACGCACTCCACGCTGTTGAGGGTTTTTAAGGCGTGTTGCCAGAGGCGACGGCCTATTCCCTGACCCCGATGCTCCGGCTTCACCACGAACAGGCCGATGAAGGCGTAGCTGGGGCTGTAGGTAACGGCGGCGATGCAGCCCACTGGCACGTTGTCTTGCCAGGCCAACCAGATTCCCTGGCGATCGGTGTTGGCATAGATCTCAATGTCGCCCATTCCTGGAGCGAAATCCTGTTCACGGGCCATCCCAATCACGACGTCGAGATCGGCTGGCATGAACGGTTTGATCTCAAGCATCACTATTCAGGTGGCGTCAGGCGGCCTGAAGAATCGAATCCACACTGGTTGGATAACGGCGCACATAAGCATCGGTTTCCATAGCGACGATGCGTGCTTCCCGGGGATTGGCCGCCTGGAGTTGCAGTGTGTGTTGGCTTCCGTCGTTTTTCTTGTATCGAACCAGAAAACGTTGTGATGCAGTTGTCATTGCGCTGAGACCTTTCGTCCGATGCGCACGGTTGCTGGCCTAATGGCGCAGGCAAGGGCGTGGAATGGCCGGTGGGTTCCCTCAACAATGAGGCTTCCCATGGGTTGTGCTTGAGCAAGGTCGAGCTTCATGGCTTTGCCTCGAATGGAACTGTCTTACTGCGTCTGAACCCGCTGATTCATCCCCCATCTGGGGACAATTCGTTGTTTGCATCAAACGGCGCGTGGGTGATCCGAACCGTTGCGCTCGGTTCTCCTTTCCCCGCTCATCAGCCTCCCAAGCGACGCTGATGTCGGACGGATGTTCATGAGGGGACCAACCCCTGAGGCTCGCTCCTCAGGGGTTTTTCATGACTGTTCTTGGTGAACAGTTGCTCTCTAGTGTGCTGATCACGACTCCTTTGCCCCAAGGGCTTCTGATCCCCATGACTGCTTCGAAGCTGTTCGATTTCCTCGGCCGGGTGCTGATGGCGGCTGTGTTTGTGAATGCCCTGCCGGCCAAGTTCACCAACTTCGCTGAAACCGCAGGCTTCATCGCCTCCAAGGGCATTCCCGAACCCCTGGCCTCTGTGCTGTTGGTGGCGGCGATTGTGGTGCTGATCGCCGGATCGATCCTGCTGGTGTTCGGCAGCAACACGGTGCTGGGGGCCTCACTGCTGCTGCTGTTCCTGGTGCCCACCACGCTGATCTTCCACACCTTCCCGGTGGACAGCGGCTTTGCGATGAACCTGGCCCTGATCGGGGGGTTGATCCTGGCCATCACCCGTGCCTGGGGCAATGGCGTGCCCAGCTTCACGCACCTGCGCTCCAAGGGTTGATCGCCGGCTGGCTGGCTCAGGGCAGGGCCAGGGCTGTGCCTTCGCGGCGCGGATCAGCGGCCCCCTGCCAGCCAGCACCTATTTTTTGAATCAGAGCGGTGCCGCTGCCGATGCTCTGACGCCGTGGCCTTGCTTCGCTTTTGAGCTGCTGCAGCGGAAACGGCCAGGGCAGCGGTGGATCGCTTTCCAGCACCAGCATTGTGCGCCGGCGCGAGAGATGGGGAAGGCCCACCGCCCGCGCCGGCGGTTCGTTCCAGGCCAAGGACGCCAACAGCACCCGGCTGAGCAGATGGGGAATGCTGCGGCCGCCGGGGCTGCCTAGGGCCAGCACCGGCTCGCCCTTGCGGAACACCAGCGTCGGCGCCATTGACGACATCGGTCGCCGTCCGGGCAGCCGGCGGTTGGCGACCGGTTTGCCGCCAATGCTGGGCTTGAAGGCGAAATCGGTGAGCTGATTGTTCATCACCATGCCTCCCACAAGGTGCCGACTCCCGAAAATCGTCTCCACCGAGGAGGTGTAGGAGGCAATGTTGCCGCTGGCATCCACGATGGTGATCTGGCTGGTGCCCTGTTCGATGCCCTGATCTGGCCTGCCGTAGGGAAAGTGATCGATGCCTGGGGGTAGCCCCGGTGTTGGCCTTGCGCCGTTGGTGCTCTGCATGGTTCTGGCCCGGTAGGCGATGTAGGCCGGATCCAGCAGGGCTGCGCTGGGCACTGCTCCATCGATGGGGTCGTGCACCCAGTAGAGCCGGTCGGCATCGGCCCAGGCCTGGGCGAAGGCCAGCTGCCGCCACACCTGCGGCTCAGCTGCACTGGAGCTGGCCAGGTTGGTGGTTTGGTTCAACAGCGCCAGGGTTTGCAGCAGCGCCAAGCCACCGCTGCTGGGGGGCGGCACCGTGCAGATCCGGTGCTGCAGCTGCTGGCTGCAGAGGGGAGTTCGCCGGACCACGGCATAGCTGCTCAGATCAGCGGAACTCCAGCCGCGGAAGTTCGGCTCGCTGGCCTGCAGGGCATTCACCCCGTCCAGGATCTGCTCCGCCAGAGGCCCTTGATAAAAGGCTGGTCCCCCTTTCCTGGCCAGCAGTTTCAGGGTGCGTGCCAGGGCTGGGTTGCGGAAGGGATGATCCGCTGCTGGTGGCTGGCCGCCGGGCAGGTAAAGCGCTTGAAATGCAGGGCTGTGGGCCACGCCGAAACGCTGGGCCAAGCGAATGGAGCGCAACAGTCGCGGGCTCGGCAGAAAGCCAGCGCTGGCCAGGCGGATCGCCGGTTGCAGGCTTTGTGCCCAGGGCAGCTGGCCGTGGTTTTGATGGGCCTTCCAGAGCAGGGCCACGGTGCCGGGAATGCCGATGGCGTTGGCTTGGCTGGTGGCCTGACGCCAGGGGAGGGGATCCCCCGCGGCATCAAGCAGATCGCCGGGGCGGCTGCGTTCGGGGGCCACTTCACGGCCATCGAGCACTGCAAGCTGGCGTTGCGTGGCATCCCAGTGCAGCAGAAAACCACCACCCGCCAGGCCGGAGCTCTGGGGTTCCACCACCGCCAGCACCGCCTGGGCTGTGACCAGAGCATCGATGGCGCTGCCGCCTTTCTTCAACGTAGCTAGCGCCGCAGTGCTGGCGAGAGGATTGGCGGTGACAACCACGGCGGATCCGCGGGCGGTGGAGATGCCCTTGTGGCCGGGGTCTGTGGATTCCGGATCGTCCCTGCTGATCGGGGCTGCCGATGCTGGGAGGCTGCTCCAAAGGCTCAGCGCCAGCAGCAACGCTTTGAGCTTGCGGAGCACGGCGTTGGATCGGCTGGTTTCAGTCTTGTGGCTCGTGAGGCCTACTGCTGTCCTTCTGATCAAAAAAAAGAGCCGGCCCCTCAGCCCGCTCCTGCTTGACGCATTGAAGGCACCACAGCCTTCACTCCAAGAGTGGATCAGTGGAGGGCCGTTCGAGGTGCGATTGGAGCGTTTCTCAGGGAATTCTCAGGAGGTGGAATAGGCATTTCAGCTCAATGAGAATCATTCCCGCATGGCCGATGATCGTGCCGGCGCGAGCACCACTGCAAACGCTTCTGGAGGGAATAGGGAGCGGGTTCCCTCGCCTGCTCCTCTCCTCTCGGCTGTTAGCGAGAAGCGGCCGTTCTTTAGGAGGAGATGTATCCGCAGGCCCACCTACGGGATACATCACACACCTGATTGGAACTTACCCAAAAAAAGGTTCCCGAAGAGCCCACTCCTCGGGAACGACTCGTGCATGCGAAGAGAACTTAATGCTGCGCAATCTCCCTTAACAATGGGTAATTGTGCTCAGCCCGAGATGGCTGGGTCTCGCTTTGATTGCCCTGGCTCTGAGTCGCTTGGCGCGTCCCAGATATCCAATAAAAAACCCCTGCCTGCTGCAGGGGCGCATAACCGTTTTGTTGTGGAAGATGGGCTCAGAGGCCGAGGAATTTGGCTGGAATTCCATCCAGGCTGTTGTTGCCCATCATCTGGAAGATGACGTTGATCAGCATTCCTCCGATGTGGAAAGCTCCTACCAGAGCCAGGCCTCTCCAAAGTTTTTCGGCTGCTGCTGGGGGCTGATTGTTGGCCCAGGTGCCGGATCCGTTGGTCATCGGTTGATCGCAACTTCAATAACGTTGGCGAAAGAGGCCGCAGGGGGCCAGCACTCGTCACCGAGATTCATCAGCTCAAGGTTGGAGGGCTCTGGCGAGTGCCAAGAAAAGTTAGGTATTGCTGCTCTGGAATAGCTCCACCAATCCGTCGTAAGGATCAAATCATCAGCCCAAAGGAGGCTGTCATGTTTGAGGTTCTTAAGGGTCATACCGGCAGCTGCCAGCGCAGAACCTGCCTGAAGTGGGAAATCAACGGTGAGTTGTCATCTCTTGATCGAAAGAACCTGATGCAGCTGTTGTGCCAAGTGGACAAACAAGCCTGTATCGATGATGTCGGCCTCGAGCTCGACGCAGAGACAGAGATGGAGGGAATGTGATTGACGCTTCTTTCTCTATGCCTGATCGCCCTTTCGTCAAGGCGTCATGGCGCCCATGGTTCCACTCGTACACCCAAGCCCATCACCATGGAGTCCAATGGAAAGGGCTAAGACCAAGCCAAGTGTTTTTCTGATCGCGTCATGCCGGTCCCGCAAGGGATCGGTCTTTTTCGCCATCAGCGCACCGGTGGTGGACAGCGTCGCCAGCCCGTTTTGAGCATCGTGTTCCAGGCTTCGATGGCGTTGTGCCGCAGCATCCGTCGCCGGGTCTGAGGCACCGGCGGGTTGGGCGGGATCCAGTTGTAGGTGCGCACCGCCACCCACTGGGCATGAAAGGTGGATGCATCTGGCTTGAACTGCACCACCTTCTGCTGCTCTGCGCTCACCAGCCAGCCTTCTCCGCCGGGCTGTTGTGGTGGTTCGTGGGTGGCGCGGTAACGGGGCAAGGGGTGGGGCGACGGCAAACAGAAGACAGCTCTGCAAAGCATCTGCTGCCGAGGCGACGCCCCGGCTTCACGATGGCGAATTCGCTGCTTGAACGGTGAGCTATATCGAGCAGGACGCTGGTCAGGCCCAAACGACGCTGGCGAGTCCGACGGTCTATGGATGAATGAGTTGTTGTTGTCCTCGAGGAAAAGAAGCTTGTCTCAGTCAAAATGAGGCTTGAGAGAAGCTTCTGGTGGCCTTGGCTTGCGACCACGGTCCAACCAAGGCAGAGCACCTTTGCATGGGTCGATGTATGGATCGATGTCTTGGCGAAAAATGTTGAGCAATTTTTTGTTTCTGCAAGAAAAAACATAAAGTTTTGTCTTTACTTGATAAGCAAGGATGCGAAGTTCAACGCATTGGTTCGAAAAGTTATTGGGGCTTCATTCTTTTCTCGCATACATTCCGGCAAATCCAGAAAGCGATGCCCTGCCGCCAGGTTGAAGATTTTTCCCAGAAAATTACCTCAGACTTTGCTGCAGCCTGCAGGACTGATGAGCAGAGTGAGGATTGTTTTGGGACTGCTTACAACTACGGTCGCGACCATGTAACCCGTCTGACGCACCAGATCATTCGACTTCAGCGGGAGAGTGGTTTATCGAGAAAGGAAATCGTTGAATCGATCAAAGATCTGGCCAGTCATATGAATGCACTCTCCTATGTGTTTCTTGTGGCGGCCGATGTCGCTGAGAAAGCCCTGGATCATGATTGATCCTGAGGACGCGGCCGCATACAACGAGTCCAAAGAAGATGCTCCTTGCTATGCCCCGCGGGGCGATTTTCTGATCGGTCTTGCTCAGGAAGCGCTTTCCTTTACCAGGAGACGGAAGCTTGAGAAGGAGATCGCCGTGATCAAATCAGCGCTGAAGGGCCATGACAACAAACCCACAACCCGTCGCGCCAGGCAACTCAAAACTCGTCTTGACAAGCTCAAGGATGAGCTGAACAGCGACCCATAGGTATGATTTCCAAGACTCGATGGATTCTTTCCGCCAGGTTGTTCAGACCCTGCTGTATCCGAGCTTGGTTTCAAAGATCTTGAGTGGAAGTCCAAACGACTCCATCAGCTGCCGGCAGTCATCGCCCACCGTTCCGTAAACCTCAACGCTGAAGCCATCGCCAAGTTCCGCATGCTTTTGCAGATATTGCTGAACGGGAGGGTTCGACACATGGGCGCTGAACGCCTCGTCGTTGGCGTAGACCTCTGACCAAACGAACGCCTGGGGATCGTCTGGGTCCTGATCAAAGGTGTGATGAATCATGCCTGGCTCAGAAGCTTGAACGGCTTCGTCGGTGACGCGAGCCAGCTCCAGGTACTGGTCAACACAACCGGGCTTGACGTGGATTCGCGCCAGCAACATGAACGGTGTGGATTTGTCGAAGCTGACCATGGGCTCTCAGGCGGTGCCCAAGTGTTCCATGGATCAGGCTGAAAAACCCCTGGAGGTGCACTCTCCAGGGGAACCCAACATGTGTTCAAGCCACAAATTGATGGGGGCGATCAGGCCGCTAGAGGCTGTTGTTTCAGCGACAAGCGACCGCCAGCCATCGAGTTGTGAACCAGGTCTTCGGCGTAGCGGCGGCCCGCTTGTTGCGCTTCTCGAACGCTTTTAAAATTGCCGACAAAGTCGTATTCCTTTCCATCAACCGTTGCCGCAACCGCATAAAGCCTGTCAGCAACTTTGCTCACAGACCAGCGCAAAAAGCAGGCCGGGGAGTTCTTCTGACTGTGCATACTGTCCTCCATGAAATAACGGGACGACTTAAGCACTTGATTACTTGTTTGATTTCAAAGCTTTAAATATCGCAAATAGGTAATTATATTTCTTTCATGATTTGCTCATCAAGTACACATTGAATCGATTGGTGTGGAGGGGCGTGGCCGAGGTTTTTGAGCAGCTCCCTCTGCCGCGATGGCTGACCTTCAACCAAGCTGCGACTTAACGATGTGGAGCCACGGAACCGCGAGGAGAAGCGAGTCCTCCCCGAGCGATGCGGTATCCGCATAAACACGTTCGCTACGTCACACTGATTTGTGCCCGATGCACTGAATGTCTACAGCTTTCAGACATAAAGAGATCTCCCCATTGATCGCTCTCAACGGGGAAACCCTTCTACCAGCCTCAGGGTCGCTCTCCCCGTGCTGCTCAGCACCACATCTGGTGTGTGGCAACTGAGGGCTCAATGATGAGGCCATTCAGCAGGCTTGTCTGGAAATTATTGAAGATGTGCTGATCCGCCAAAAATTTCGGTAGATCCCGGCGATGGTTTCGACTGATACGGACTGCCTAAAAGCTCGATTGGCCTCGGGAGAACGGCTGGATTCGCTAGACAAACGGACCCAGCAGTTGCCGCTGACATGGGTCCGCGTCCCGGGCTAGGTGCATGAGACCAGGACGAGATACAGATAAGCCATTGGAGCCAGTTGATTCAGCGAAATCCGCTACTCAAATTGCTCCACATGTCATGCGGGCGCTTTGCGGAAATTGGTTGAATACGGGAACCGGTAGCCAAGCTCCATTTCCTCCAGCTGCTCTTCGGCGAGGTAGAGGCTGCGCGTGAAGAAGCACACGTTCTCGCTGTCGCACACCAGAAATTTGCCGGTCTCGATTTTTTGGATGGATGAACCGTGCGGGGTCTGCACGATCAAATCTGCTTGAGCCATGCAGCGTGCTGGCAAATCTCCCCTGTCATGGCTTTCATCGTTTTCGTTTGGTCGTTACAACGCTCACACTTCGACAATGTCATTCACTCAAGTTTCTTGGTAACAATAGATACTCGGGTTAAGCGATAAAAAGAATCTTTCGCGCCAGCCCAGAAATGGGCTATTTACTGTCTCGTTTGGAAATGATGCGATGAAGTGGCTGCTCTCGAAACTCGGTTTACTCAAGCAGCACAAAAAGCCCCAGGATCTCCAGGACGACCTCTCGTTTTTCAAGACCTCGCTTCAGGCCAATGCCATTGCATGTCAATGGCTTCTGAGGAAGCAAACGCATCTCATGCTAAGGCAAAGCAAAGGATCAGCGTTGATGATCAGAATCAGGGATGCATCCGGTGATGGCACGGTTGCAAGCAAGTTGGTGGAGCTCAGCCTCAAGGCAACGCAAGCACAGATAGAAGCCCCATCTGCAAGCGGTCAGATGCTTCTTGAGCTTGGTTATCGCACGGTTGGTGGTGACTTCATCACGCTTGAGTATTCCTTCATTGACCTGGGCCCCAAAAAAATTGTGCAGCCAGAGTTGACCAATTGGTTCAGCAACGAATCGGACAATATTCACCAAGAGATGTACGACTTGGCCACCAAAGGAACATCCCTTGGTGGATCTGAAGTCATGCCCCTCAGCCGTTAAGGGGAATTGCTCGTGTGTGGGGTGTGAATGTTGTGAGTGATGAAACAACCAGCCACTGACCTGTTGATCAAGACGGGAAAAGGAACGAAATAGGCCGGTTGCCCTCTTTGTATTTCTGTGCGGCACCTTTAGAAAAAGATCAGACGAAGGGAGGCTCAGATGCTTCACACCCTGTTACTCACAGCTGTGGCCTGCGCAGCAATCGTTGGCGTGATGGTCCTCCTCTACGGCACTGTTCGGTGGATGCAGAACACCTAGTGACGTCCGGTATTTTCGGAGGTTCGATGGGTCGGCTCACAACAACACTTGCGTATGAGCTGGCGATCTAAGCCTGGGGTTTCATGCCGCATGCGTCGACGCCTCATAACCCGCCAAGAAAAGACCTCTGAAGTTTGTCCTCCTTCAGAGGTCTGCGCCCCTTGTTTGACACTTCCCCCAAGGTGGGGTCGGTTTAACGCCAACGGAACGGCGAGGTTGTAAAAATGATTCTCATTCTTTGATGATCGTTCTCAGTGAATACTCATTTGAGTTTGGTTAATTTCGTGTTTGTGGTTTGCTGCACCGTCATAGCTTTTTAATTATTGGAGAAGCTCATGCATTTTCCTCCAGAAGCCCAGCAAAAGCGCTTATCAAAAGCGTAGTTCTTGCATCTAGCGAAGGAAGCAGAAGTCGAGGCAAACAAGCCACGCTGGAGCGTTATCTCCGAGCGTTATCTCCATCAAGTTAAGTAAGCCTGAGATCGATTTCGTTGTCGGCTGTTTCCGTCAGGTGAGTTGGCAGCGCGTTACCGCATCACCAGCGTGATCGCTTGGACTGTGTTGACACAGCCCCTTGCGTTTTGATCGGAAGCCGATAAACAGGGTCATCTGCGCATGAGCCGGGTGTGATGCCCCGGCTTTTTTTGTCCTGCGCTTTTTTCTATGAAGCCTGGGGAGAAATGGAACAGGGTCAAAGGGAGGAGCTGGGAGACATGTGCTGTCGTTCTGCAGCTCGGCACCTACCACAGATCATCAGTGGCTCAGCTGGGTGGATCTGAAAAAACCACAGCTGGGTGAGGCACGCCATCAACACATTTGCTGGTTTTGCCCCAGAAGGCAATGAGCGTTAACTCGGATAGCCATTAACCGCTGACGGGTGGAAAGTATGTCCATCGAGATCGGAGGAGCCCATGACGGCCGACACTCCACCTGAGCAAAGAGCAGAAGCAGACTGACTTTCTGGCCCCTGCTCCAACAGTTTCCACCCACCCGTGAGGCTGGTCTTTTGACGAGGCGAGCGAAACGCCACGCTAATCGACACTCCAACTTGCACCGTCCCGTAGGCCAAAGCTTCACCGCCTCAGGTGCCCCGGAGCTTCATCAGCCACACCCCTGGACCCAATGGCCCCAGGTGCCACCACGCCAGACGCTTCGCCCCTCGCCAGAGATGGCACTACGACTTGACCTCTGCTCCTGATGGGATGGAAGGGACAGTTGGTGTCGGAAGCGAGGAATAAGAGAGGCCACCTCATTCCTGTCGTAGGTGGGCTGGCCTCTCAACACCCGATCACATCACGGGTTCAACCATGCACAAACGAGCGAACTAGGCCGTCTCTTCCAGCTGGGAGGGGCGGCCTTCCACCTTGAGAGCAGATCACTGTTCGCCTACGACCACGTGTTGTTTTTGCAGGGGCGTTCACCTCTTTTCAACTTCAGCCACATCGCTTTCTCAAGTGCCGTCAGCTTTGGAGACGTCTCATGCAAGGCAGCTTCGGCATGTCGCTTGGCAGCAAGGATGAAGCTGTCAGTTTCGTCTATTCCATCGAATCCCCTCTCCCTAAAGAGGACGATGCACGCAACGTAGACATACGAATCCTGCGTGCATCGAATGCCAGTGAGCCCTCAGTTCAAGAGATGGCAAGAGCTGACTCGGACTCCCATCACCCAATCAAATCTTGACCGTCGCGAACGATTGCTCTCACATCGTTAGTGGTCTGGTCAACAACTCTGTAACTGCACGCTTTAACCCTCGACATGACACGTGCCCGCAGATAGGCCCTCACCTCCGTTTTAAAGCACAAATCCTTAATCCAATGATCAGGAGCGTCCTCTTGTTGGATGCAGTACAAGGCTCGTCCTGAGTCACTCCTATCGGTGCTAACACAGCTTGGCTGCGATAATCGAGGATTGATCAAGCAGCTTTCTCGTCTGCAAGAGCGGTCATCAGGAGCGCACGGCACTGGGCGGGTCGCAAGTTGAATTCATCGATCAGCAGGCGTTGAATCGCGCCATGTTTTCTTCGTTCTCGCGCCAGCTCACGGGCACGTTGGATTTGTTCTGAGGAAAAGGTCATTCCCCCCTCGAAGCAAGTGAGTGGTATTGCGTGACAAGCCCTCCAGAGCGTGATGGCTTTAATCAGGGGATCTTGGTGACATTCAGACCAGGTGTCTTCTCAAGAAGTCGCCGAACTTCCTGCATTCCCCTGACCACATGACAGACCCCTTCCTGGTCGCAGACCCTGTAGTACTCAAAACCTTCGGGCGCGTTGGTGAGCTTGGTCGGACTCATCTCATTCATCCAGTTTTGGCCTGTGTTTTGTCTGCTGCCTCGGCACGAAGGAAGCGTTTGTGTTGAGGTGACTCAAGACCAGTCATCTGAGTGCTCGGCCTTTCCAGAGGTTTGTCCTCGGCCTTGCGATCTGGCTTGTCCAACCCCATCAACAGGGGATGCATTCCTCTTCTGCTCATTGTTGAGACCTCCGATGCAGATCTCGCGTCTTGGTCTTTCGGCCCTTCCGCGTGAAACGAATCTCTCATCCAAATGAGAAGCCTGATACCCCCATGCGGGGGTATTGGTGCATAGCAAACAGGAGTTGACTGAATAAGCCGGTGGTGTCGTTAGAAGCTCCACTGGTCCTCGAGCAAAAGCCCTGGACCTGAGACGACCAGTGCTTTTCCCTCGTATCCGAAGTAAACCCTGGAGCCGTCACTCCGGGGTTTTTCTCTGGATCGAACGCTCAACATGTTGAGCGTTAGTTGTGTCAACACCAAGATGACAGGTGAGGGCTCGACGTCCTAAGTCGGATGTTGTTCCCATCTGGGGGTAGCTGTTGACGGCCTCGCAGCCGTTGAGTGACAGGGCAGAGAGTTGACCCGGAAGCAGCTCTCTGCCGTGCAGACTGATCTGGAAGTGAAGCCGCTTCCAGATTTTTTGTTACCGCCTTCCCCAGCAGTGCAATAACTCCTTGCTCCAGTAGTCAAGATGGGCCTCGGCGGTGGCCATGTCGTCGCAGTAAACACGGCTGCCGTTCAACTCGGCTAGGTAGCGGGGGTTGCTATCACCCACCAGCATGTGAATTGTCCCGCCTAGATTTGTTCTCCGAACAAGTGAAGGGGCAAGAGACATACCCGCCTCCAGTTCATTCAAGAGAGAAAATACGATGATGGCTTGCAAGCGGCAAGCCTGTTATGAATGAAGATAAAGTACCTAAGTATTTATCCTCTCAAGCCCATTGTCCAAACTTGGGTTAAGTACCTAGTTCCAAAAAAGACACTTCCGTCCTAGGTCTAAGTCAGTTCCTACAGAGAGGTCCTATGAAGGGTTTTCTGAAGTGGTTTGGAGATGCTTTCGCCCATGCCATGGGTGCGATTGATGCAGAGGAGAAGAGCCATGTTCCGCCCCCAATTGGCATGACTCCTTACCGAGACCAGCCGATGAAGAGGGGACACGGTTACTAGGTCTATGAATTGTTAGGTCCGAGCATTCCCGATGCCATTTCAGGTCATTGGATTGATGGAGATCAGACTTCCCTCCTGTTTTCTTTGATGCAGGAGGGTTTTTTGTGGGTAGGTTGAGCTGCTATCTGCTTTCCGCTCAGCAAATCGTTCTCAATTTCGACGATTTTGCCTCGTAAGGCAATGAGCGTTAAGACCGATTGCCTTATGCGTGTCCGCTGACGAGAGTGAGTCAACTGAGATCGGAGGCGTCAATGAGAGACGACGGTCCAACCGAGCAGGTTTTAGAAGTCGCCTGACCTTTCGAGCATCTGCTCCACGAGTTTTCTCACCACCCATGGGCTTGCCCTAAATCTCGGCACCATCACTGCCGGGGGGCGCTCAACATTGAGTCAGAAAGTCCATCACCTGGAACCTTGGCCCCAGAAGCTTGAAAGGCCCGACACTTCGCCTCTCGCCAGCAATGGCATATGGCATGGCCCCTGTTCAGCAATCACAGGGGTGTCGGAAGCGAGCAATAGGAGAGGTCACCCCATTCCTGTCGTAGATGGGCTGGCCTCTCATCCCCCGATCGCATCGCGGGGTCAAGAATGAACGAACGAGCGAGCTGTGCCTTCTTTTCAGGGGGAGAGCGCCTGCCCCTGCCTCAATGCATTCCAGGAGAACCATGCAGACCCAATCTAAGTCTCTAAGCCAACAGCGCCTTCTGATGTCTGTGGGTGCAGCGATGGAATGCCGCATCCGCAATGACAGGCAAAGCTATTTCGCTTTGGCCCGTGAGTTGGCCCATGCACAATTCGTCCTTGCTGACTTGGAGTTGAGCTGTCGTCTTTGGCAAGATGTCGCCGACCGGGAGTTGGATGTATCGAGGCTTCTTCATCTGCTCTATGGCGGCTGGGATGTTGAAGACGATGAAGAGTTGCTTGAAGCAGACCAGCAGTTCCTGTCTCTCAAGGTGGATTGATTGTCGGATACAGCTCGATTCAGCTGTTCTTCAACTCATCCAAAACAACATCAACAGGCCGTCTACCTCTCATGGAAGACGGTCTTTTTATTGTCGCTTGTTGTCTGACTGCAACGTACCTCGGTTAATCAAGGCATCAAATCATCCTTGCATGCGTAGCTGAAGCCCCATTCGCAGAACATTCATTCGCTGTCAGTGCACTGCTTGGGGAATGATAATCATTCAGGAGTTAATCCTCAGGCATTACTCATTTGCGTTTGATTAACCCAAGGAAGGGGGTGGGACCTTGTCCTTTAGTATTTTCATAATGTCTGAGGAATGTGATGAACACGATTCCAGACTCCGTCAGCTTCAGTCAGCTCTGCAGCTTTCTCAAGGCAAAGGTATCGCAAGATGATTTCGCCCAAGAAGTTGCTCTGGATTGGGAGGATCGCTTAAGCGAAATTCTTTTTGAGTTTGAAAGCTCTTTGGACGACTCCACCCAGGACAAAACAGCCGACCAGCTCATGGCTCTTGGATCATTTCGAACCTATTTGATGCTGAGCCTGAGAGCCCTTCAATCCTCAGGGCTCTGAGTTTTAGAAGCCCTCTGCTGCCTAAAAGACTGTTGTGAGCAGAGGGATAGGAGACCTAAGCCTCATGCCATGCCTAGAGACTTAGCGTCTTGTGGTTTTCAAATCCAGAAATCCGCAGGCTGTTTAATAGGCTCGGATGAGTCGTTAAGGGATAGAGCCGTAATCCAATCCCAACCTGTAGCCTGAATCCGTGGGAAGATCACCAAGCCCAGGGATCAAATTGATCCATTCGTGTTTTGAATGGTCAATGTCCACCCGCCAGTCGCCAAAATAGCAAACTTCTGCGCTTTCGCAGATCAAGGTTGGACAATCGCCGTTGGCGAGGGGCAAAACATGAATTGACATGATCGTTCTCCTTTACTCGTCAAAAATTTTGCAAGCTGAAGCGTCTGGATCTATTGAGCAGCGATTTTTCCAGTAATCCTCTCTGCGGTTGCGAAAGTGCCTCTCGGCCATCTGCCAGGAGGGGGACGGCTTTAAATTGTTTGGCCTCAAATAAACTGGCTTGATACGTTCAAGCGAGCACTGCTTAGAGCTAAAAGACATACCGCTCCTTATCCTCTTTTCACTATTTATCATCAAGAATGGAAAAAATAAATAGGTACTTAACCAACCTCAATCATCTGGTTTGGTTCCCGTTCGTCGCCCTGGTGATGAGCAGAAAAGCTGATCCCAAAAATCATCTTCCTGTCTAGACAGGAAACAGCCACTGAGGACGCGATGAAAAGACTGACTCCAGCGCACCAGCTCAAGCGACGGATTGGTAGAGATGCCGAATTTGCCAAAGGGCTGCGTGCATTAACCAGCACCACTGAAGCTGCCTGGTACTGCAACCTCAACGGAATCGCTATTTCCGCAAAAGAGTTGTTTTTTGAGCGAGGTCGTCTTTGCGCAGATGGAATTCCAACCTGGTCGGCTTAATCAGTCTCCCTGAGTTGGCGGTAGGGGGGATGGGCGAGCAGCCATCCCTCACTGGCTTGGGTGAGTAAGAAGCGCCAAAGCGTTTCATTTCCGTTCCGAGGCTTTCCTGCTGCCAGCTTTGGAGGAGTTGTTCAATGGGGACGCCATGGCCTCGGATCAAGATGAAGCCTTCATGCGGCAGGCGATCCAGGTGATGAGGGATGCCGGTGTGGTGTACAAAACCGGTGGTCCCTTTGGCGCAGTGATCGTCAAGGACGGCCAAGTGATCGCCGCCGCAGGCAATAGCGTGATTCAGGACAAGGACCCCAGTGCCCATGCTGAGGTCAATGCCATCCGCCAGGCCTGCCGCACCCTCGAGAACTGGGATCTCAGTGGTTGCGTGATGTATTCGAGCTGTGAATGTTGTCCGATGTGTTATTCCACCGCCTACTGGGCCAACATTCGCCAGGTCTTCTATGCAGCATCTTGGAGCGATTACGAGGATCTCTTCTCGGATCGGGCGATCAATGACGACATCCGCAGACCGGTGCTGGAAAAGGAAATTCGAATGCAGCAGATCCTTCAGAGCGAAGCCCAGGCGGTGTGGGCCGAGTTTCGTCAGTTGCCTGACGGTGCTCGCTACTGAATCACCGATCCACTCAGAAAGAAAACCCCAGGAGTGAACTGAACTCTCCCAGGGTTGCTTTGGCTTCGAACACGGGAGACGGGGTCCAAGACGTCTCCCTGTTGCCAATTAACTCCTTTAAAGCACAACTCGACACCCCCATCTGGGGCTCTCGTCGCAACCAAGGGGATTGAGCTGCCCTGCCGCAGTGGCTTGCTGGACGGCAACCCTCATGATCATGCTGCAGTTTCTTTTCCGCCGACGTCGATTTCCATTCCCATTTCGAACGCCATGGTCACTTCTTGGAATGTCGAGTCATAGACCCTGTACGTTCCCGTAGTCCTTGTTGATTTCGTCATCGCTGAGACATAGGCGTCAAACTCAGTCTTGAAACAGCATTGATCGAGACATTCACCATGAGCAACTTGCTTGTGAACACAGAACATCCCACTCACCTCAACTTCATCCACCAAAATGATTCAACTGTCACTGTGCCAGTTGAATCAGGACGGATTCAAACCTGGCTGCGTTCAGAGTGTCTTTTGATGACAGTGAGGCCTGCTAGGCATTTTTGTTTGTAACCACTCGATGCAGTCATCGACGACTGTCTTAGAACTAAATAAGCCAATGGGTGCCTATGGATGTTTATTCTTTGTTGCTGATTATCTGTGTCATTTACCTGCTTCTCGTTGATACGAGAGGAGGTCATGGTTGGCATCGATAATTTGCTGATGTGTTATCGAGTTTGAGCTGAGATTCAGGCGCTTCGTGGGTCGAGGCGCTTTTTTCTCTCGATCAGTGTTTGCAGCAACCTCGCTTCAGCCAGCGTCAGGAGAGCAGAGCATCCCAGTGGGTGGTATGAGGCAGCTGGTGTGACCATCCAGCAAGGTGCGGGAATGGTTTGCCTGTCTTGAGAGGGCTAATCGGCCTTTGAGGCGGGGCGGCATGGCGTTTTGAAACCCCATCACCGTGCACGCAGCCCACACGCTCATGAACACTGAACGAACCACATCAAGCATTTTTAATGCTTTAAGAAGTCTCTGGCTTTGGCGTTCCACGGCACTACCCCCATTTAGGAGCATTCGCGCTTAACCACCTTCAGGAATCCCGCCTCTGGTTGAGGGCATGCCTGGCCTGATCACCAGGACGACAAAGCTTGTTTCAACGGAATGGAGTTGCTGCGAGCATCCAGCCACGGCAAAGCGACAGTATTGCTTGTCGATCCGCCAAGTTTATGTAACAAACCTGCTCTTTTTAATGGATCTCAAGATCATCGGATCTAGACCAGAAGTAGCTCTTCGAGGAGGAGCAGATGTTTGAACCACTTGCGGCCCAACTGCTCATTGGTCTCTACGCCCTGATGGTCATGCTTGAGGCTGCCAAAAAAGATGCATCCCGACAACATGGGAGGGGATTATGATTGAACCTATTGTTGTTCCATTCATCTGGTTGATTCTTTTCCTTCTTATTGTTATACACGATGCCGATCAACAAGAAGACAGAACACACCATCAGTGAACCTGAGGCATACGAGTCGTGACATTCAGTGCTCGGCTAACTTCGAGCTGGTCTTTGGTTGTACCTTCCAACCACGCGTTAACGTCCTGACCAAAGCAACAGGTTCCTGTTCAATCTGGAGTTATCCCCGGTGCTTGATGTAACAGGCTCCTCGATAGGTGAGGTGAATTTGGTCGATCGGTCGTGACCCAACCTGCCGGCATGTGTTGTAGTGCTCCTGCCTGTACGTGAGCTCCAAACAAGTCTTTGGCTTGGGTGTGGGTGCTTTGTAGGTTTGACCTCGATACAGCAGATCATTCATGGGGATGTTCCTCGAATAGGAGAGAAAACCTGGTCGTGACGGTTTCAGGGTTTCCATTAGCAACCGAGAGAGGTGTTCCGAAGCCTCCTTCGGCATTCGTAGAGAAAAGCCCTGCAGTAAAAGACAGGGCTTTTGCTCGACGGCTGATGGAGTTACCAGCAACCCCATCGGCATACCCAATCAACTCATGCTCATGCGTCTTAGCTACCCCCAATTGGGGAGGGTGTTGTTTCCCGCCCCATCCCCTTATCGCAACGTGGCTAGACCTGGATTAGCCGATAGGAGAGCGATGACAAGCCAATGCTGGACCATCATGGGTGGCGGAAGGATTTGCACCGAGGACATCTCCAAAAAAAAGACCCCCTTTCATCTCTATCTCACCAAGGTTTTGCCGAAGGTGAAGAAGGAGTCTTGATTTTGAGCGGTAACCATCTTCGGAGCAGCCAAAGCCCGATTCCCATTTGCCAATCCGGTACTAATGCTTAGTACGTGCAAGCACTAAAAAACCTAGGGTTGGCCTAGGTCTGTTCAGTGCCTCGTTTTGAAGCTGACCTGATCTGTTGGGGGCCGCCGCCAAGCTCGCCCCCTCCCAACCATCAGGCCTTCGAAGGCTTGCTGCTTAAAGCTGCGGACATTGCAGTGGCCAACAGCATGCAGCCGGCGACAGCGAGAAAACCCATGGGTGTGAAATGACTTAAGCGATCATTTCCGTTCACTTGCCCACCTGCCTGTCGCCGTTGCGACAGAACCGCAAGGGCACTCATCCAGACTCGCCATTTCGAGGCGACGTTCGATCCAGTCCTTCGTTGCGGATGGAAAGAAAGTCTCTTTTCTGTTTTATTCACATGGACAACCAGTAAAAATACTGTGGTAATTACACCACTTCTCGAAATCGATCTTGAGGAATAAGTTGTCCATAGAGACGAGGAGGGGAGATGGCTTTCCTCAATTTTTGTTTCTACTTGCTTGCTAGTTTTGCGTTGCTTGATTATCTCGGAAAGCTTTTCTATGAGCGATTATCCGAATGGCAGGAAGCGCGCCAGCTTGTTGGTGGTCATCCAGAGATGCGCGGAGTTGATCTTGAGCGAGATGACCTCATTTATTTCAAGGCAGATGAAGCCATCCGTGAGGCAGTTCTCGGCAATGAAGAAGCGGGTACCAATGACCCTTTTCTCGGTGACCTCTTCCTTCTTGATGAAGATGGTTTTTGACCAGATGCAAAAAGGTGCCAGTGAATGCGCGCCTTTGCCACCAAAGGGAGAGCTCTTGGTGGATCTGAAGTCATGCCACTTGGCAGGTGATACTGATTGCAGCAGCTTGGGTGTTGGTGCAGGCCATTGGGTGAGGAAGAGACCGAGATGGCGGTGCTCTTACCGTTTTTCAAGCGCCTCAACATCGCGGCACGTCATTTGTTCCGTCTCAACGTGTCATTGGCGTTCCCTGGTTTGTTTCACCTAATCCATGGTGGAACCGGAAGGTGCAGACGAAGGCTCCTTCTTTCCAATGGTTGTTCCGTTGACCATTGGGCGTTGGTCACTGCACTGACTCCCTTCCTGCGATGCAGGGAGTCAGACCAGCGTTGTCTGTAGGGATCTCCTTTGAAATTTGTTCTGTTTCACTGGGATTGCCGGGCGGGGCGGAACCCACCAGCTTGAACTGAGCACACAAAACAACACCCTCTGTAATCGCAGCAAAGAGTTCTTACTGATACATCTTGACCAGATTTGGGCCAAGCCATGGGCGACCTGAGTAGAGAGCAGGAACAAGCCATCGCTCGGTCAACGATGTATTTGGTCGCGGTACTCCTCAGCATCCTCATGATCTTCATTGCAGGACTGTTTCTTTCTGCGGAACTCGATCAGCAAGCCCTGCAAAAAGCCGAGACAGCACAGCACATCGCAGTTCAACAGGAGATTGCTCCTCAAGCCCAGCATCCATGGACTCCGTGGAGAAGGCACGCTGATCAGGAAACCTAGGGATGCAGCGGTAATAACCAATCTCCACCGCCTGGTTTCGCTGGAGGTTCGAGGGTGGCGCGAGTTCTGCTCAGGGACGGGAACAAGGTTGGTGCTGAGGTCTCACCAGAAGTGCTTGAGGTCTTCACCTACGCAAACCAAAAGGGCAACTGATCCATGCGTTGGCCACGGTTATGGCTGAAAGGGAGTTCCTCCGGCAGGTCCCCTCGAAGCTGCTTCCCGTGTATGTCCGTATGGAGCAGGCCCTTGCCAGGGCCGTTGGACGAAACTGAGACGAGCCGCAGATCTTCCCCAGGCGAAACCATCGGTCAGGTGACCGCTCGAAGTTGGTTCCGCCGCCCCTGAGTGGTTCGGGCCGTCCCGGGGCACTCCAGTCGTAGCCCTGTCGAACCAGGCCGAGACGTGCCACCTGCTATACGCTGGTCGTGTAAGCCGTACGCATAAATACTTAGTCGCTCTGTTAGGACTGGGGTACGTCATGAGAGACGGAAGTCCCGGCATCGAACACCGGGACTTTTTCTTGGGCATTACCCACGGTTTGTCCGAAAAGCTTTGAACATGGACCAGGGCGTAGGGATACCGCCCCACCGTCTTCTGCCCCAACGCCTTTTGATGAGCGATCAGGCAGAGGGACAAGCCACAGGCTGTCCATAGTTTGCTTCCCCATTTCCCATCCTCTAGACACGATGAAGTTGTGAGGAATCACCTCATGGGATGGAAACAAGGTCGCATCCCTGAGATTTTTTGAGGCCTCTGCCTTTGGCGGAGGTCTTTTTTTGACTGCCCAGTTGTGAAGAGAGCCGTTTTCTTGTTGTCGAGCTTCAGGTATCGGCAACTACTGGAGCCAGTGTCAGCCCTGCCATCATTGATTAACTGCACAAAGTAAGTGACGCTTGAAGATCAATACATCACTCTATGGATGCGGCTGGAAGGGTTACGGATGAATGGTGTCGGGAAAAATTTATTCAGGAAGCAGACAATGTTTTACTGCACATTAATGCTCAATTTCTGAAGAACAGGCAAGAGCTCAACCCTCTGTCTGCATAAGGCGGTTGTCGTTCAAGCAGTGAGATTCTCCCGTCGCAAGACGGGTTGTTGACTTGTGACGATGAACTTGTCTATTGACTCGCCAGTGCTTGGAAGATCAGAGCCGCAAAAAGCGACCAAAGCACGGTGCTTGCGAAGCGGTGCTCCAATGCCAACCGATGGGACTTGCTCCTCATCAGTAGGTCCCGCGGAAAACCGTTGCGATCACTGAAGCAAGCGAGCAAGTGAACAACGCAAGCAGTGCGAACTCCATGAAGGTTGTGGTGTGGCCTGCTTCTGTCATGCCTCGGGTTGATGCAGAGCTGTCGTAGCGTTCGGCACCAGAGAGCCCATATAAGCGCTTCTACCCGTAGCGGCGAGGGAACCCTGTCTTTTTCCTGGGTTGCTGACCACACCCCTTGTTTTGTCGTGATGGCGACGACCAGTCGCTGAATCTCGCGTCATCATTCGATTGCTTCTTCGGTGAAGGGGCGATGCGTCGAACGCGGGGGTGCTTAGGGAACACCCCCCTTTTTTTTGGCAGTTCGTAAAAACGATGCCCACGGCACCGCAGGCTGGTTAAAGAGGGTGGTGTGGCTGGGACGCCAGTACATTCGACGCATACGTCCCCTTGTTGATGGGCGGCATTCCCTGCCGCCTTTTTTTTGCCTCTGGTCGACCGAACCATGGCCGGTGTCCACGACCTGCTCCGACGGTTCTCCCACTCCCTTTCACCAGGTATCTGGACGAAACTGAAGCGGTCGTCAAACGAGGGACACGGGCCCCTGGAGGTGAGATCTCCAGGGGCTTCTTTTTGTTCCTCTTGGTTCTGGGTGGGGAATCTCCCGCCCAGGGCTATAGCCCAATCGGTAAGGGCTAGTTCAGTTGGATATGTTCAATTTATTGCACGAACTTTTGGCTATGCAGCGATGTCTTGATCGATATAGTCCAGAAAATGAATCACTCTTCTTTCTTTCTTCTCTTGCAACGCTTCCTTGGCAAGAGTCAGCAGCTGATTCTCTCGGGCTTTGATGGCGGTTCTCCACCGTTTGGGTTTGGGATTGGTCACACGGAAGGGCCCTGAGAGTGGAGAAGTCTTGAGAGGCACAAGTCTTTTCAAGCCGCATGACGCTAGTTGGCACAAGTAAAAACCCCCAAGATGCGTGATGGTTGTTGATGTGGGTTCGTCCGGATACCGTTTATATGTATCAGCTTGTACCCGCTGTTTGGCTGTGACAACAAGAGAAATCTCTTCACTCTGAAACCATTTCGGCACCCTTCGTGAGGAAACGCATGGGAACAGGGCTAATTGAAAAGCCCAAAGATTCGATGCGCAGTTGAAACCCGTAGTGGTTTGAGCCACAACTGGTTTATTGCAGCAACTCAGATGGCTTCCAGCACTGAGCAACACAAAACAGAAACAACGAGCTCCACTCGCATTGCAGCTGGGCTCATCCTCGGGTTGGCTTGTTTCGCCGCGGTGCTCACAGGAGGAATCTTTGTTGGGCAGACCATCAGTGAGGCGTTGAGCACCCTTCAGACCATCTCCCCAGTTCAGGTTGATCCGCTTCGCTGAAGTGTTGGAGCCGATCAGGCTTCAACGTCAGCCTTGTCATCGGCGTTGTGGTGGGCCTCAACTGAGGTGGCCTCAGCTGATTTGCTGCGAGGGCAGTCGCCAGCGTTTGCCGCGCCAATAAAGACAACCACTGCCATGATCGCGACGATCACAGAGCCGCCTACGAAAGCAAGGTTCGGACCTTTCACGCCAGGTGTGTGCCGGAGGTTTGGTGACCCTAGTGCTGGATTCAGATCTGCGTGGCGATGTGGGTGGCACGGTCAGTGTTCACCCACGCGGTGGCCTTTATTGATCCTTGTTTTCTTTGTATCTGGGCAGGTCGGTCGGCTGAGCCAGCACGTAAACGACGGCAGCAGAGATCACCACGGTGACCACGATGAGAGCGGTGATGGCTGCTGAGTAGTCGTTCACGGAAGTTTCTTCAAAGAGAAAGGTTAGGGCTGACGCTTTGCTGGCTGCGTCAATTGCCCGAAAGGGCCTGGCTGTGGATCGTGGTCATCGTGTTGTTCAGATCACCCACATCCCGTAGTCCTTCGGCGCTGAACCAGGGTGCGTTCTCCCAGCTGAAGCCTTCACCAAAAGTGTTGTCGGGTGCCGTGACGTACCAGTGACAGTCCACATCGGGCGTATCAACGGAGCACTCCGACCAATCCGGCTGCCACTGCGGCACCTGGACCCACATCACTGCTGCAAAAACCAGGGAGAACAAGGCCTTGAGCATCAACCGAGTGCGCCTTATCGAAACTTAACACGATTTGGTCTCAGGATTGGAATCGTCGACGGCACTGACGATCACACCCTCAATGCTCGAGCAAGAACGGGCTTTGGTAGTCAGTGACTCGATTTCAAGCGGTCGAGTGGGGATACAACCGAAGTGCCGTGCTGTGCGTTCGAGGGCACACAGGTGGCGGAATCGCATTCCTCATCGCTCGACGCGATGTGATTCCGTCGTGTGGCTCCAACTTTTGCATTCAACTTTGATCGACGTTCAAGGTGAAAGAACAACTTTTGAGAGTGTTGGCGCCAGGCTTCGCGTCACCAACTGAAGACGTGATCCCGAAGCTGGCCTGTCG
This sequence comes from Synechococcus sp. M16.1, assembly GCF_014279895.1. NCBI lineage: Bacteria > Bacillati > Cyanobacteriota > Cyanophyceae > Synechococcales > Synechococcaceae > Synechococcus > Synechococcus sp. M16.1. The sequence continues at coordinate 1,221,246 of NZ_CP047954.1, read as the reverse complement.
ATCGAGGGCAAGCGGCCGCAGCCTCATCAGGCTGCGTGTCCTCCGTGCTCCAAACGATGTACTGCGTTGAGCGAAGCGATGGCTCCGACCAATGGGTTCAAGAACAGTGCTTCAAAACTGAGTTCAAGGCGTTCGTGAATGCACGCGGCAAATCGCTTGCTTGCACGAACGTGTATCGCGTGATCTATCAAAGCCCTGGTCTCTCAGGCGAAGTGCTGAGGGTTGCCAAAGGAAAGGCACTTTTGAATTCCGATGACCGGCTGGTTGGATGAGCCGTTCAGCTGGGGGTGGCTCGCTCCGTCCGCTCAGATCAGGGCTCGTTTGATGGTTCTTCCTGGGGAATTGAACTGGAGTTGAGTCCCGATTGGTCGGACCCTTGGCTCCTCTCTTCCGCTCTGGCCAATCGCTCCACAAGGTTGAGGGTGTCGTTGGGAGACAAATCGCCGTCATCGCCCCACTTCAGACTGGAAAGGTCAAGGGGGCACATAGGGGAGCGTGATACTGATTTGAAGCTATGAGCATCGAGATGCCTGCTGAGGCCATGCCCCCTGAAGATTCACGGAAGAAATCCTGAACTGAGTAACCACTCGATACTCATTGGTTGGTCACGCTTTCATCCATGCACGATCCTGCCTTCATGGCGGCAGGCAATCGGGGAGGGTGGCTTCATTCTTTTGTAGCTTTTTCCCTGAGACGTTCCTCCCACCGTAAGCTCCTCCCAAACAAGAAAACCCTGGAGTGACGGCTCCAGGGCTTCCCTTATTCACCCGAAAGAGTCAGTTTCAAAACTCTCTCGGATTCGAGGAGGAAAACCCCAAGAGCATGGAGGTCCTCAGGGCAGTCACTCGACGACCGTCGACAGACTGCAGGATCTGCCGCCGGTGTGATTAATCAACTCCTGTGCATCCGATTCTCGATACCCCCATTTGGGGTGGTCATCGCAACGGTCATCGCAGCCAAGGCGATTGGGTCACCTCCAGGGTGTACTCCCCTGTGCGGGTGAAGCGCAGCGGGATCGAGTTGATGCGGATGTAGGTCTCGCCCTGCTCGGCAGCCAGAAAGCTGAACTCATGCTCAGCACTGTTCACCAATACGTTGCCGCCGCGCTGCATGAAGTCACAGCGAAAGGTCTCCACGCTGGTATTGGGACCGTCGTAGCTGAGCAGTCGGCAGGTTGAGGCAACGATCTCAGCGTTTGCCGGAATGGCTGTGGCGATGGCAAGGCCTGCCGCGGTGAGGCTGGTTCGAATCCAAATCATCGGAGCACCCCGCAGTGCGTTGCGTTCGATTCGTCAACTCACTTTGCTTCCTCAATCCCTCTGCGGCCGGTCTTTGTGGGTGACTCGCAAGATTCTCTTAAGCATTGTGGGGCGCGTCTGCATCTGATCTGCGCGATAGTTAATTGACGCGAAAGGGCCGACAGACCACGACGCGAGATCTGAATAAGAGGAGACTTCAATGAGCAGGAGAGGTATTCATCCCCTTTTGATGGGCATGGACAAACCCGAGCGCAATCCCGTTGAGCCTTCGAAGGCAAACGATCTATCCGGCAACGAGTCTGCTCAACGCAAGCGGTTCATCCGCTCGGAGGAAGAAGATTCAGGCAACCAACAGGCTGCTTGATCAATCAACGAACAACTGATTAGAGCGCGGTCAAGTCCATCCATCTGCGTGACCCATCAACCGCTCTTCCTTTGGGAAGAGCGGTTTTTTGTTTGTGTAAAGGAATGGGTTAAGTACCTATTGATTCTGGAGGGGAGAGGAGTAGAGATGAGTCAGCGACAAGGAGAGAGATGGTCACGATCTGTTCAGGTTTTTTCGATCTATGCATCCCGCTCAACGCCTTTGACAAGACGCAGCCATACCAGGCGGATGAACCCAAGCAAGCGATGAAATCTCAGCACGATTTGTACTGGGAGGAACGTTGCGACAAGTCCCCTACTGCGCCTGGATGCAAGATCTACGACGACTGAGCGCAGCTCACTCGAGTTGAGACGTGCGAGGCAATCCAATGAATTGCCTTCTGGTCAAACAACAATTCTTGGTTGTTCTGCTTTGGGTTGTTGTTTGCTATCCGGGAGGGCTTTCTTTGCCTCCATGATATTTGCAAGAGAAGCGAAAAGCCCACCGTTGATGTGGCAAAGCACAATGCTGTGGCTTTTTCTGCTCGCTCAGAAGTTCAGGGTTGGCATGTCAACGCCAATCAACATTCCGGTGTGAACTCCAATGAAAGACAAAGTTGTCGTTCTCGACACGAATGTGCTGCTCCACGATCCTGAGGCGCCGCACCGCTTTGGTGATCTAAGGGTTGTGATCCCCATGCAAGTGGTTGAAGAAATCGATCGCTTTAAGAAAGATCACTCTGAAAAAGGCCGAAATGCCCGGCGGATTTCAAGGCTCCTGGATTCCTACCGGGCCCGCGGAAGCCTTGCCGATGGCGTTCCGATTGAGGGAACGAACCACGGCATGCTTCAGGTGATTTTCTGTCAGGCCCAAGCTCTTCAAGACTTACCGGCAGAGTTGCAGGGTGGTGGTGGTGACAACAACATCCTCGCGGTGGCCCTCGAGCAGATGCGATGCAGTGGGCTGAAACAGGCACCTGAGGTTGTGCTGATCAGCAAAGACATCAACCTGCGAATCAAGGCTGATGCGGTGGGCCTGCAGGCCGAGGACTACGTCAACGACAACGTCTCGATCGACGATCTCTACACAGGCTTTCGTGAACTCAGCACCGATGCAGAGACGATCAAGACCCTGCATGACGAGGAGCAGCTGCCGCTGGAAGCTGTGGCCGATCCCGAGGGGCAGCATCTCCAGGCAAATGAAGGTGTGGTGCTGGTGGATCAGCGCAACGACAGCCACACCCTGCTGGCCCGGCATCAAGGCAACAGCAACACCATCAAGCCGCTGCACTGGCTGCAACGCGCCCATTTGGGCCGTATCAAAGCGAGAAACCGGGAACAGAGCTTTGCGCTGGATCTGCTGCTCGATCCATCCGTTGCTCTGGTGACTCTGGTGGGCAAGGCCGGTACGGGCAAAACGCTGCTGGCCATCGCCGCGGGTCTGCACCAGGTGGCCGACACCCATCACTACGCCCGCCTGTTGGTGACGCGCCCACCGATCTCCCTCGGCAAAGACATCGGCTACCTCCCGGGCACGCTTGAGGAGAAACTCGGCCCCTGGATGAAGCCGATCATCGACAACATCGACTTCATCACCGGTTCAACCCCTGGTGAGGAGGCTGATCAGACGAAGAAACAGCGGCAGCGCGAACCACGCAACGCCTGGGCCGACCTGCAAGGCATGGGCTTGCTTGAGGTTGAAGCGATCAACACCATCCGCGGCCGATCGATCCCCCATCAGTTCCTGGTGGTGGATGAGGCGCAGAACCTCACACCCCTGGAAGTGAAAACGATCGTGACGCGGGTGGGTGAAGGAACCAAGGTTGTCTTCACCGGTGACCCGTATCAAATCGACAATCCCTATGTGGATGCCGAAAGCAACGGGCTCACCTGGTTGGTGGAAAAGCTCAAAGGTCAGCCCCTGGTGGGACACATGACCCTCACCAAGGGAGAGCGCAGTGAATTGGCTGAACTAGCCGCCAACATCCTCTGAATCAAGACGACATCGCCGATACCTCCGACATCACTGACACCCGTGACTGTTGAACACATGACCCAATTCCCAAATACTTCATCGCCTGAGCAAGCCAACTTGGACGCGATTCTGACGTCCCCCACCTACAGAATTGCCCACGAAGATCAAGAGCTTCTGAACAGCAACGATATGCGTGGTGTGCGCATGCTGCTTGAAATCACCAAGCCTGATCTGCATCTGGAAACAGCCGGGATCGAATCGACGATCATCGTTTTTGGTGGTGCCAGGATCGTCGACAACGACACCGCAGCAGCGAAGCTGGCGCAAGCCGAGCAACGGCTTAGTGAAAATCCAGGCTCACCGCTGTTGAAGCGGCAAGTCGTCCATGCGCAACAGCTCGTGGAGTTGTCTCGTTTTTACGATGCAGCCCGAGAGTTCGCCTCATTGGCGTCCCGGCACGGGCAGTGCAACAGGGAACAACCCCACGATTGCTCATCCCATGTGATCGTGACCGGTGGCGGGCCGGGAATCATGGAAGCCGCCAACCGGGGCGCCTTTGAGGCAGGCTGCCGCTCGATTGGGCTGAACATCACGCTGCCGTTTGAGCAACACCCCAATCCCTATATCACCCCCGATCTTTGCTTCAAGTTCAACTACTTCTCACTGCGCAAATTCCATTTTGTGATGCGTTCGATTGGCGCCATCCTCTTCCCGGGTGGTTTCGGCACGCTGGATGAACTGTTTGAGCTGCTTACCCTGCGGCAGGTCGGCACCAAGGGCAGCATGCCCATCGTTCTGTTTGGAACAGAGTTTTGGCGCAGGCTGGTGGATTTCGACTACCTCGCCGAGACGGGCTTGATCTCAGATGATGATCTTGATCTGATTCATTTCTCGGATTCAGCGGAAGAGGCCTGGGATTTCATCCGCAGCCGAACGGGAGCAGAGCCTGAGAGTAATTGATCAGATTATTGATCAAAACATCGACATGGCTTTGATCTTACTCAGTTTCAGTTGATTGAGACCATTCAGGTCGTCGTAGTTGATCAGCTTCTGCTTGATCATGTCGGCCAAGGTGAACAGGATGTTACTGAAATCAAATTCCATCCTCCCTTCATATTGATAGCGCTCCGTACTCAGATAATCGTGAAATTGCCAGATTGATTCAGGCGTGTCCAGCTTGGTGCTCAAATTCTTGAGATTGTCAATCAAGGTCACGATAGATCGCTGTTTGCCCAGATCAAAAGCCTGCCGGGCAACCGCTTCTTCTTCAGAGGTCCAATCGGTTGCAGACATTGGGGTGTGAGGGGGAGGGAGCGTAGGGAAACTGATTCTGATTCAGAACTCAGTGCACCAATCGACCAGTGCGTAGTTCCGGCAGGAGGAACCAGGGAGCCTTGGGATGGTTGTGGTGCTCGCGATGGTAGCCAAAATGGTAACAAGCGAGCAGTGATACAAACGGATGAAGATTCAAGCTTTTGATTGAAACTTCGTGGCCTGTTTGTTTGTGTTCTTTGCGATGGGGCAGGTAAGTGCCAACAAAGAAAAGTTGTGCGGTACTGATCAGCAAAGGAAGCAGAAAAACCACAGAAACTGTGATCAGCGGCTGGCTCTGATGCGGTTGCGCTGCAAGTAGTAGAACCGTGAGAACGAGCACCAGTCGGCTGAGTTGTGCTGCGTTGAGGTAGTTGCGCATAAAGCGAACCAACCAGGCCAGCACCGATCTGTTGTTGGTGGGGCAGAAGTCGGGGTCACCCTCCGATTCAGGCATCCGGTGATGTCGGCAGTGGTTGCGTTTGCAGGCGTCGTAGTTGAGGCCGGCGTAGAGCCATAAACACACCCGGCCGATTTGTTGGTTGATCCCTGCATGACCCGGCACCAGGCTGTTGTGCATGGCGTCGTGGGCAAGGATGAACAGGCCGGTGTGCAGGAAGCTGCGGACCAGAACCCAGGCGGTGGTCGCCAGGGGATGCAGCTGATCGAGGTCGAGCTGCAGGCCGATGACCAGAGTCAACAGCCAAGAGACGCCGATCAGGGCTCCCAGCTGGAGACCGCGCCCCGCGCTGCCCTTCAAGTTGTCACTTGGCACCAAGCTTGAGCAGTTCAGCGGGCGAGGCGAGCAGGTCGATGGCAACGAAGTAGATCTTGTCGTTTTCATCGAGCAGGAAGCGCCAGGCCACGTTCATGCCCACTTCGCGACCAAACCAGGGGGTCTGCACCTTGCCGGTGACCTTGATCTGGTTGAAGCCACCTTCTGCCGGTTCGCCGAAGCCGCCCTGGGGCATCAGCTTCAGGTTCTGGCAATCGCGCTTGAAGAACTTGAGGATCGCTTCGCGGCCCACGATCGGACGCTGGAAGGGGGGCTGAAGCGCACCGTCGTCGAGGAAGAGATCGATCAGCTGATCGAAATCGTTGGCGTTCAACAGCTGCATGTAGCTGAGGATCGTCTGGTTGAGAACGCCGGGGATGAAGATCTCCTCGCGTTCTTCCACCGGGGTGGGGGCGACGATCGGCTCGGCGACGATCTTGTCGTCGTCAATGTTGGGATCGAATCCCATGTCGACAACGAAGTTGCGCAGCAGGGTGATCTGCTGGCCTTGCTCCACCTTCTTCACCGCTTCCAGAACGGAGTTTGCGTTGGCGGAGAGCTTGTAGCCCTGGGGAATCGGGGCGACTTTGCCCTGGCGCATGTATTCGCCCAGCTCGTACCAGAAGCAGAGCTTCACGTTCACTGACCAGTAGGCGTAGGTGCTGGAGATCGGGCTGTTGATTTTGGCTGCCAGGTCGCACATGACCTTGGTCTGCTCGTCGAAGCTCATCGCCAGGATCTGGTCGAGGATCGGGCGAGCCAGTTCCATCCTTGCCGCGCCGGGGGCGGCAACAGTGATGGTCTGCCCCATCTCGAGGTAGGCGAACCAGATCAGGGCGAGTTGGTCTTCTGCCGAGAGCAGCTTGAAGCGTGCGGTGATGGCCGGAACGGCATCAGCAGTGAGGGTGTCCGGGAAAATCTGGCGGGCTTTATCGAGCGTGAACATCCAGGACGGATCGAGGGGATTTACGGACTGTAACACTATGTTTCGTTATGTAAACAAGCCTCTCTGCTTGGTTTTTTGCTCGTTAGCGAGCACTCGCTGCTGCAGGGTTTTGCCTGGTGTCTCGCCTGCTGATGGGGTTCTTCTCTGTTCCTACTGAGGCGGTTTAAGGCAGAGGCCTAAGTCTGCTGGCGCAGTTTCTTGAGTTGATCCTCGATCTGAAAGCGCAGCTGCCTCAGGTTTTCAACATTGATCTGGTGTTCGCCGGAACTCCAGTGCTGCGGGTTGGCGACACGGATCTCCAGCTCGCGCAGGCGGGAGCGATCAGATTGCATGGCGAACTCCATGGCCGGATCAAGTCTGTTGCCGCAACTGCTGCCCCCACATGAGTTTTTCTACTGGCTAAGGGAAAACGACTGATTTGCTTCGGAATGGGGCTCAGATGGAACCCGATTCCAGCAGGTGGTCCATCAAGGCCGCATAGAGCTGGGTCTTCATGTTCAACAGGCAGGCCTGTTCGTTGGCATCACCACCGGGCCAGTTGGCGTAGGCATCGGATACAGCCCGGTGCAGAAGACGCAAGGCATCCATTTCCACCGAGATGGTGGTGATCATTTGGTTGTCTTCCATCGTTATTAGTGGTGAGCAACGAAATCAGCTGACTTCAGAGGCCCTGGGATTGCTGGCGCACGATCCAGGCTGAGGCGGCTTGTTGTTGTTTCCAGGCCAACAAGAGGTCTTTGGCAATGCTTTTCAGAGCCGCAAGATCATCAGAGTTATCGATCTCGCGTGAGAATTTCTCGATTTCAAATTTCTGGCCCAGAGTCAACGCGATCGGTTCCATTGGCTTGTGGCTTTGTGAGCGGAACGTACCCGAGAACTTTTGAGGCTGCAAATGGAAAACGTAGTAGTTGCAACCGATTTGAGGAAAGAATGCTCAACTCAATGCATTGCTTGCATTACAGAACATTTCTGAATGCCGCTGATCGCTCGGATCGCAAAGGCTTATGGCCTTAGAAAGCATGTACAGGCCTGGAGCTGATGCATTTCTCCTGGGAAAAACATCTGGAATTGTCCAGGAATGTAGCTGTTGCCTCAGACAAAAATCAGGGCATGGCTCTCGCCCTGATGGGTGTTGCTCTCACCATGCTGGCCACCGATCTTCTGGCCCATGAACTGAAGGCCTCGGTCTTGCCGTCTTCCAGGGCTTGATTCAGAGGAAGTCCATTTCGTCTTCGTTGTTGTCGTCTTCCCTCGATTGAATCCAGAGGGCTGATAGCGGAAAGATGAAGCAGCCGGCAATCAGGAATTCCATGGGCTTTGGACTTGGTTGAAGCCACGATCCGGTGGATTCCAACGAGAAGCTGTATCAACCGCTGTCGTGTTTCTTGTATTTGGTTGCCGATCAATCCGTTTGATCGTGTTGAGTGTTTGTGCTTAATCAGCCGATGCTGATCAAGGTGACACCGGCCACGAACAGCAGAACAGACAACACCAGCAAGCCACTGTTCATCGGTTGCTGGCGCGTTTGATCGAGTCCATCCCCAGGCGTGCAGCCCGTCGGCCCAGGTCCACTGCCGCTTTGGCGGTGCTTTTGATCACATCCTTGGCGGTGCTGCGGACCCGGCGGGGACTGCGTTGCATGGCATCGGGCCAGGATCCCTCCGGCCAGCGCTGAACATGGCGACCAACACGGTCACCGAGTTGAAGCAGGGATTGGCGTAGCCGGCTGGCCACAGCTTTGAAGCAACCGAATCAATGTGCTGGCTCCTTATCAATGCTGTTGTGCCAAATGACACGAAGGGGGTCTGGCGCCTAATTCGTTGCTCTAAATCCCTCAGTTGAGGGATATGGCTACACAGATGGCACCCTCAACTGAGGGATGTGGAATCCAATGGCGTGTTGCTCAATAAAAGAGCACGTCGCCGGTTGGTATGTCTCCTCTGTATGACCTGATTCTTCAACGCAAAGGAGAGCTGCAGACCGAAACGGTGCAGGTGGTCGATGCCGCCCAGGCCTGGCGCCTGGGGCGTGAGCGCTATCCCCACTGCATCCGCGGTGTTGTACGTCGCGAAGGTGGCCGTGATGGCTCTGCAGCTGAGCCATCCAAACGCCGCTAAAAGAGGGGCATCTGAAAAGCCTGGGATGGAGCTGCGGCTCGATTCGCGCGCGTTAAACGAAGCCGTCGTGGTGACGGCGCAGTTTTTCAAGACCCAGCGGGTGGTGGCCTGCTGTGGTGATCGCCTCACCCTTGCTTGCCTTTGCCTGGCCGAGCCAATTCGCCGTGCCGTGGTGGGTGCCGCCACCACCGAAGACGAGGGCTTTGAGCTGGTGCTGCGCCACAAGCCGAGCCTGCTGATCTGCACGTCGGATCTGGAGACCGGCTACGGCATGAACCTGCTGCGGCGGGTGAAGGCGGAGCTGCCCACCTGTCAGTTGTTGATCGTGCTGGTGCGTGAAACCCAGGCCGTGGTGCAGGAGGCGATGCAGGCCTACGCCGATGCGGTGATCTTCAAATCAAGCCTCGGCACCGGCAAGGGTGATTTCGTTCAAGCCCTCCAGACCCTTTCCGAAGGCGGTGTGTATCTCCCCGAAGAGATTCGCCAGCTCGGTGCGGCCCAGGCTCCAAACCCAAACCTGCCGCCCTTGATTGAAGAGCTCACCGAGCGAGAACTGGAGGTGGTGGCTGGCGTCGCCCGCGGCCTCACCAACCAGGGCATCGGCAGCAGCCTCGGTATCTCGGTGGAAACGGTGAAGACCTACGTGGTGAATGCCAAAGACAAGTTGGGTGCCGCGGATCGCACCCAGTTGGCGGTGATGGCGTTGCTCTACGGCCTGATCGATCCCCTCGGCTGAGTCCTGGGGGGGGTGTTCGGTGATCGCCTGTTTGGTGATTGGCTGTTCGGTGATCACGGTCGTGATCGTGCTTCGGTGACCAACGCCCGATCCATAGGGTCTCGGCGTTGCTTTGTTGTTATGTCCGAGGAAACCACCAACCAGCAGTCCTGCGGCGGCAAGAAGCGGGCGATGCTCGCCTATGGCCTGGTTCAGATCTCCGCCACCGTGGTGTCGGCTGTGTCTTTGGCGGCCATTGCCGTTGGCCTCTGTGCCGTGAAGCAGGAGAGCCGTCTGTTCAACGGCTGCGTGGAAACCGTTGTGGCTGAGGGCCGCTCTCAAGCCGAAGCCGTTCGCTACTGCAATGGCGGTTGATTCCGCCGGAACTTCAGTTCAGATCAGGCTTTTCAGCCGTTTCAAGTTGTGGTGATCGAGCTGCAGTCAGCGGCTTTGATTGCGCCATGTAACGCTCACTTTTAACTATTTATAAGTTCATCAGCGCGCATGAAGTCATCGCCATAACTTGAACTGAATTTCATTGGTCTTTCGGATGCCAGCTCTGAAGTACAAGCGGGATTTCACCCACGATCAACGGGTGTCCTTCGCCTTTGCGAACTCCGCGACTGCCACCAAGAGCGCCAGCTCCAACGCCGGCAAAGCTGCATCCAGCAACGCTGAATACAAGCAGAACCAATGCGCCTCGATGGGCATCGGCATGGGTCCTCGGATCCATGAGGTCTGCCCCTTCGGAGCGGTGAACCACTCCTATGCCGCCACTGGCAGCTCGGCCCTGGAAACCGCCATCGCCGCGGCCTACAAGCAGGTGTTCGGCAACATCGGCATCGCCGACAGCCAGCGCCTCACCTCCCTGGAAGCCTTCCTCTGTGATGGCCGTATCAACGTCCAGGGCTTCATGGGCGGCCTGGTCAAGTCTGACCTCTACAAGCAGAAGTTCTTCCACGCCGTGTCGCCCATGCGCGGCATCGAGCTCACCACCAAGCACCTGCTGGGTCGTCCTCCGGTGAGTCAGCAGGAAATCAGCGCTGGCATCCAGCTGATCGCTGACCAGGGCTTCGATGCCTTCGTCGACAGCCTCACCCACTCCGAGGAGTACCTCGAGACCTTCGGCACCGACACGGTTCCCTACCTGCGCGGCTTCAAGTCGGAAGCCCGTGCTGCCTGTTCCACCTTCGTGGGCATGGCTGACCTCACCCCGGCCAACGCCAGTGCCGAGCACGTGATGTACACCGGCCCTCTGCTGGTGAAGCGCCTCACCAAAGACCTCAGCGGCTTCACTGCTGGCAGCGGTGCTTTCTCCGGCGATGGAGCTGGCTTCTCTTACACCAACGCCGTCAAGAACGCTCGCAACAGCGCCTACCGCCGCATGTATGGCGGCAAGTTCAACTACGGCAGCTATTGATCCTCTGCCTCAGGCAGCGATCAACAGATCAGTGATCGGCAGGAGGGGCAACCCTCCTGCTTTTTTATGCGCCGCGACGTCGTGCCCTTGATTGGCCCTGGGTATTTGTGCTCATTGCAAATGATTCTCATTTTTGTAAAGTCTCGTCGCTTTGAAATTGTTGATGCATTACTTCGGGATGTTGGTGCATGAGAGCGGACAAGTCACGCCCCTGTTTGGCACTGAAATTCTCGAAGTGGCTGTATCTAAATTCTTTGAATGCTGTCTGCGAGCGGGTTATAAGCCAATTGATGTTCATCTGCGCCTAATTAAATCAGCATCGCCAAAATTTCCTGCAGAGATCTGTTTGGATAAAAATCTGTTGGTGTCGGGTTACAACCTTCAAGTGGAAAATTATCAATAACCTGCTGATTGATTTGGATGCTGCTCGCTGGCGGAGATGACATCTTGGGGATTGACTCCGCCTGATGCTTCGTGGCCAGCCCCGCCGACGCCGATGCCAACCTCAAGCGGGCCCTCGAGCAGCTCAACGAGAACGAGGCGGCCGTGGCCGAGGCGATCAATGAGGCCCGCGCGGAGCATGCCCGCAGTGAACCGCCCCTCGCCGGGCCGGCCCTGCTGGAGCGCATCGATCAGCTGGCCAGCCAGCGTTCCCTCGACAGTCAGGACGCCGCGATCCTCTGCCACTGGCCCGATGCCGCCTCCATCGGCCAGGCCTGGTTCGAGCTCAAACACCCCGGCAGGAGCGTGCCCAGCCCGATGCTGGTGCTCGACGCCTATCTCGTTGGCGCCCCGCCGTTTCTGAGCAAGGCCCAGCGGGATCTGGTGGGCGATTGGTACCGCAGCAAGGTGAGCGCTAATCCCGAATACACCGATGCCGTCACCGGGGCGGCCAAGGCCTTCGTGTTGATAGGTGATCTCAATGCCAGTGCCGCCGGCATGGCCTGGCAGACGATCATTCCCGATCTGCTCGAGCAGGGGCATGATTTGGAGTTCAACGTCACCAAGGAACAGGTGACGGCGGCGGCGGCACGCTGGATTGTTGCGGTGGCTGACACCTTCACGCCACCATCGCTGGATTGACGCGAGCGATCGATGGGTCTGCAGCTGGTTTCCGCGGATTACCTGCACGAGGACGGCATCACCTACCGGATCCGCCGCGACAGCCTCGAGCAGGACTTCACGATTGAGGAGAAGCGCGACGGCGCCTGGGTGGATTGCGGCCTGGATCAGGCGGTGAAGGATGTGAACTTCGCGGAGTTCAAGCGCCTCGGCCTGCTGATCAAGAAGGTGATGGATGCCGATCGGTGGCTGGCCTGAACGGCCTTGCATCGCAGCTGCCGGCTGGCCGCGCCAGGATGTAACGAATCCGTTACACGTTTCTCATGACCGTCGGAGAAATCTTCCTGGAGAGCCTCTCCACCGGGGTGATCACCGAGCACGAGGTGAACTGGCTGGCCTCCCATCAGACCAGCTTTGATCGGCCCGAAGAGGCCGCCGCGATCCGGCTCGGACGCCTGATGGACCAAGGCCAGATCAACCTTGGCTGCCGCCTGCCGGAGCCGATGCTGCGCCACCAGGAGGTGCTGGTGGACTGGATCGAACCCCTCGGCCGTCGCCGTCGCAGTAACCATCACCGCGCGGTGGCCTGAACCAGCAACCCGTCCTTGGGAGTGGGGCTGGGGATCAGCTGCAGCGCCAGGTCTTGATCCGGCTGCAGCTGCAGCTCCACCGCCTGCAGCAGTCCCACCGCCATCAGGCGGATCTCCAGTTCCGCCAGGGCCTTGCCCAGGCAGACCCGTTCGCCGCCACCGAAGGGCAGCAGGGTCTGCTTAAACGAGCCATCCAGGTGCCGTTGCGGCCGGAATACCGCCAGATCCTCGTCATCACCGGCCGACGTCGGGCTCAGCACCACCTGAATCACGCTGCCTTCGGGAACGGCCACCCCCGCCAGTTCGATCGGCGCCAGGCTGCGCCGGAAGAACCCACCCACCGGCGGCGTCAGCCGCATCACCTCCAGCACTGTTGCGTCCAACCGTGCTGATGCCGCCTCATTCGCCAACCCATCGCGCAACCAGCTCTCCACCTCGGGGTTGAGCAGCAGCGCCCGGAACAGGCAGCTCAGCGATGAGGCCGTTGTCTCGTAGCCGGCGAACAGTAAGAGCAGCAGCTGTTCGGCCAGGTCGTCATCGTCCAGAGGAATGCCGGCTTCATCCAAGCCGCCGCTCAGCAGATCAAGCCCGCCTTGGTTGGTGCCCGCCTGGAGCACGCCTTTGATCCGCTTCAGCAGCCGTTGGCGTGCCGCCATCGCTTTCGCAAAGGGGGTGCCGGGAATCGCCAGCGGAATCGAGAACAGAGCCCGGGTCCAGATCTCGAAGTCGGCGAACAGGGCATCACGGCTGGCGCCATCCAGTCCCAGCACCGTGGTGGCGATCACCGCAAAGGCGAAGCGCCGCATCCGTGCCGCTAGCGGCAGCGCTGTTGTGGTGGTGATCAGCTCCTGGCAGAGCTCCGCCACCAACTGCTCGATCGACGGGGTGTAGCGCGCAAGCGCTGCGCTGGAGAACAGTTGCCCCACCACCCGGCGCCGGGCTTTATGCCCCGGACCACTGCGGTTGGCCAGCGATCGGCTGCCCAGCAGTTGCCGCACGCTTTCGGGCCACCAGCCCTGCAAGGCATCCCCCTGCCCCAGCAGGTCGCCGATGGCCCGTTCGCCGCGGATGAACACCATCCGCTGGGCCAGCAGCTTGGTTTCGAACACATCACCGTGGGCCTCAAAGCGCCGCTGGGCGAAATCCGCCTGGGTGAAGAAGGCCAGGGTTTCCGCCAGTCCGCTCACGGCGCCTGTGCTGGGCAGGGGGGTGGTGGCCATCGCAGCTCGGCGTGAGCTGACGTTCTAAGGCTGACAGTGCTGCAGACGCTGGCTATCTCAACGGGTGTGCTGCGCCTTCTCCGTGGAACTCAAGTCTCTGCTATTTGTGCTGATCGCTCATCTGATCAGCGCTGGCCTCTCGAAAACCGTTGCCGCCCAGAAGGCGCGCAACAGCAACCGCTGGGCTGTTGCTGGGTTTCTCTTTGGCCCTTTGGGTCTGATTGCTGCGGTTGGCATGCCGGACCGTCATCAGATCGTTTATTTGCGCTATTTGGCTGAGCAGCAGGGCTACCAACCCCGCCACGCCTGTGGTGGCCAGAAAGGCGAGACCGATGCCTGAGCCTTCTCTTGAAACCCTTCAGCGGCAGCGCTGAAAACGAACAATGCTGCGGGTGAGGCCTTTCTCGGGCCAGTTGGGCATCACCCGCCAGGGGGTGTGCACCGTGAGCACATCGCCATCGATCGCGAAATAGCGGGTCTGTTCCGTGCCCACCCATTCCG